>JANXLV010000067.1 GCA_025355005.1 Myxococcales bacterium | reverse complement strand
TCGGGTTCAGCGCCTTCGTGGGAGTGGTCTTCGGCCTCTACCCGGCCTGGAAAGCCTCGCAGCTAGATCCCATAGACGCCCTCCGTTACGAGTAGCGCGACGAGCAGGTGTCCGCGACGTCCGCGACGACCGGACCGATCGGGCCGATTTCATGGGAAGTAGTGGTTCGAATGAATAGTTGCGAACAGCAACCAATTAGGTAATGTCAGCAACCATGTTCACCGAGGTCCTCCCTATCCGCCGTGCCTCCCGCGAGCTGGTCCGCGAGCTCGGCTTCCTGGTCAACCAGCCCGAGCCCTCCGGCCTCACGCACCCCCAGTGCCACGTCCTGATCGAGCTCGGCGAGCGCGGCCCTCTCTCCCAGAACGATCTCGCGTCCCTCCTGCGCCTGGATAAGTCGCGCATCAGCCGCGTGGTCGCGGAGCTCTTGGCGCTCAAGCTGGTCCGCAAAGACAAGGGCTCGGACGCGCGGAGCCGCATCGTCACCCTCGGCGCGACAGGGCGCACACAGCTCGCCTGCCTCCACGCGGACTCCAACGCGCGCGTGGAGATGGCGCTCGCCGTCCTCTCGCCCGACGAACGAAGCGCCGCGGTGCGCGGCATGGGCCTCTACGCGCGCGCCCTGTCTCGCTCACGGCGCCGCGTCGAGTACGCTATCCGCGCGGTGAAGAAGCAGGATGCCGCGGCCGTCGCCGCCTTGATCCGCACGGTCATGCCAGAGTTCGGCGCCAGTGGGCCGGGCTACGCGATCATGGACCCCGAGGTCGACGACATGCACGCGTTTTACAACGCGCACGGCAGGCGCGCGGCCTACTGGGTGATCGTGCGCAACGAAGATGGCAGCGTGCAGGGGGGCGGCGGGTTTGCGCCGCTCACGGGCGGCGACAAGAAGACGTGCGAGCTGCGCAAGATGTACCTCTACCCTGAGTTGCGCGGGCTGGGCCTTGGCAGCGAGCTCCTGGCGATGTGCATGAAGGGCGCGACGAACGCTGGCTTCCGCACCATGTACCTCGAGACGCTGACGAACATGAGCGACGCGCAGGCGCTCTACCAGCGCAACGGCTTCACGCGCATCTCGGGTGCGAAGGGCAACACCGGACATTCCGGCTGCGACACGTTCTACGAGCGCAAGCTCGTGTGAGCTACTCGTCGTCCGGCTCGATGTCGGGAATCGTCGCGGTCGCTGGCGGTGGCGGCACCTGCGGTGGCGCGGACCGCAGCGTGGGCGGCAACGGCGGGACCGAGCGCGGCGTGGACGACAGACTGGGCGGCGGGACCGAGCGCGGCGGCCCCGGCGGCTGAGAGGCCGAAGGCGGGAACCCGCTGCGCGCAGGCGGCGGTCGCGAGGGCGAACCCGGCGGATTCGAGCGCGGCCCCGGCGGCTGCGAATTTCGGCGCGCGAGCGTGAGCGCGGAGGCCGCTCGTGACGCCACGTCGCGAACGGAGAGCAGCTTCTCGGCCACCTTGCGCGCGCCCGTATCGGTCGCGTCCGCTGTGAGGAGCGCCTCCACATGGACGATGGCGTTCTGCGGAAGCCCTGCGTCCCCCAGGTACAGGTCGAGGAGCCGGCGCCTGAGAACGAGCGCATCCTCGTTCGTCAGCGTGGGATTCTCCAGCGCGATCTCGATGCACGCCGCAGCAAGCGCGGACCGCTTCGTCAGCTTGCAGTGAGCCTCGAGCGCGGGCAGGAGGCGCGGGTTGTCCTGCGCCAGCACGACGAGGCTCTTGCACGCGTCCTCGGCGAGGGGCGAGTCCGCCTTCAGAAGCACCAGCTTGTGCATTGCCTTCGTCGCGAGCGTGGCCGCAGCGATCGGAGGCGCCGCCGCCGCGTTCGCGTAGACGACCAGCGCGCGCCGCGGATCGTCCGCGCTCTCCAGGCGCCGCTCGAGCCGTGCGAACGCGTCCTTGTGACTCGGCGCGACCTTCAGCACGCGCTCGAGGAACGTCTCCGCCGTCGCCGTGTCGCCGCGCACACCCTGGAAGTAGTCCGCTGCGTGCATCAGGAACGCCGTGGCCGCCTCCGGCGCGAGCCGCGACAGGCGCTGGCTGCCAGCCGTCTTCACGTACGCCGCTCCGAGCGCCTCTTCGGTCCCATCGCGAGATGCTGCCGCGTGAAGCGCCTCCCACAGCGCGGGTTGCTCGTCGCCCACCTCGAGCTCGGAGATGAGCGCCTCGATCGCCGCGTTCGGGTTGTCCACCCGCGTGGTGAGCTGCGCCCGCAATCGGGTCAGGCGCAGCGCGCGGGCTTTCTCGACGGTTTCCGACGACATTGGTTCGATTGTACGCAATCGCGCGCGCAGACGCGAATTACGAGTCCCGCACGAGGTACCGGAGCACCAGGTCCACGAGCTCCTGCGTGAGATCCTCCGCCGACAGGCCTGCGGGGCGCTCCAGCAGCGTGGCGAGCATGGTTGCGCGCACGGACTGAAACGCCACGAACGCCGCGGCCTCGACGTTCTCGCGGCGCAGCGGTGCCTGCGTCGCGGCGAGGAAGTGGCGGATGATGTCGACCACGCGCGCGTCGAATGCCTGGACACGCGGCGCCGCGGACACCCGCAGCCCCTCGATCGTCAGCACGCGATGCAGGCCAGGCGAGCGCGCATAGAGCGCCGCAAGCCCGCGGACCACCGCCGTCACGATGTCGCGCGGGCTTCGTCCCAGATTTCCGTCCGCGAGCACCTCCTGCATCATCGCCATGGTGTGCTCGAACTCACGCTCCTGCAGCGCCGTGAGGATCGCATCGCGATGCGCGAAGTACTGGTAGAGCGAGCCCACGCTCACGCCCGCGACCTCTGCGATGCGCGTGGTGGTCGCGGCGTCGAGTCCCTCGCGATCAAGCACGAGCACCGTGGCCTCCAGGATGGCATCCACCGTCACCTGGGCACGTGCCTGCTGGGGCGCTTTCCGGGCGGGTTGTTTCTTCTTTGCCATGGCCGGAGAGAAGAGGTTGAACATGAAGATAGAAAGATAGAAAGCGCCCGGACCTTTCTATCTTTCGATCTTCATGTCGAAACCCTCCCCCTCACGCGCACCCCTTGCGCTCGCGCTCCTGGCGCTTCTCGCGAGCGTGGTGCCGTTTCTGGGGCTCACCGGGATCGTGCCCATCATCCTGTTGCGTCGGCAGGCGCAGCGCTCTTCGTGGTGGTCGCGCGCAACGTTCGTCGCCTCTGCGTTCGCCGTGGCGATCGGGTTGTTCTGGTGTGTCGTGTACGTGGAGGCGCCGCGTCCCATTGTTCGTGCCGAGAGTCCGTTCGTGTCCAGCGTGGACGGGCAGGGCGTCACGGTGGAAGGATCGTTCGTGAGCGGCGCGCTCTATCCGTGGGCGGAGCGACATGACGTGCTGCGCGCCGCGCATCTCGGGGCCGCCGCGGACGCGCATGTGCTTCGGATCGATGGCGTTGCGGGTGAGACGTTCCTTGTCGACAGTGCAAGCCTGCTAGTGGCGGAGCACGAACCGTCCGTGGAGATCATTCCCACCACGACGCAAACGCTGGTGGGGATCCGCGACGGCGATGCCGTCGTTGCGAGCCCGCTCGTGTCCACGGACAGCGCCCTTGGCGGCGAGCCGACGAGGACGTGGCGTCTCTCATTCCCTGGTTTTTCTCGGTCCGTGAGCGCCCGCGCGGTGCTCGTCATCACAGCGAGGACCACGGCATTCGCAGAGGATGCATTCGCGCGCTACCTGGGGACGATGGGGCAATCGATGGAACCGTTCATGGCCAGCGTCACGAAGGAGACGTGCTCCGACGCGTGTCGCCAGGAGGTCTGGGACGATGAGACCGAGCGGCTCGGCATTCCGCTCGTCGTGCAGCCGGAGCACGGCGCACGTCAGCTGGTGGCGCCGGTGGGGTCGCGTGGCATGCGACGCTTCGGCGTCGTTCTCGATGTTCCGGAAAGCACGACAGCGCCGCTGCCCCTCGTCGTGCAGCTGAAGGCAACGCCGGGGTTCTGGGAGATCGAGAGCGTGGCGCTCGCTCCAACATCAGAAGAGGTGACGGCGGACGTCATTCCTCCCAGCAGTGCGCGCTTGCTCCGCGCGGACAGCGAGCAGGACGTGCGCGATCTGGTCATCGAGAGTGACCGCACGCGCGCCGCCATTCACGAGCACGAGTCGCTGGAGCTTCGATTCCCGTCGCGCGCCCCATCGTCACGCATGCAGAGTACATTCATCTCGCTGCGCGGCCATTATCGCGTGCCCGTGGGTGGCAGACGATTCTTGAACCTGCCCGCGATCGCGGCCCATCGCGCTCGGCTCACGTCGCTCCCGCGCTTTGCCGCGACCCTGCCGCGGGTCGATGAGCAAGCGAAGTGACGTCAGTTCAGCGCGAGCATTGGTGAGCGCTGCGCCATGGGCGCTTCTTCGCAGAACACGAGCTCGTTGAACCGCGGGTCCTCCCAGAGCGCGGCCCACGCGTCGTCGGCGAGCGCGGTGTTTGCGCATGTCGTGTCGAGCTCGATCGCGCGAGACAGCTCTGCCAGAGCCTCCGCCGAGCGCCCGATGAGACAGAGCTCCGCCCCTCGATTGAAGTGCATGATGGCGAGCTGCTCCTTCACAGTTCCCTCGCCCTCGAACGGAGTCCACGAGCGCTCATCCGTGACGTCGTCGTGTGCTTGCCAGCTCGCCATGGTCCTGTCCTCGCGTTCCCGCAAAGCAGGTTGCGGGCCATCCACGATTCCCGCATTTTTCCCTCCCACGCTGGGTGGTGTGTGCCGCAGTTGACGGCAACGTGTGACCCGACGTGCCTGGAACGTGCCTGGATCAACTGTAAAAACGCCGACGTCCGCACACACTGTGCGTGACAGAGGGCTATGAGCGTGCAGGCGTCGGCACCTGAGCGGATGCGACGAGCCCGAGGACGGCCGTGATCGCCAGGATGGCTGCGAGCGGCGGCGAATACATCGCGAGCAGAAGCGCGGTCATTGCCGTGAAGATGAGGCGCGCGCGTTCGTGCCTGATCGCGCGGGGCCTTCCGTCGAGCAGTCCTCCCGTCGTGTAGAGCCCCGCGAGCACCGTGGTGGCGGTGATGACCTGCACGTAGAAGGGGCGCTCGCCACGGAACCAGAGCAGCCACGCGCCCAGTGAGGCGGTCGCCAGAAAGCTGCATAGTGCATATATTCGGAGCGTGCGGGGAAGGTCGGCGTCCTCGCGAAGGGGCTTGTCGGGACCGCGCGCCACTGGCCGGCTGGTCAGGATGCGCAGCTTCTCGCGCCATGATTTGCCGGCGAGCTGCGACGCGAGCTCGCGCACCAGACCCCACTGGGCGCTCACGCCATCATGCGTGCGTGAGATCGACGCAACGTCTTGTCGCAGCGTGACGTCTTGCGGCGGCTCTAGCCACGTGCCGAACATGCGATCCCAGATGCCGAGCATGGCGCCGTAGTTCTTCTCTCCGTAGCGAGCGTCGCGCGAGTGGTGCGAGCCGTGAATGGCCGGCGTGACGAGGAAGCCGAACGTCGGGCGTCGCACGACCGGCGAGTGCGCCGTCAGCGTGTAGAACGAGAGCAGCGCGATCGCGAAGAAGCCCGTGGTGGAGTCCACGCCGAGTAGCGGCATGAGCCCGAAGAAGAGCGCTGCGTACGGATCCGCGAGCCATTCCAGGCGAAATCCCACCGAGGAGTTCAGGTGCTCGTGCTGGTGATGGATGCCGTGGATGGACCAGAGCAGCGCGAAGCGATGGCCCGCGCGGTGGTAGACGTAGTAGCAGAAGTCCGCGAGCACGAGCGCCGCCGGCACCTTCCATGCGCCGTGCGCGGGCCAGCGAAACGGCGCGACGTGGTCGTGCGCGAAGTCCCACGCGCGCAGGACCCACGGTCCCGCGAAGAGGCCGATGATCAGCGTACCCATGCCCGCGGTGAGGTTCGAGATCGTCTCGGCAAAGCTGAAGACCTTCTCGCGCTTCCTCCGCGCGAGGACGATCTCCATCATGACGTACAGGATGTACGCAGGGATCGCGAACGCGTACCAGGCTGCTGTGTCCAGATCGGGCATGGGCTGCGCTTCCAGGTGAGTCTATACTGCGTTGGTGGACGGTTCGAGCGCTGCCGACATCGACGATCGCAGCGCGGTGCTGCGCCGCTGGGTCGCTGCGCAAGATGTCGCGGCGCTCCGGGCCCAGTACGAGGACACCGACGGGCTGCTCGTCTTCCCGGAGCTCTTGCCGCCGTCGCTCGTCGTCGAGATGGTCGCCGAGGCGCGTGCCATGGCGCCGCTCGTGGTGCGCAAGCATGCGCCGTTCGTGCGGCGCGCAGGCGCCATTCATCATCATGTGATCGCGCAGCAAGCGCCAGCGATGCATGCGCTCCACCAGTCCGCGGAGCTGCTCGCGCTCTTCTCCGACGTCACCCAGATCCCGCTCGAGCATCGCGCCCCCACCGAGGCGCATGCATCTGCACTCTACACGTATCGCGACGCCGACTTCCTCGACTGGCACTACGATGAATGCGGCTGCGAGCCTGGCGACTCGTTCTCCACCGTCATCGGCCTCGTGGACCAGAGCTCGGCGCGGCTCGAGATCGAGACTCGCCGGAGCGACACGACGGCAGGCGAGCGCGACCGCGAGCGCGAGCCGATGCGCCGCTCGCTGCAAACCGGCCCCGGCACGTTCGCCTTCTTCTGCGGAACGCGCGCGTATCATCGCGTGACCAAGCTCGGACCGAACGAGGAGCGCATCACGTTTGCGTTCACCTATCTGCGCAAGGGCCGCAAGCCGACTGGCATGTACAACTTCCGCATGCAGCTCGGAAACACGTTCGTCTACTTCGGGCTAGGCCACCTGTTCCGTCGAAGTTGAGATAGTGATCAGACATGCGCCGGCTCTTCTTCGTCACGGTCGTGAGCGTGTGTGTCCTGTCGTGCACGGTGACGAAGCGCGATGGCGGTGACCCGCAGCGTCGCTCGGATGGCACCGCGGCAACGGCAGCTCCGAGCGCCACGGCCCCCGACGAGTTTCCGAAGACGAGCACGCCGGCGCCGACCGCCGCAGAGTGGGAGCAAGCGATACCGCTGACGCTCCCCGACTGGGACGCGCCGTGCACGGCCTCGCGCGTGCGCGAGTGGCTCCGCGTCCTCTGCCCAGCGAAGGGTCACCCGATCGAGGGCGTGCAGCTGAATCACAGCCGCGGGTGGGGCGCCGACGTCACCACCGTAGACACTGCGGAGCTCGCCTCGGCAGTGCTGCCAGTGCGTCCCGGCGGGGACATCCAGCTGTCCTTCCTGCTCCCGGATGGCCCGCGCGATCTGTGGGTACTGTGGTCGCTCGGCGGTCGCGCGCCCTCCATCAATTTCAAGAAGCAGGTGCCCGCGCCCGACAAGCTTCGCTGCACGACGCCCAGCAAGGCCGGCCCATGTTGCTACCGCGCGTTCAGCAACAGCAGCTTCTATCCGGAGCTCCAGTGTGATCGCACGCGCTACCAGGAAGTCTGCGTGTCGAACGGGGACTGCGACTCGCGAACGAAGCGCGTCTGCCGACCAAACCCCGGCACGAGCTTCAAGCTCTGCGCCCTGCCGTAGTCACAAAAGCAGCGTAGCCCGGGATCTCGCGATCGCGGGCTACGGCTAATTTCAGCAGTGAATCAGTTTGTTTGGGTCTTGCAGCCGAGGACGACCTCGACCTGGCCGGTGATGTTGTCGACCGCGTCCTGGCAGGCCTGTCCGTGGAGGATGACCTTGGTCGGGTGCTTGGGGTCGTCGTAGGTCCAGCCGTTGTTGGCGTCCTGCTTCACGAGGGTCGTCTTGCCGTTGCCGTCGTCGATGACGACGTTGATCTTCGTCGGGTCCGCGTTCGCCGTGTCCGTCGCGAGCGAGAGCTCGCACGCCGCGGCAGAGGCGCGAATGTGATTGAACGCGTTCACGAAGTCCGTGGTGAGCTGCGCGACCGACTTCGAGCCGGGCTCGATCTGGTAGTGGCACATCTTCGCGACGTTGGTGGTCTCGCCGGGATCGCAGCTGGGGCGGGCAGTGCCGCCGGCGACGGAGAGCGGGCCGAGCCACTTCGGGTCGACGTCGTAGCCGCCGCTGACGTCACCGATGCCGACGACGTAGGTCTGGATCGAGTCGTTGAGGTCGTCCATGCTCTTCACGAGGCCGACGTAGTCCTTGGCGGAGTCGTTGGGCTGACCGTCGGTCATGAGGACGAGCACCTTCTTGCCATCCTTGGGGAGCGGCGCGGCGACGACCAGGTTCTGGAGCTCGCCGTAGGCGCCGTTCATGGCCTCCCACGTCGGCGTGCTGCCCGTGGTGGAGGCAGAGATGCGCGCGTTGAGGGACGCGAGCTGGGCGTTGTCCACGTAGTTCACGAAGACGTCCTTCGTGCCGGGGTACGGACCGGTCTCGCTGGTGTCGGCGGGGAAGAGGATGAGGCCGACGCCTTCGTTCGTGTCGGCCGCGGTCGCGATCGACTGATAGACGCTCTTCATGGCGCCCTGGACGCTGGACCACTTGGTGCCGCTCATGCTGCCGGAACGGTCAGCGAGGAAGAGCAGGTAGACGGGGAGGCGCGTGACCGGCTGCGTGTTGGTCGCGCAGCCCTTCAGCGGATCGCTCACCACGTCGACGGCCGCATCGCTGGAGCCGAAGCCAGTATTGCCAGAGCTGGGGCCTCCGTCCACGGGGTCGGTCCCGTCGGTGGACTGGGCGGCAAAGCCGCTCGACTTCCCACTGCCCGAGCAGCCCTGCACAAGCAGGAAAGTTGCTCCGAGGACGGAGAGCGCGACGGTGGACGTGACGAGTGATTTCATGAGATCTCCCGCGAAAGTGGGGCTGCAGCTGCTCCGCATCGGCCCCGGCGGGGACGATGTAGGGTGAACTGCGGTCAGGGCGGCTTTCTACTCAGATTCGACGACCTTGCAACCGCCCACCTGAATATTTCGTTAGCGACCCCACCAAACCGACGCGATAGCAGGCCCTTAGCCGAAACGTCCCCATCGAGTCCCAAGAAATTCTTGCGTGAGGGGAAGGGTTGAAGGAGCGAGGTCGAGGTCGAAGTCGAGGTCGAGGTTGAAGTCGAAGTCGAGGTCGAGGTCGAAGTCGAGGTCGAGGTCGAGGTCGAAGTCGCGGTCGAGGTCGAAGTCGAGGTCGCGGTCGAGGTCGTCGCTCATGTCGCGTGCACGTCCGTATGAAAATCGTGCGGGTTGCCCTTTCGCACCTCCACAAGAGCGACTAGTTTCCTCCGTCCAATGCTCGCCTGGGCCCTCAAAAAACTGCTTGGAACCTCCCACGATCGTGAGATCAAGCGCATCAAACCTCTGGTCGACAAGATCAATGCGCTCGAGGCCGGCATCGAGAAGCTGACGGACGCCGAGCTCAAGGCGAAGACCGCGGAGTTCAAACAGAAGCTCGACAACGGCGCCACGCTGGACGACATCCTCGTGGAGTCGTTCGCGGTCTGCCGTGAGGGCGGTCGTCGCGCGCTCAAGATGCGCCACTACGACGTCCAGCTGATCGGCGGCGTCGTCCTCCACCGCGGCAACATCGCCGAGATGCGCACCGGCGAGGGCAAGACGCTCGTCGCCACGCTGCCCTGCTACCTCAACGCCCTGTCCGGCAAGGGCGTGCACGTCGTCACCGTCAACGACTACCTCGCTCGTCGTGACTCGGAGTGGATGGGCAAGCTCTACAGCTTCCTCGGCCTCTCCACGGGGGTCGTCGTCAACTCGCAGGGGGAGCGCGAGAAGAAGGACGCCTACCAGTCCGACATCACGTACGGCCAGAACAACGAGTTCGGCTTCGACTATCTGCGCGACAACATGAAGTTCAGCGCGCTCGACTACGTCCAGCGCCCGCTCAACTACGCCATCGTCGACGAGGTCGACTCCATCCTGATCGACGAGGCCCGCACCCCGCTCATCATCAGCGGCCAGGCAGAGACGTCGAGCGACAAATACCGGACGATCAACGAGTGCATCCCGCGCCTCCGCAAGGACGAGCACTACACCGTGGACGAGAAGGGCCACTCCGTCGCCCTCACCGACGAAGGCGTGGACCGCGCGCAGAAGCTCATGGGGATCAAGAATCTCTATGACCCGCAGAACCTCGAGTCGCTCCACATCCTGAACCAGTGCATGCGCGCGCACGCGCTCTACAAGCGCGACGTGAACTACCTCGTCACGGATGACGGCAAGGTCCTCATCGTCGACGAGTTCACGGGCCGCGTGCTCCCGGGCCGCCGCTGGTCCGACGGCCTGCACCAGGCAGTCGAGGCGAAGGAGAACGTGCGCATCCAGGAGGAGACGCGCACGATGGCGACGATCACCTTCCAGAACCTGTTCCGCATCTACAACAAGCTCTCCGGCATGACCGGAACGGCCGACACGGAAGCGGAAGAGTTCCACAAGACGTACAAGCTGAACGTCATCATCATCCCGACCAACCGGGACATCAAGCGCGTCGACGACAACGACCTCGTCTACAAGACCGAGCGCGAGAAGTTCACCGCCGTGGTCAGCGACATCCTGCAGGCGCAGGAGAAGGGTCAGCCGGTCCTCGTCGGTACCACCAGCGTCGAGAAGAGCGACGCCATCGCGAAGATCCTGAAGAAGCGCAAGGTGCCGCACGCGGTCCTGAACGCGAAGCAGCACGAGCGCGAGGCCTACGTGGTCGCGCAGGCCGGTCGCAAGGGCGCCATCACGGTCTCCACCAACATGGCAGGCCGCGGTACGGACATCATCCTTGGCGGCAACGCGGAGATGCTCGCGAAGCTCGAATTCAAGGAGCAATCGCGCGATCCGGACGCGGAGCCCGAGGCCTTCGCAGAGGCCGTCACCAAGTACGAGAACCAGTGCAAGGCAGAGGGCGAAGAGGTGAAGAAGGCCGGCGGCCTCCACATCGTCGGCACCGAGCGCCACGAGTCACGCCGCATCGACAACCAGCTCCGCGGCCGCGCGGGTCGTCAGGGCGATCCCGGCTCGTCGCGCTTCTATCTGTCTCTCGAAGACGATCTCATGCGCATCTTCGCCGGCGACAAGGTGAAGTCGCTCATGGAGCGCATGGGCATGCCCGACGACGAGCCCATCGAGCACCCGTGGGTCACCAAGTCCATCGGCGACGCGCAGGGCAAGGTCGAGGCCCGCAACTTCGACATCCGCAAGAACCTGCTCGAGTACGACGACGTCATGAACGAGCAGCGGAAGACGGTCTACCGTATCCGCCAGCAGCTGCTCCTCGGCATCTACAAGCCGGAGAAGCTCGACGACGACGGCAAGGCGACAGGAAAGCTGCGCGACATCGCCGTGAAGGAGGAGATCGTGGAGCTCGTGAAGGCGGGCGCCACGGAGGTGTTCCTTCGCCACGCCGCCGCGCTCCCCACGAAGGATGCGAGCGACGCCGACGACGCGGGCTTCCGCAACGCGCAGAAGCGTCCCACGAAGGTGGAGGACGTGCAGTCGATCGAGAGCCTGACCGCGCTGGTCGAGGACATCTACCAGACGTGGGGCTACCGCTTCGAGACCAAGGAAGGCGACGAGAAGAAGCCGAACAAGATCTTCGAGCGCCTCACCACGGAGCTCCCGCAGAGCCTCACGGAGCAGCGCGAGCGCCTGCTCGATCTCGCGGACACGATCGTCGGCGCCATCGTCGAGGAGTGCTGCCCCGAGAACAAGAAGGACCAGCCCGAAGACTGGGACTGGAAGGGCATCAAGAGCGGCTTCATCGAGCACATGGGCGCAAAGCCCAACGCCGACTACGAGGAGCTCCACCACCGCGACGACATCGCGCAGAAGCTCTATCTGTCTGCCGAGAAGACGATCGTGGAGAAGGAAAAGGAGTTCGGCCTCGAGCTCTTGCTACGTCTCTTCCGCCACGTCTATCTGCAAGAGATCGACAAGCAGTGGGTCGAGCACCTCACCAACATGGAGCACCTCCGTGATGGCATCGGTCTCCGCGGCTACGGGCAGAAGGACCCGAAGCAGGAGTACAAGAAGGAGGGCTACAACATCTTCGTCAGCATGATGGCGACGGTGAGCTCCAGCGTCGTCTCGCAGCTGTTCCAGTACAAGGTCATGCGCGAGACCGAGGTCGAGCGGCTCGAGCGCGAGGATCGCGCGCGCGCAGAGGCGCAGGCCAAGAACCTTCAGCTCCGTCATGGCGGCGAGCTCGCCGAGAGCGACGAGGAAGACGCGGCAGCAAAGCCGTCCACTCCGCCCCCGCGAAGGCAGGTCGTCGCGCCCCAGAAGCGCGAGACACCGAAGATCGGTCGCAATGATCTTTGCCCGTGCGGCAGCGGTCTGAAGTTCAAGAAGTGCCACGGCGAGGCCCTCGGCGACGACGAAGGCGACACCGGCGGCGACGACGCCTCGGTGTGACAGACTCTCACCAAGGTTTGAAGCGAATCAGCGCCGAAGCTGGGTGACGACGAGCGAGCCGTCGGAGCCCTTCATCTGCATCCGCACCAGCGTGTCGCCTGCGAACCAGAGGTCGCGCGGGAGATCTCCGTGGAGGCGGACGCGTGAAATGACCGTCTCGCCTTTCGTCTCCGTGCCGACTTCGCTCGCCGTCACGTTCAGGCGCTTGCCTTCGTTCGGGTCGAGCATGGACATCGGGCCGACAGTCGGACGTCGCCAGAGCGTCGCGGGTACGAGCGCGGCGGTGACGTCCTCCGCCCTTCCGTCGACATCGGTTCGCATGCCACCCTCACGCGCGACGATCGCGACGGTGTGGTGCGTGCCGTTGTCGTTCGTACGCGAGCGAAACGTGACGAGCTTGCCGGCGCGCCAGGTCTCCGTCGCGTCCTGGTCGTAGCGGTACACCTCCACGAACGCGATCTTCACGCGGATGTCGGTCGTGGTGGTGATCTCGAGCACGTCTCCGCGTCGCGCCTCGTTCACGGTGATGGTGCCGATGCTGGAGCCCTCCCGCACGACGTCGTAGGTGCGGTAGACCTGGGGCGCCACATCGGCGCGTGCCTCACCTTCGCTCAGGCCGACGCTCCCGAAGAGCAGGCAGAGGCCAGAGGTGAGAACAGATAGATCACGGTAAAACGACCAGCCGCGAACGACGGCGTCGTCGCGAACCGCAGGGGAATTTCCGGTCATTGCGAGGTTCGAATCGGAGAGTTCTTGGTTTTCTCGGCTCATGAGAGCTCTCTCACGCAAGAAGCTGGCCGTGCAGTGTGACCGCTCTCCGCCGCGAGCATCAACCTGGCGGGCAGCGCTCCATGCACGTGGCCTCTGCCTCGGTGCAGCTCTGCATGCACGCGGCTCCTTCGTCGGTGAGCTCGTCCTCTGTATTCGTGAAACGCGCCACGCACGGCTTCGTGCAGGCCTCGCTCCTGTCGAGGCACGCAGAGAGGCATGGGCTGCCGAAGCGCTTCCATTTTGGATCGCGAAACGTCAAGCCGTGGAACACCAGGCGCGCCCCGCAGGGCAGGCGCACTGGACGCATCGCGGGGTCGGTCCGCCGTCCGCCGTACTCGCGTGTCGTCGAGCCCGCGAGCAGCGCGCCGTCCTCCACTGTGAGGTCGAGCGCGAAGCTCGTCTCCTGCGCGCTGCACACCGTGGTCAGCCGTGGAGTCGCGCGGCGCGGATCGCCATCGCAGCGCATCGGAACGTCCAGGTCGAGCCAGCGCTCGTGCAGGCCGAGCATGGGGACGACGATGAAGATCGCCTTGCCCTCGCGACGCACCCATACGTCGAGCGCCCCTCCATCCGTGGAGCCTTCCATACACGCCTTCGTCCGCGTGCCCGCATCACTTCCCGCCTCGAACCCGATGACCGCCGCGCCTTGCGCCGATGACGGCTCGCTGTCCGTGGCCCGGCTGGTCGGCTCGTACTCCGGCGCCGTGTGCGCGCCGTTCATCTTGCCGCGTGAGCCGCCTGCGCACGCTGCGGCCGCGACCGACCAGGCGACAAGCGCGAACGTGAGGACGGACCGGCGCACGCCCAGGGGACGCGCCAGGAACTTCGCATGGAGCTTCGCCCTGAAACAGGAACGCACGGTGGTGCGAGATTATCCGCAATCGGTCGATCTGCCTCGCGCCACTTCCCGCTGTTGGTCACGTCTGATACGCCGGAACGATGGGAAATCGACGGGGTTGGGCGCGCGCTCTCGTTCTTGGGTCGTTCATGGCTGCGCCGCTGCTGGCGAACTGCTCTGGTCAAGTGAAGGTCGACGCAACGAGCGACGGTGGACCAAGCGCTGGTGCAGAGCGTGGCGCGTGCTACCCGAACGACACTTGCAACGCCGGTCTCGCGTGTCTCTCGCACGTGTGCGTCAACGCGGGGGTCGACGCCAACGTGGGCCCGCTCCCGCCGGACCCCGGCCTCGACGGCAGCCTTCCGCAAGTGGACGCTGGCGACGCTGGCGACGAGGGCGGCGACAACGGGTGGGACACGGGCATCGATCCGGGGCTCGATGGAGGCTCCACGCTGTACGAACGGCTCGGTAAGCACGCCGGTATCGCGGCGCTCACCAAGGAGACGTTCGAGGGCGCGAACGGCGAGCTCGCGGATGCACAGCTCCTCTCCTACTTCTACATTCGCACGGGTGGTCTCGGGAGCGGCGCAGGTGGTGCGCCCAGCCTCGCGGTGGTCGAGGACTGCTTCAACGGTTTCCTCGGGAAAGCGACGGGCGGCCCGGAGTCGTATCCATTCACGTCGGTCGCGGGCGGCGCCAACTTTGTGTGTCGCGACATGGCTACCGCGCACGCGGGACTTGGAGTGACCAGCGCCGCGTTCCAGAAGTTCGTCTCAATCCTTGCCACGAAATACACCATGGCTGGCGTGAGCCAGGCGGACCTCCAGACCGTCGGCGGCGCGATCCTCGGCACCGCGTCGGACATCGTCGACAAGGCGCGCGTCGCTGCTCAGCAAGACGCCGGCGTGGATGCCAACATGGCCTACGGTGCCCGATGCTCTGACATCGTCGGCGGTGCGGCCACGGCGCCGGGCTGCACCACACCGTGAGCGAGGACCGAGAGGTCACGCGGTTCGGCATCATCGGGTGCGGTCGCATCGCCACCAGCGCCGTCGCCCCCGCCATCCGGTGGGCGAAGAACGCGCGGCTCCAGGCGATCGGCTCGCGCGAGCTCTCGGTGGCAGAGGATAGAGCGCAGACACTGGAGGCGGCGCGGGCGTACGGCAGCTACCAGGCCGTGCTGGAGGATCCCCAAGTAGATGCAGTCTACATTGGTCTCCCGAACCACCTCCACGTGGAATGGGCGCGTCGCGCGCTTCTCGCTGGCAAGCACGTGCTCTGCGAGAAGAGCCTCACGGACGATCCGGCCGCGGCGCTCTCGCTCGCAGAGGACGCACGCACGCATGGTCTCCGCCTGATCGAGGCGTTCATGTACCGGCATCACCCGCAGTGGACGCTGGTGCGCAATCTGCTGGACGAGGGCGCCATCGGCGACGTGCAGGCGCTCCGCATCTGGCTCGCGGGCGTGATGGAGGAGGACGATCATCGCCTGAGCGACGACGGCGGAGGCGCGTTGTTCGACGTGACCTGCTACGGCGTGAACGCCGCGCGCTTCTTGCTGGGCAAGGAGCCCGGCGCGGTCAGCGCGATGGCTGCGTGGAAGGGCGAAGTGGATGTGTCATCCATGGCCACGCTCGCATTTCCGGCAGGAGAAGGCGCGAAGGGCGTGCTCGCGTCGGTGTGGGGCTCGCTCGCGTCGTCGGCGGAAGAGGGGCTCGTCGTGTCGGGCACGCGCGGTCGGATCGAGGTGGCGCGTCCCTTCATGCCGGGCTGGGATCAGACGGAGCTCGTGCTCTACCGCGACGGCGCGCGCTCCCTCATTCGCGCGGGCGGCGCGAACCACTACCTGCACATGGTGGAGCACTTCTCGTCGCTCGTGGCCGATCCGTCGCGCGAGAGGTTTCCCGCGGAGGACGGGACCGCGAACGCCGTGGCGTGCGACGCGGTGCGAGAGGCCGCGCGCACCGGACGATGGGTCCGCGTTCTCGCGCCTGCTCCAGCTACAGCGTCCCTGCGACTCCAAGCGTGAGCCCACGGCCGCTCACGGCCGGTGCGACCATGGGCCGCGCGTTCGTCAGCCACGAGGCCTTGTCACTCGGCGGCTGCGTGCGATCTGCCGGATAATCGTGGTCCATTCCGTTCGTGAGCCACCACGCGGTGCCGAGCCCCGCGGCCACGCCGAGCGTCGCGAGGCCGGACGCGAGCCGACCATCGCCCTGGTTCTGGTTCGCGACGATGCCGTACGCACCGAGCCCAGCGAGCCCGCCGAGGATGCCGCCAGTGTCGAGCAGACGCACGCGCCAGATCGACGGCGAGACGACGTGCGCGAAGTAGCCGCCGAGCACCATGCCGCCCGTGACGCCAACACCTGCGGCCGCAAGCCCTGGCCGCGCATCGCCCTCCGTCGCGAACGCGGTGGTGCCGAAGCCCGCGAGCAAGCCGGTCCAGAGCGCGCTGGAGCCCGTGAACGCGGCGCGCCCCGGGCTGGTCCCCCACGTCTCGCCGACGATGCCGCCGCCGACTGCGCCGAGCGTTCCTGCGCTCCACACGAAGGTCGCGAGCTCTGGCCCCTGCCAGTGCCCCGACTGCTCGCCCGTGTTCGCGAACAGCGACCACACGATGCCCTCTTCGAGCCCGATATACATGCCGCTCACGATCGACTGCGGAACGCCGTAGTGAAATCCGCGCCCCCAGTCGAGCGCGACGACCGTCCCGACTGACGCGCCCGTGGACAGTAGGAGCGATACTGTGACGGCCGCCGTGGTGGTCGCCTTGCCTGCGACCGCGAAGAAGATCCCGGTGCCCAATCCGTAGAGGACGGAGTTGGAATACAGGCCGACGATCTCGTCGGTAGAGCGATGGTCCGTCGCCTTACCTGCGATCTGCGTCTCGGGCACATCCGTTCGCCGCACGAGGACCAGCCCGCGCCGCGACCATTCGTCAGCGACTGCCCATTGCTCGTGCGCGAGCGTGCGGTCCGCGCGATTCGTCGCGAGCTTCTCGAGCTCCGCGAAACGCACGGCAGCTTCGTTGAACTCTCCCGTGAGGAGCTTTGCGCGCGCGTCCTCGTAGCCCGCTTGCCACACGCGGCTCGTGGGGGACTCGACGAGGAGGTCGGGGGTCGGGGTCGGGGTCGGGGTTGGGGTTGGGGTCGTGGTCGAGGTCGGGGTCGAGGTCGGGGTCGGGGTTGGGGTTGGTTCCTGGGCTCGGGCTTGTGTGGTGGCCAGGATCAGGGGAAGAAGCGCGGATAGCAGCCCCGTTGCTCGCATCTGCCGAGCATACCGGCAAACTGTTCCGTTGCGCGGTGGAGACCCTGCATTTCGGGAAAGAAAGCGCTAAAGTTCCCCTCATGAAGGCGAAGATCCTCGTTCGATCGGTGTGTCTCGTTGCAACCCTCGCGTTCTCCGTGGCGCTCATTCCTGGCTGCGGTGATGGCGGTGGTGGCGAGGCGAAGCACGCGACCATCTCCTCCGGCCCCATGCCCGAGGGCGAGAGCTGGACTGGCGTCTACTTCCATCCCGTGTACGGCTACCTCCACCTCGTGGAAGAGGGCTCGAACGTGGTCGGCAAGTGGAAGCGCGCGGACCAGAGCAAGTGGGGTGAGCTCTCCGGCACGCACACCGGCAACGTCCTGCGCTTCACGTGGAAGGAGCACACCATCGGCCTCGTCGGCGCTGGCGGCGAGTCCACCGGCAAGGGTCACTTCATCTACAAGATGCCGAAGGACGGAAAGATCCCCGAGCTCGACGGCCAGTACGGCATCAACAACGACGAGACCGGCAGCGACTGGCACAACGTGAAGCAGCAGCGCATGACGCCAGACCTCAAATCGATCAACGGCGACACCGGCGGTCTAGCGACCCCCGCCGCCGGCAAATGGGACTAAAACGACCTCGCCTCGAGCCAGGCGCATCCCGCCATGCGAGCTTTTGGGCTCCGGTCCGTGCTCACGGCCGTGAGGCCGCTCCGCGCGGTCCTCGCCCGAAAAGCTCGCCTGCCGGGCGCGCCTGACTCGATCCGAGGCCGTTTCCGTGCATTGTTTGGGATTCGGATGTGGTGATTTCTTTTGGGCGACTCCGCCTTCGGCGTCGTTTTTTTGGCGACTCCGTTTTTGGCGTCGGTAGTGGGCGACTCCGCCTTCGGCGTCGGTGGGGTTTTGGTTACTTGGTTTTGGCCTCTTTTTTTGCAAGGTAGAGCTCATGTCCGTTTGTATTGACCATCCCGATCGGTTTGTTTTTCGCCACATTGGGCCTCGGATCGCGGAGCGCGAGAAGATGGTTGGGGCTTTGGGGTTGTCTTCGCTGGATTTGCTCATTGCGGAGACGGTGCCGGCGCAGATCAGGATGAAGCGCGACCTTGACTTGCCTCGGGCGATTTCGGAGAGCGACCTTTTGGGCTTGGCCCGGAGTTATGGGGCTGAGAACGAGGTCTTTCGGTCGTTGCTTGGGATGGGTTACTCGGACACGATCACGCCGCCCGTTATCTTGCGCAACGTGGTGGAGAACCCTGGCTACTACACGCAGTACACGCCTTATCAGGCGGAGATTTCGCAGGGTCGGCTCGAGGCGCTCCTCAATTTTCAGACGATGGTGACCGAGCTCACTGCGTTGCCCGTCGCGAACGCTTCACTGCTCGACGAGGCGACTGCCGCGGCGGAGGCGATGCACCTGGCGCACGCGTTCAAAGGCGGAGCGGAGAAGAACTCGTTCTTTGTTTCGGCCCTCTGTCACCCGCAGACCATTGACGTCGTGAAGACTCGCGCTGCTGCGCTTGGCGTCACGATTGTCACTGGCGATCACCAGACCTTTGCTCTCACGGCGAACTTCTTCGGCGCGCTCGTGCAGTACCCCGCCACCACCGGTGAGGTGTTCGACTACCGCGCTTATGCGGACCGCGTTCATGCGGTGGACGCTTTGTTCTGCGTGGCTGCGGATATCTTGTCGCTGGCGCTGCTCGTTCCGCCTGGCGAATTCGGCGCGGATGTCGCGCTCGGGAGCACGCAACGGTTCGGCGTCCCGCTCGGCTACGGCGGCCCGCATGCGGCGTACTTCGCCACGAAGCAGGACTACGTGCGCAAGCTCCCCGGTCGCATCATCGGCGTGAGCGAGGACGCAGAGGGACGCCCCGCGCTACGCATGGCGCTCCAGACGCGCGAGCAACACATCCGCCGCGAGAAGGCGACCTCCAACATCTGCACGGCGCAGGCGCTCCTTGCCATCGTGGCCAGCATGTACGCCGTCTATCACGGGCCGAAGGGCATCAAGCAGATCGCGGAGCGCGTGCACGGCGTGACGGCCACGCTCGCGCACGGCCTCCAGAAGCTCGGTCGAACGATCAGCGGCAACGGCGCGTTCTTCGACACAATCACCGTGTCGGGCACCGCCGCAGAAGTGAATGCATGGTACACGCAAGCCGCCGCCCGCAAGGTGAACCTGCGCCGCGTGAACGACACCACGCTCGGCATCGCGCTCGATGAGGTGACGGACGCGCGTGAGGTGTCGCTGCTGCTCGAGGTCTTCGGTGACACCGGGCAAAAGCTCTCCGTGGAGGACCTGGCGAAGGACACGTCCACGCGCATCCCGGCGTCGCTCACCCGCAAGAGCGCGATCCTCACGCACCCGATCTTCAGTCAGCATCACTCCGAGACGGAGATGCTGCGCTACATGAAGCGGCTGGAGGAGCGCGACATCTCGCTCGCGCACTCGATGATCCCGCTCGGCTCATGCACCATGAAGCTCAACGCCACGGCGGAGATGATCCCCATCACGATGCCCGCGTGGAATGCGCTGCACCCGTTCGCGCCGCGCGCGCAGGCGAAGGGCTACGAGCGCATCTTCCAGGAGCTCTCCGCGGCGCTCGCGGAGATCACGGGCTTCGCTGGCGTGTCGCTTCAGCCGAACGCGGGCTCGCAGGGCGAATACGCGGGGCTCCTCGTCATCCGCAAGTACCAGGAGACGCGCGGACAGGGCGCGCGCAACGTGTGCCTCATCCCGGCCTCCGCGCACGGCACGAACCCCGCGTCCGCCGTGATGGCAGGGCTCGAGGTCGTCGTCGTCGCATGCGATGAGCGCGGCAACGTGGAGCTCACGGATCTCGAGGCGAAGGCGAAGGCCCACGCCGACAAGCTCTCCTGCTTCATGATCACCTATCCCTCGACGCACGGCGTGTTCGAGGAAGGCATCACGAAGATCTGCGAGATCATCCACACGCACGGCGGACAGGTCTACATGGACGGCGCCAACATGAACGCGCAGGTCGGCCTCTGTCGCCCTGGCGATTTCGGCGCGGACGTCTGCCACCTGAACCTGCACAAGACCTTCTGCATCCCGCACGGCGGCGGCGGTCCGGGCATGGGCCCCATCTGCGTCGCTGCGCACCTCGCGCCGTTCCTGCCGCGTCTGCCGGTGGTCGGCGATCCTGAGAAGGAGAAGGACGCGATCGGCCCGATCTCCGCGGCGCCGTGGGGCTCCGCGAGCATCCTGCTCATCTCCTGGGCGTACATCCGCATGATGGGCGGCGACGGCCTGACCGACGCAACGAAGATCGCGATCCTCAACGCCAACTACGTCGCGAAGAAGCTCGATGCCGCGTTTCCCGTGGTCTACAAGGGCACGCGCGGCCGCGTCGCGCACGAGTGCATCGTGGATGTGCGGCAGCTGAAGAAGAGCGCCGGCATCGAGGTGGACGACATCGCGAAGCGCCTCATGGACTACGGCTTCCACGCCCCCACCATGTCCTTCCCGATCCCCGGCACCCTCATGATCGAGCCGACGGAGAGCGAAGGCCTGGGTGAGCTCGATCGCTTCTGCGACGCGATGCTCTCCATTCGCCAGGAGATCGCCGACATCGAGTCCGGCAAGATGCCGCGCGACGACAACCCGCTCAAGCACGCACCACACACCGCGCACTTCGTGACCGCCGCGGAGTGGAAGCACCCCTACTCGCGCGAGGTCGCCGCGTTCCCGGCGCCGTGGACACGCGACCGCAAGTTCTTCCCGGCCGTCGCACGCCTCAACAACGCCCTGGGCGATCGAAAACTGATCTGCACCTGCCCCCCGATCGAAGCATACGCAGAGTGACAGTGAGCAACGCTCAGAACCTTGGCGTCCCGTAGCCAGGCCCGCTGGGCGTGCCGTTGGGGGCCATCGCTGGGTCCATCCTGACGCAGGTGCCTACGCCTTTGCCCTTGCCCTCGAAGAGGCACTCCATGCCGTTGCCTTTGCAGTCGATGTCGCTCATGCAGCGGCCGCTAGACGGTCTCGTGGATGTGCGCGGACCTTCGCTCGGAAACGGCTGGCCGTCGTTGCTTGGGTCGTTTGCGGGCTTGGGATCGGCGCACGCGGTGGCGAAAAGGAGCAGCGTGAGCATCATTCTCACAGACATGTGTATGTCGCCTCGATGAGCGCGGTGACGCGCGGATCCAGCAGGATTTGCGTGCCCATGCGGCACGTGGTGTAGCCGAAGCTGAGGCGCGCTTTGGGGTCCGCGAAGCCGACGGAGCCACCGGCGCCTGGATGTCCGAAGCTCCCCTCGTTCGGACCGAACGTGTTGCCCGGCTGCGAAAGCATGTATCCTGCACTGAATCGCGTGGTGACCCCGAGGATCGCGTCTTCGCCGTACGAGCGCTCGCGCCCGCACACCTCTATGGTCTCCGGGGACAGCACGCGCACGCCGTCGAGCTCACCGCACGCGAGTGCGCCGTAGAAGCGCGCCAGGGCGCTTGCGGTCGCGTGCCCGTTGACGGAGGGGAGCTCCGCGCCGCGCCACGCGCGAGAGCTGGTGACGCCAGGCATCACGAGGGTAGGCGGGTTCGTGAACGCGCGCGCCGTCATGGACGTGGGCTCGTCCATGATGCGCTGGATGAGCGACGGTCCCTCGCTCGGATCGCGGCGGCCGGGGCGAAGGTCTGCGATGCGCGCGTCCTCGCTCTCCGCGATGCCGATGTGCGCGTCGAGCCCGAGCGGCGCGGCGATCTCGTCCTTCCAGTAGCGGCCCGGCGTCTTGCCCGACGCGCGATGGATCACCTCGCCCACGAGCCACCCGAACGTGAATGCGTGGTAGCCGTGCTGCGTTCCCGGCTCCCACCACGGCGACTCCGCGGCGAGCGCGCGCGTCATCGTGCCCCAGTCGAAGAGCGCCTCGGGTGGCAGCTGCTCGCGGAGCGCCGGAAGGCCTGCTTTGTGATCGAGCAGCCATCCGACCTTCACGCTCTCCTTTCCCGCGGCCGCGAACTCGGGCCAGTACTTCGCGACGGGCGCATCGAGATCCACCTTGCCCTGATCGCACAGGCGATGCAGGCACGCGGCGACCCAGCCCTTGGTCGTGGAGAACACGTTGACGAGCGTGTCCTTCTGCCAGAGCGTCGCGCGCTCCTTGTCCACGTGCCCGCCCCACAGGTCGACGACAGGCGCGCCGTCCAGCGTGATGGCCACTGCGCCGCCGAGGTCGCCGCGCGTCGCGAAGTTCTCCGCGAAGGCGTCGCGGATACGGGCGAACCGCGCATCGCAGGTGCCTGAAATCGGGGTCGCGGTCATCCGTCCATCCTACCTCGCAACGGGCGCGGTATCATGGCTGACCGATGACCGAGCGCCAGATCGAGATGCTGTGGCGGTGCCCCTGCGCCACGAAGAATCTCGGGCGCCACATGAAATGCGAGACGTGCGGCCGTCCCAAGGACGACAACGTCGAGTACGAGATGCCGGAGAACGTCGAGACGGCCGCGTCCGTCACCGACGAGAAGCTGCTCCGCATGGCCACCGCCGGCGAGAACTGGCAGTGCGCGTACTGCGGCAGCGGCCAGCGCGCGCTGGACGGCTCATGCGGCGGGTGCGGAGCGGGCCGCGCGGAGAAGGCGAATCAGGCGCGCGCCGCAGCGCATGAGCCAGCGATGGTGGAGACCGCACGGAGGCCGCGCTCGCGCCTTCCGCTCGTGCTCGGGATCGTCGCCGCGTGCATGCTGCTCCTGGGCACGTGCGCGCTGGTGGTGAAGCACAAATCAGCACCACCCGTGCGCGACACGATGGCCGTGTCGGTCGCTGCGCCGACGCCGGTCGATCGGGACCTCGCGGTCACGCGCGCACACTGGAAACGCACCATCAGCACGGACCACTGGCAGCTCACCGACCGTGAGGGCTTCGACCCACCCGACGACGCCGTGGACAAGAAGAAGGTGGGTGAGCACGTCCACCATCAGGAGCAGGTGCTCGATCACATGGAGACCCTCTACGACAGCGTCGAGGTCCCCGACGGCACCCGCACGGAGTCGTACACCGAGCACGTCTCCTGCGGACAGAACTGCACGACCACGCCCCGCACGTGTCGCCAGAACTGCAAGAGCAACAAGAACGGCTTCGCCACGTGCACCGACGTCTGCACGGGCGGCAACCAGTCATGCACCACCAAGTACTGCGACGAGACGCGCACCCGCCAGGTCTCGAAGACGCGCACGGAGCGTCGCCCACGGCAGGAGCCGCGCTACCGGAGCGAGCCGCGCTATGCGCCCTGGTACACCTACAAGGTGATGGACTGGGCACAGGTCGCGACGGTGGACCGCGAGGGCGACGACGCAACGCCCGCGTGGCCAGACGCCAGCGCGCCGCCCCACGACGCGGGCAAGCACGCCTCACCCGCTGCGTCTGTGCCCGCCGCGCCCGTCGCGACCGCCACCGATCACCCGACGACCCAGGAGCGCCGCGTGGAGTCGTTCGAGGTGACGCTCGTCGACGATAAGGGTGCAGTCTACACGTATGAGCCGAAGACCCCGGAGGAGCTCGCTGGCTTCGATACCGGCACGCACCACAAGATGCGCGCCTCGTCGCCGGGGGCCGCGCAGGTCTTTCCGGCGCCCTGAAATCAGGCTGCATTCTATTGGCTGCGTTTTCAGGGTAGCCTCGACACGTGCCCGTATCCGCCACGCTCGCGAAGGAAACGACGGTCGTCGGACCGCTCGGCGGCCTGTTGCTCTCGCAGGTGCGCGCGCTGTCGCCCATGCTCGTGATGCGGGCGCTGCGTTGGTATCGCGATCTCGCGCGCCTCGGGATCCACCTGCCGTTCTTCATGGTGCACGACTTCGGTTTGCTCTATGCGGCCCCGAAGGAGCAGCTGGAGATCGGCGCGCGTGTTGGTCAGGCGGATCTGGTCTCGCGCATTGCGCGTCTTCCAGAGCTCGAGACCATGTACGCGGGCGTCGTCTCCGAGATTGGCAAGAGTGAGGCGTCTGCACGCGCGCGGACCATGCGCCTGTCGGACGATCTGATCGTGGTCGTGCTGGCCCGCGTGCTGGGCTCGCTCACGCAGCGCGCGGGCGTGCGTGCGCCCTATGCGGCGACCATCCCGCTCGACCCGGAGATGGTGCGCGACATCGACGGGCAATTGCCGCAGCTCTTCTCCGCCTTGACTCGCCAGTTCGAGTCGAGCTCACTCGATGCGCTGGCGCGCTCGCGGCTGCACGTGCTCACGCTCGCGGACGCGCTGGACCTCGACACGCTCCGCTTGCTCGGCATGCTGGGACCCGAGTCCAGCGCGGCTGGCGCGCTCGCGCACGTGGATCTCCTCGCCGCGCTATCTTCTCCGGCCGCGAACGACATCGTGAACTTTTCGCTCGAGCTCTTGCCCAGCATCCTGGAGACCCACCGCAACAAGGCCACCGGCACGCACGCCGTGCATGGCTACGCGGGCATGGGCACGAAGGGCTCGCTCGACTCGCTGGTGCTCACGGAGCTCGCCTGGGACGAGTTCGAGTTCGCCCGTCGCCTCGTCGAGAACGAGCTCCTCTACTACACGCGCGAGCAAGCTCCGGACGAGGCACGTCGCCTGCACTATCTGGTGATCGACGCCTCCGCGTCCATGCGCGGCGACCGGCAGGTGTTCGCGCGCGGTCTCGCCATCGCGCTCGCGAAGAAGCTCCAGCTCGCTGGCGAAGAGGTGTGGATGCGCTTCTTCGACTCGCGCCTGTACGACGTGCAGCGTCCACGGCAAGGCCAGCTGCCTGCAGCGTACCTGCTCGGCTTCAAGGGCGAGCGCGGTCGCAACCCGTCGCGCGTCTTTGCGCAGCTCGCCACGGAGATCGCGCTCCTCCGCGCGCGTGAGCAACGCGACCCCGTGATTCACCTCATCACGCACGCGGCGCTGCACGTGCCCCGGCAGCTGGTGCAAGAGGTCCGGCGTCAGGCGCACCTCTTCGGCGTCTTCATCTTGCCGTCAGGCGGTGAGCTCGATCTCGACTACCTCGATCTCCTCGAGGGCCACGCTGTGGTCGACAACGCCACGCTCATGCAGAAGAACGCACGCAACGCGGCGGCCACGAAGATCGTCGACGACGCATCGAAGGCCGCCGAGCGCATCAGCGTACCGCCGCCCTCCATCGGCCCACGCAGCATCCGCGGCGGCGACGACGGCATACCCCCGTCGCTCAAGCCAAAGAGCAGCATGCGGCCCCCTTCGATGCGCTGATGCGCTGATTATTTTTTCGGCGGGGGCTTGGTCGGCGGCTTCGTGGGCG
The DNA here is from genome assembly GCA_025355005.1 of Myxococcales bacterium. Taxonomy (GTDB): domain Bacteria; phylum Myxococcota_A; class Polyangia; order Polyangiales; family Polyangiaceae; genus JANXLV01. The sequence continues at coordinate 4,045 of JANXLV010000067.1, read as the reverse complement.
GCTTCGTGGGCGGCTTGACCGGCGGCTTCGGTGTGCCGCTCGGCTTCGGACGCGGCGGGGGCCGGTAGACCGTCGGTGGCGGTCCCGCTTCCAGCTCGAGCACCACCTCCGCGTCGACGTCGGTCGCGCTTGCGTCCGTGCTGGGCGAATCGCCGTCCATGTCGGCCCCGAGCATCGTCGCCATGGCATCGGACGCGCTGGCCTCGGACTGCTCGAGAGACGCATCCACCGAGGGCGCCGCGGCGTCTGCGGTGGTTCCGACAGTCTCCGGCGCCTGGGAGCGAAGTCCCACCGCGAGCGCCACCGCGAAGCCCAGGATGCCGACGAGCAGCAGCATCGCCCGCACGATGCTGAACGGCTTCTTGGTCTCCGGCGTGGAGGGAGCGTCGCTCTCCTTCGCGGCCGCGTCGCCCGCGCCGGTCGTGTCCACGGCGGTCGCGGGGTCGCTGCCTTCCTTGGTCACCGCGCCCACCTTCGTCGTGCTCAACGTGCCAGCCGCATACGCGTCCGCGGCGGACAGGCGCACTGGCTCCGCGCCAGCGACCTTCGGGTTCGATGGTGGCGGCGCGGGGGGCACGACGTTGAACTCGTGCATCGTCGGGTTGCGACCAAGCTGGTCGATCTCCACGATGGCCTTCTCCACGTCGGCGCGCATCTCCGTGGCGTCCGCGTACCGGTCCTCGCGCTTGAACGCGAGCGCGCGATCGATGACGCGCGCGAATGGCAGGCTCACGTGCGGGGCGACCGATTTGATCTTTGGCGCGGGCAGCGTGGCCATGTTCGCCACCTGCATCACCGGATGCGGCGCGCCCTCGTGCACCCGTCGTCCGCCGACCACCGTGAAGCCCGACGCCGCGAGAGAGAAGAGATCCGAGCGGCCGTCGAGGTCCGCGTTGGCGCCGGACGCTTGCTCGGGGCTCATGAAGGACGGCGTGCCCAGCGCGAGCCCGACGCTCGTGGAGCTCTGCGCGTCCAGCACGCGCGCAAGGCCGAAATCAAGCACCTTCACGCGCGGGCGGCCGATCTGGATGCTGTCCTTCGGCGCCTCGGACCTGGGCACCGCGTCGGTCGTGGGCACCGCCGTGGGCTCCGCGTCGGGGTCGGGCTCGTCGGCCAGGATGAAGATGTTCTCGGGCTTCAGATCGCGGTGGAGTACGCCGTTCGCGTGTGCCTTCTCGAGCACGCGAAGCACCGCGGACGCGACGAGCAGGAACTCCCGCTCGGACACCGGGCGCTCGTTCGTGATGCGATCCTGGAGCGACTCGCCGCGGAGCAGCTCCATCACCAGGTACGCGGTGCCCTCGTCGGGACCTGACTTCACAAGGTCGTCGTCCAGCACCTTCACGGCGCCGGAGTGCTCGACCTTGTTGGCGGCGTAGCCTTCGCGCAAGAAGCGCTCGCGCACGGCGGGCTCCCGCGCGTAGAGCGGGTGCAGCACCTTCACGGCGGCGCGCGCTCCGTTGCGGTGACGGCCCTCGTACACGGCGCCCATGCCGCCAGTGCCAAGCAGCTTCTCCAGTGTCCATTTGTCGTTGAGCACGGTGCCGATGCGAGCGTCGGCGCTGGAGCGGAGGTCCTCGCTGGTGAACGGGATGTTGTCACTGACGGCCGGCTTCTCGTCGGTCTCGGCGAGCTTGTCGACGCTCGGCTTCTCCGCGGTCTCGGCGAGCTTGTCGACGCTCGGCGCGTCACCCGGCGGGCGAGGAGCGTCCTCTGCCGGGTTTGGCTTGTCCGCGTCGCCTTCGCTCATGATGAGGTTCTACACGAAACCGCGGGACGACCGTAATTTAGCGCCTCTTGCCGCGCTTGCGGGTGGGCAGGTCCACCTTCTTGCCGTCGCGCGGGACGGGGACGGCGGCGTCGCGGCTCTTCTGGATCTCTTTGACCGCGTCGCCGAAGCGGCTCCTGGTCTTCTCGTCGCTGACGGCCGCGGTCGAGGCCTCGCGCAGGTCCACGTTGCCAAGCGACGTCCAGCGGTGCACCTCTTCGAGCACGACGCCGCCATGCCGCGATGCGAACAAGGCAGGCGCAGTCCGTAGCGCGTCGAGCAGGGCCTTGTAGCCCGGGTATCTCATGCTGGATCGCGTGGCGTGACGGATCAGCTCCGCGGCCTCGTGCAGGCGCGCGACCACTTGCGCTGCGTCGTGTGTCTCGTTCCGCCACGCGGGGTCCGACAGCGCGGTCAACACGTTCGCGGCGTGGAAGAAGCCGTCCATCCACGACTCCACCTCGAGCACGAGCCCATCACCCATCACGGCGCCCAGGCGTACGAGCGAGAGGACCACGGCCTCGCGCACGCGGTACCGCAGGTCATCCGCGGCCTCGTGCAACAGCGTGAGGGCCTCGCGCCGCACCTTCGGATCGGAGGCACCACGCGCGCCCCAGCCGAGCACGCCGCACATGGGAATGAACTCCATGGGCGAGCCGCCGGGCATCTCGTCCGCGCTGATGCCCGCCATTTTGGTGAGCAGCGCATCCATCGGCTTGCCTCGCCGTGCGCACTCGTCGGCGAGCGCGTTTGCCAGCGACACGTTCGCGCGCGTGCCCGGCAGCCCGCTCGCAGTCATGAGCTCCCTGTAGAGCTTGTCCGTGCTGCCACCGCGCTGCGCGACGTCGAGCGCGCCCAGCAGCAAATCGTTCTTGATCGCGACTTCTCTCATGGGGTGCAGCGCACGGGGCGCTCTCCGGGCATCGTCCAGCGGGGATGCTCGCGATCGAGCACCTCCTTTTCCTTGAGCTCACCGCGATCGGTGAGTCCTCTCTCCAGCGCGTCGCGCACGAGCTCGTCCTCGAACGTGGCGCTGTCCTTCGGGATCTCCGCACGGTCACCACCAAGCGCGACGAAGTCGCTCGTCACGATGGTGAGCTTGTCCGTGTCGCGCACCTCCGCGCCGGGCTGGCCCTTTGTGTTGGTCCGCCGCATGGTGATGGTGACCTGCCCGGCGCGGCACGCGACCACGACGCTGATGCCGGAGACGCTCAGGATGCCGCGCTCCGTCTTTGCATTCTCCGTGAGCATGTGGCGCAGCTGCTTGCCAGAGAGCTTGAGTATCGCAAAGCGGTTGTCGAACGGCATGGCCTCGAAGAGCGCGCCATAGGTCAGGTCGCCCTCGGGCAGGTCGGCGCGCAGACCGCCGCCATTGGTGAGCGCGACATCCGCCTGCGGTCGCGCCTTGCGCATCAGGTCGACGAAGAGGTTGCCCTCCGCGGACTCCTGCACGTGGCTCTTGCGGATGCGTGCGTCCAGGTGCACGCCGAGCTTCTGCTCCTTGCGCTGCTTCGCCTGCGTCACGTCCTCGGCGAACGAGCGCGCGACGTCGCTCCGCTCCATCACGGTGAGACCCTCGTACGTGGCGGGGAGCCTGAGCTCCGTGGTGGGGAACACCTTGGTCGCGGTGACCTTCTTCGCGTCGGCATCCACCGTCACGTCCACGCGGCCGAACGCGCGGCCGTTCGCGAACGACTCGATCACGGGGACTCCGCGCACCTTTGTCGCCATGCCAGCGTGCGTGTGCCCGGCGACGATCACGTCCACGGCAGAGGCGGGGAGGGCCGCAACGAGATCCATGATCTCTTCGTCTTCCTCGCACTGGCCGTCTGCATCTGGGTTCGTCACGTTCTTGCACTTGCCGCCGGCGTGTGCGGAAAGGATGACGACAGTGGCGCCCTGTGCGCGCAGCGCGGCTGACTCACGCATCACGGCCTGCGCCAGCGGCACCATCACGAGACCCTCGAAATTCGGGGAGATCGTGGTCCTCGGCGTCTCGATCGTGGTGACGCCGATGACACCTACCTTGAGGCCGTGCTTCGTCAGCAACACGCTCGGCGACATGTGCTCGTACGCGGGCATCGCGCCGGTCTTTGCATCATGCACGTTTCCGAAAAGGAAAGGGTAGTTCGCCTGCTTCGCGCGCTCGCGAAGCGCGCCGCGGGGGTCGTCGCCGGGCGCGCGCGGTATGGCGGACGGGCCCACGGGACCGAAGTCGAACTCGTGGTTGCCGATCGCCACGGCGTCGTACTGGAGGACGTTGTATGCGCGAACCAC
>JANXLV010000056.1 GCA_025355005.1 Myxococcales bacterium | reverse complement strand
ATTGCCACCGGAGCGCTGTTGCGAGCTCTGCGGGAAGCTGGAGACCGAGAAGGCCCAGCCTTCGCCGCCGACCGACAGCGGATCGGAGAAGGAGTCGTCCTCGTCCGAGAGCATGACGACGGCAAGGAGCGAGTCGGGGCGAAGGAACGCGGCGCGCTGCGCCAGGATGGTCTCGTCGACGCCAGTGTAGTGCGCGACGTTGTCACCGCCGATGGTTATGGTGTTCCACGGATCGGGCTGGATGAGGAAGTGATAGACGCTCTCGAGTTGCGCCTCGAGACCGCAGCCGGTCTGGCCGACGCCGAGCACAAGATCCTGGAAGTCCTTGATGATCGTGGCGGGAACCGTGATGGGCTTCGCAGGCGGCGTCTTGGTCTTGTTCGCCTCGACGGAGGGAAACCAAGCGAGAAAGCCGGCGGGGGCGTCCCCGGAGGTGCCCATGGCCGTGCGCGTGAGGAGGTGACCGTGATCGTTCAGCGGCGGGTCGTCGGAGCAGACGTTCTTGTCGCCGAAGGCGCCGAGCGAGGAGGAGAGGAGCGCGATGTGAATGTCGCTGATCGGCTTGAACTCGGGCTCGCTGCCGGAGGCGCACTGCGAACCGTCGGGCTTGGAGAGGTCTGCGGCCGCGCCAGTGGCGACGCCGGAGGTGGAGTTCACGCAGTTCGGCGTGAGCAGACGGTTCAGGAGGTCGGGGACGGCCTCTCCGAGGAACTGCTGCTTGTCGAGCATGGAGGCGGAGTTGTCGACGGCCATCAGCAGGTCGATCTTGTCGACCGCTTTCTGCGCGACGTTCGTCGTGAAGTTCACCTTCGTGGTGGGGTCCTGCTTGGCGACGGGGCGGCTGAGGCAGCCGAAAACGGCTCCGCCCATCAGCGCGCACGCAGTGCCCACGAGCAGGAACTTGGTGGCCTTTGTGGCCTTGGTGGCGTTGGTGAGGGGCCTCTTCGCAACGATCATTGGATTCGCTCCACGTTCAGTTTACACACGCGGCGGCGAACCTATCACGGACGGCTCGCAGCGGAGTAGCGTCAACACCGTAGCATGGCCCGTGCCGCCAGTGCACGCCACACGATGTGGCTATTCCACGTGGTTTGTCACCCTCGCCCTCAGCCACGCGCCCCGAAGAGGCAACTCAGTTGGCAGCCTCGGGCTCGTCGTTGGCACCGCGGGGCTTTCGCGACACCGGCGGATGCTGCTCGAGATGCGCGCGGAGCGCCTTCACGTGTCGCTGGGTGACCCCCTGGATCGCGAGGAGCTGCTCGTCCGTCGCGCCTGCGATCGAGGTGAGGCCGCCCAGCGCGCGGAGGATGGACTTTCGGACCACCGGGCCGATCCCCTTCACGTCCTCGAGCCCGGATCGGATGCGCTTCTTCTTGCCCAGACGCTCACGAGCAAAGTTCGAGAAGCGGTGCGCCTCGTCGCGCGCCCGCGCCAGGAAGAAGAGTGAAGAGGTGTGGCTGCGGAGCGGGATAGGGTTCTTCTGCCCAGGCAAGTAGACGCGATCGACGAGTGTGTCGCCGAGCACGTTCTCCTTCTCCTTCGCCAGCGCGACGATGGGAAGATCGTGCAGGCCCAGGTCCCGAGCAGCGGCGAGCGCCACAGCAAGCTGCCCACGTCCACCATCCACGACGAAGAGGTCAGGAAGCTCCCACTCCTTCGCCTCCTCGTCGACCTTCGCCTCACCCTCACCCTCTCCCAGAACCGCAACCTTCGCCTCGACCACGCGCGTGGAGTTGGGCGACGTAGCCCGCCGAAATCGGCGCGCGAGCACCTCGTACATCGCGCCGTAGTCGTCGCCCAGCCGCCCCTCTTCGCCAGCCGCCGAGCCCACGGTCTTCACGTTGAAGGTGCGGTAGCGCGTCCTGTCCGGCTCGCCGTCCTTGAGAGCGACGATCGCGCCCACGGTGTCGCCACCGCCCAGATGCGAGATGTCACAGCACTCGATGCGCCGCGGCAGAGTCGGGAGGCGCAGCTTCTCCTTGATCTGACCGAGCCGCTCGAGCACGTCATCGGACGCGCGGCGTTTCTCCGCGAAGAGATGCTTTGCCTGCTCGGCGGCCATCTCCAGCAGGCGCGCGCGCGGCCCGCGCTGCGGCTCCACGAGCGCCACCTTGTGACCACAGACCTCGGAGAGATAGTCGGAGAGGCCAGCGGACGCCTCTGGCAGCACTGGCAACAAAAGCTCGCTCGGCATGTGCGCGATCGCGCCTTCGGCTTCCACGTCGCGCGCGTAGTGCTGCACGATCACACCCGACAGCAGCTCCTCGTCCGGGATCTCGATGCCGCGCAGCGAGATGCCCGACACGTCCGACAGTCGACCCGAGCGCACGTGGAGGATCGCGACCTCTGCGATCTCTGCCTCGCGATGGATGCCGAACACGTCGCGGTCGGTCAGGTCCGTAGTGACCACGCGCTGCGCCTGCCGCACCTTCTCGATGGCGTTGAGCTGATCGCGATAGACCGCGGCGAGCTCGAACGAGAGGCTCTCCACCGAGCTCTTCATCTTCTCGCGTAGCTCGCGCGAGAGCTCGTCGTGTTTGCCTGCGAGGAACATCGCCACGGCGTGGACCTGGTCGTCGTAGAAGTCGTGGCTCACCTCGTACACGCACGGCGCGGGGCACCGCTTGATCTGGTGCTGCAGGCAGGGGCGCTTGCGCGACGCCATGTCGGAGTCGGTGCACGTGCGCAGCTGGAAGTGCTTGTTTACAAGGTGTAGCGTGCGACGCGCGGCGGTCGCCGAGTGGTACGGACCGAAGTAGCGCGAGCCGTCCGCCTTGGGTTTGCGCACGAGCGAGAGGCGCGGCCATTCGTCTGCGAGCGAGAGGCGCACCGACAGGTACTCCTTGTCGTCGCGCAGCTTCACGTTGTAACGCGGCTGGTGCTGCTTGATGAGGCTGTTTTCGAGGATCTGCGCTTCCTTCTCGGTCAGCGTGACGATGGTCTCGAGATCGCCGACGGTCTTCTCCAGGAAAGGAATGAAGAAGCGCACGTCGGAGGTGCCGGGCTGGAAGTAGCTCCTCACGCGCGAGCGGAGGCTCTTGGCCTTGCCCACGTATACGACGACGCCCTTCTTGTCCTTGAACAGGTAGACGCCTGGCTGCGCGGGCAGGCTCAGAAGCTTCTGCGTGACGACCTCGGGCAGCACGCCCGGTCTATAGCCTCAGTCCTCGATGACGACCAGCGTGCCCGGCGCGACCATGGGCGCGACCTCCTTGATCTGGTCGTCATCCACGGCGACACAGCCAAGAGTCCAGTCGTTGATCTCGTCGCCCTTGGCGTAGACCGGACCGCCGCCGTGGATGCCCACGTCGCCGCCGATGCGCGCGTTCTTCGAGATGGCGCCCGTGGCCTTGAGCTTTGCAAAGCGCGCACGATCGTCCGCGTTCGGATAGTCGAGCAGCATGAACGTGCCGAAGCGCGACGGCCCCTTCCACGTGACGTGATAGTTGCCGACGGGCGTCACCCGGTCGCCCTCGCGCAGCTTGGGTCCGGTGCCGCCATTCCCTATGGACACGGTGTAGGTGCCGATGAGCCCGGCGCTGTCGTAGAGCTTCATCTCGTGGCCGGACTTGGAGACCATGATCTTGGTCGCGCGGCGGGAGCTCTGACCGCTTGCGCGGGCGCTCTCCTCCGGCGAAAGAACGGCGAACGTGACGAGCGAAAGCATGAAAAGGAACGCGAGTACGCGCTGCATGCCTGTTGGACGCATCCACCCACCGAAAGTTTTGGTCGCACTGCGGGTATGGCGACGGCGACGGCTACGGCGACGGTGGAGGCGGGGGCGTGAAGATTGGCGTCTTGAAGCGGACCGTACGGTCCGCGCTGCCGATTTGCCGCACGAACAGGCCCACGAACGAGCCGAAGAGCGCGTCGCCCGGGCCGATGCTCGTGGCGCCCGCGGGCTTGCTCACCCACCGACGCATCTGGTCGAGCATCTGCGGCGAGATCGGATTCACCTCGACGATGACACCCAGGTAGTACGCCTTCCCCACCTCGAGGAGCGAGCGGTCGGCGATGGCCTGGTCACGCACCTCGGCACACTGGCGCAGGACGCCCTCCACGTTCACCGCGGCGCTCTCGCGCTCGCCACCGGAGGAGGACACGCGGATGCGATACACCTCGTCCCAGAGATCGTAGACCACGCGACAGGTGCGGATGGAGAGGGCGACCGGATCGTTCGAGCCGTCCTTCAGAACGTATGCGCGCATCGCGATCACCGTGGGCAGACCCGACGACAGCTTGTCCGTCATCGGACGATCCATCGCGTCGCGATAGGAGTAGCCCGCCCGCAGGAGCGCCTTGTCCCACGTGTAGTTCGCGCCGCGCTCGGGCAGCGTCTTCGGTGCGGCGGGCGCGGGTTCGTCTGCGCGCGCGTCGCCTCTTTCGACGAAGGCGAAGGACAGCGCCAACGCAATGAGCGTCAAGCGCAGGCGCGCGAGGAAGCGGGAGGGAGCGCGCATCATTGCGACGTGCTCCGCACCGGGATGAACCCGAGGACGTTGGAGATGCCAAGCGCGAAGCCGCCGACGGACGTGTCGATGCGCAGGCCGAGGTTCAACGTCAGGTCGAGCGGAAAGCGCGCGAAGCCCGTGTAGCCCCGCGGCGGATCCGTGATGTCGCGGTTCTCCGCGATGGCGTAGAGGCCGGTGCTGCCGAATGCGTCGATGCCATACGTGGTCTTCTGGCCCCGGTAGATCGGGATGCGGTACTCGACCGTGGCGCGCGCGGCGAGGTCGCCGTAGCGGACCTCCTTCACGGCGGTGCCGAGGAAGTTCGGTGCGGCGCGGCGATCGAACGCGAGGTCGAGCACGCGATCGGGCAACAGGTCGGTGAAGTCACCGACGTAGAACTTCTCGAACATGGGCGCGTTGCCGAAGATGGCGCCGGCGGTGGCCTCGAAGCGGAGCACGTGCCCGTTCGAGAGGAGATGATGCGTGGTGCCGCGCAGGAACAGCTTCGTGTACGGATAGTCGCCGCCGAGCGGAGTCAGCGCTGTCTCCGCGGAGGCGTTGAGCTGCTGACCGCGCGTGGGGAGGATCGGCTCGTCGCGCGTGTCGTACGCGAGCTGCATGCGCGCGGTCGAGAGCACGCTGCCGCCGCGATCGATGAAGAAGTTGATGGGCTCCCTATCGAGCCCGCGCACGTGGCTGGCCGCGAGCGGCAGCGTGGCCTCGATGCGCTCGAGTCGGTAGTCGAAGAAGAGCTGCATGGACGTGCCAAGGTCGCGGCTCAAGCCGACGAGGCCGCCGAAGCGTCGGTAGTTCGCGATGGCGTAGTCGGTGCTCGTCTTCTGGGACGGGTCGTCCACCTGGACGTCGCGGTTGCCGAAGAAATCGCGCGCGTCGTTGTAGACGAGCTCTGCGCGAATGCCGACGACGCGTAGCAGGTAGTGCGGGTCGGAGAAGCGGGCACGAAGCGCGAGCTGCCGGTCCGCGAACGCGATCGCGCCGCCGAGCGCCATGCCGGTGCCGAGCAGGTTCGTCTCCGCGGCGTCGACGCCGGCGTACGCGGTGAGCGGGCGCGCGGTGCCGCTGGGGTCCGCGTCTGCGGAGAGGCCGAGCCACACATCGTTCAGGATGATGGTGTTGCGCTCGCGTATCGAGACGACCAGGATGACGAGCCCGCGCCGCGAGCCCTTGCGCAAGGACAGCTGCACATCGCGGAAATACCCGGTTCCGAGGAGGCGAAAGCGAAGCTGCTCGAGCTCACGGCTGTCCACGTCCAGCACGTCGCCCGGGCGAAACGGCACGTAGCTCAGGATCACGCGCGACAGCGTGGTGGTGTTGCCGCGGACCTCGACGCCCTCGAGCGTGTACTTGAGGCCGACCTTGCCCGGTGTCCTCACGACGCCCGCGTGCGGATCGTCTTCCGGTGGCGGCGTGTCGGTGTCGACGGGCGTGGGCCGCGGAGGAGGTGGTGGCGGAGGAGGAGGCGGTGGGTCGGTGTCCTCGGGGTGCGCCGGATCCGTCGGCACCTCCTTCGGAGGGTCGTCCGTGCCCCACGTGCGCAGCGGCCCCGCGACGGCAGCGGACGGCATGAGCAGCGCCGCGCACGTGGCGATCAGGGAGAGCGCCGCGGCCCGGCGGTTTGATCGCGCGCGCGCGATCTCTGTGAAGAAGGAACGCAACGTCTGCTCCACGGCCCCCTTATCAGGCCTTGAGCGCGTCGGGCTGAGACTCGGGGCGTGCAGCCTGGATTCTGGGAAGCGCGAGGACGGCCTCGTTCGCGCGGCGGATTCGTGGCATCGGCTGCAGATCGACACCGAAGCGAACCGCGCCCATCACCTGGGGAACGAGGAAGACATCGGCGGCGCTGATCGTGTCGCCGCAGCAGAACGGGCCGGCGTGATCGCGCTGCGCGAGGAGGGTCTCGAACGCGCCGAGACCGCGCGCGATGAAGCTCGAGGCCCACGCCTTGCGAGCGTCGTCGGATTCCAGGCGGCCGAGGACGGAGAGGTTCTGGAAAGGTTGCGTGCCCGCATTGATGATCTCGCAGAGGGCGCGGACGTGCGCGCGCTCCTTCGGAGACTTCGGATATAGCGCGGGCTCTGGATAGAGGTCCTCGAGCAGCTCGATGATGGCGACGGACTCGATGAACGGCTCATCGTCCACCACGAGGCATGGAACGTTGCCCATCGGGTTCATGGCCTTCATGTAGGCCTCCGATTTCTGCTCGTTGGACAGCAGATTCACGGTCACGAGCTCGTGCGGCACCTGCTTCAGAGCGAGGGCGATGCGGACGCGGTAAGAGGAGGAGGAGCGCCAGTACGAGTGGAGGACCAGGCGTTGGGAGGAGTTCGCCATGACCGGGAAAGGCTACCACCACAACGTACGACTTGAGAGAAGCTCCGCTTCTAGCTAGCGTGCGAGAGCCTTCTCGCCTGGTTTTCCGCCCTCGTAGCTCAGTGGATAGAGCAGCGCTTTCCTAAAGCGTTGGCCGCAAGTTCGACTCTTGCCGGGGGCGCTATCAACTGTCCACTCTCTGTCCACTCCGACGTGATGGCGGCGGTCGACGTCGCGGCTGGTGCGGCGGTCGGCTGCATCTCGGGTAGCAGCGAGTCGAGCGCACGCAGGCCACCGAGCGCGAGCTCCTCCCACGTGCGCGCCTGGCGCGTGTACGTCGAAATCATCTGGCTGGAGCGGTGGCCGGTGCGGTCGGAAACCCACGTCTCGCTTTTGCCGTTCGCGAGCGAGATCGTCACGAACGTCGCGCGTAGGTCGTGGAGTCGGATCGGCTGTCTCGTTGGCGTGCGCTCGAATAGCTCCGCGCGCGTGACACCGGCTCGCCTCAAATCGCCGACGTCGGCCTTGTGGTACGTCCGGGTGATCGCCGGCTTGCCCTTCAGCCACTTCGCGCCCTGGTGCAGATCCATCCCGATCACGTAGTCGGTGGGCTCGCCTCCGTTGCGCTTCTTCCACCATGCGAGCGTGCGCACGACGTCGGGAGAGAGAGACCACGCCCTTGGATCGAAGCTCTTGTTCTTGTCGAGGCGAAGACTCCCGCGCTCGAGGTCGACGTCTCGCCACTGCAGGAGCTCGAGCTCCTCGGCGCGCAGACCCTCACGGGTGAGGATGCCGTACGCGAGCCGACGAACGAGGAGCACGCTCGAGCACGAGACGAGCTTCGCTTCTTCGTCCGGGTACAGGCACGACTTCGCCTTGTTCGCGCTCTTCGGGATCTTGGGGATCCACTCCACGGGGATCGGGTTTGCGCCGATGTGGCGCCCCGGGTAGACCGCGTACGCGAGCACCTTCCGCACGCACTGCGCGATCTTCTTTCGGGTCCGCGGAGCGAGGTGGCCAGGGAGCTTCGACATCACCCTTTCGGCGTGCGCAAGCTTCACGTCCGGAAGGCGCACCTTGCCGATCTCCGGGTTCACGTAGTCGCGGAGGATCTGCACGTCGTTCGACGCGTTCTTCTCGCGCACGTGGTCCTGGTGCTTCTTCCGGAGCTCGCCGCTCGTCCACTCGCGCGCGAAGTCCTGGAACGTGGGAGCGAGCGCGGCGTCGACAGAGACCGTCTTCCCGGTCGCGATCGCCTCGACGGCTTCTTCGACCTCCTGCACTGCCGCCGTGGTCTTCGCGTCGCCGGCGGCGCGGAGCAGCTCGACGAGCTCGTTACGAGAGAGCACGCGCCGAAGCCGCTTCACGATGCGACGAAGGAGTACTTCTCGCTCGGTCGCGGCCGCGGGTGTGGTCACGTTCACCGCGAACGTCGGGCGGTCGTTCTTGCCGACGCGCACGCGCACGCTGAAGCCACTCGATGTCGCGGTGAGGTTCTTCCGCATGGCTCTACTCCCCGGGGATGACGTCGGACATCTGTTCGTCGACTTCTTCAAGCATCGCCGTGGCGGACTCGAGAGCGGCAATAAATCTCTCAACGGCCGTCGGGCGGACGCGTACGCGAAAGCCGTCGAGCTCGGCCTCCATTGAGGCGATCTCCGACTTCAGGTCTTCGAGAACGCGCTCGATGTTGTCGAAGCGTGTCTTCTTCTTCGCCTTGCCCGTGGCGGCCTTGTGCCCGGGCGCCTTCACTGCGACACCTCGACGTAGGGCGCCTTCTCCAGGAGACGGCCCAGCTCGAGCGCGATGTCCTGGATGCACCGGATTGCGCCGAGTGCGCGCGTGGCGTCCCCTCGCACGCTCGACCAGGAGTCGTCACCGTGGCTCTCGAGCGCGACGACCGTATCGATCGTGTCGTCCTTGGCTTGCGCGGTGTACTTCAGCAACACGCCGAGCAGGCTCGCCACCTCCTGAGAGGTCGTTACCCCGGCGCCCTTCCTGGTGGCCTCGGCGACGAGGCTCGCTACGGCCGCCATCAGGACACCCTCCCTTCAGCGGACACCGGGGTCACGGCTGCGCGTCGGAGGTTCTCTTCGCGTCGGAGCTTCTCCACTTGAAGACGTGACGCGCGCTCACTCTCTTCGGCGCTCATCCTCGGCGTGTCGTTCAGATCCATCACGGTGTCGATCAAGTCGATGCACCCGAGGATCGCCATCTCCTGCTCCCCACACCCGCCGACCTGGGCAAGGAAGTTGAGCATCGCGCGCACGCTACCCAAACGCCCGCGTGACGTGTCTCGCTCATCCAGGAGCTGCAGCACAGTCGCGTCCGTCCAGACGGCCGGGGTCGTCGGCGTTTCGTTCTTCATGGTCATGGTGTCCTTTGCCTTCTCGCGTGGTCGTGCACGCGCGTCGTAGCCGCGACTCCCAGGGGCAAGCCACGGCGACGACACGCGGGCGCGACGACGGTCAGCGCTTCGACTTCTTTTGCGGAACCACGGGCAAGGCGAAACCAAGATCTCGCGCGCTGTCGTGAATGAGCCGGCGCACTGCACCGGCAGGAGTGACTCCACCGAAGTGCACGGCGAGCTTCTCCAGGAGCTCGAGCTCCTCGGGGTTCAATCGCACGTTGAGCTGCTGCTCCCTGATGGCCACGGTCGTTCCCATCTTCTTACCCGCCTCTCCTAGCAATTGGTACCCGTACATATTGATATCAATTCGTACGGTGAGTCAAGCGGCATTGCGGCGGACCTCACTTGCCGGCGGGAGATAGCCCCGCTTGGTACTGGGCCGTGAGCTTCTGGATATTGAGGTCCTGCGCGTCACCGCCGCCCTGCAGCGCGCCACCTCCCTCCGCTGATGCCGCCGCGATCGACGGGATCGACTTGTCCGGCTTCCCGCCTGCCTCCAGCGGCATCCGGAACTCGACGAAGGCGATCTGCATCGTCCACTCGCCCATCTCTCCCTGCGACCACGGCGTGAAGCTCTCCACGACGACGTCGCTGATGTTGATCGGTGCGCTATTTAGGATCGGGTAGTTGATGCCCAGCGCGAACGAGGAGAGGAGCGCCGGCGAGAGACCATCGGGAACCTTGTTGAGCAGGTTCGCGAAGAGCAGCCATTGCACGATGGTGTCCGGTGGCTGCGCGACCTCGAGCTCTATCGTGAACTTCGCGAGGTTCTCGCCCTTGTAGACCAGGAAGGCGCCGCTCTGGAACGGCCCCTTGCGGATCTCGAAGTCGCGAACCCTCTGGAAGCTCGTCATGCGAGCGACGCCGGGCGAGAGCAGGCCGGCGAGTATGATGTAGTCCTGAAACATCTTCGAGAAGTTGTTTCGGTTCGCGAGCCCCTCCGGCGAGATCGTGCCCGATGCAAGGTCTGCGTTCAAAATGCCGCCCATGGTCGTGTCCTTTCTTTCTCAGTGACTCGTCTGCGTTCGCGACTGCATTCGCGCGGTGAAAACGCCCTGTCGCGTAGCGTTGTCTTCCAGCGCTTGCTTGCTCTCTGCGACCGTCTCGGCGTCCACCGCGCCCTGCACGATCGGAGCGATGCCCGTCTCCTTTGCGATCGCCCGCATGAGGCGGTCGAAGTGGTCCGGTGAGACTCCGCCTTCGGTGGTGATGACGGCGCGCACCGTCGCAAGCTTCGTGAACATAAAAGCGAGCGTCTCTTTCCACGGGAGGCCGCTGGCGATCGGGTAGGTGGGCTCTTTGCGTTCGTCGGACATGTGATGGTTCTCCTGGTGTGTGGAATCGGTGAGACGAGAGGGAATCGAACCCGCTCAGCGACGGTGCAGCGTGGTGCATGGATCCAGTTGACAGGAACACCCAGCCGCGTTGTCGCGCCACCAAGGCGCCCCATGCGCGCGCATCCGTGAGGACACGCGCGTGTGTCAGGTCAGCGAAGGTTCGCCGGCCTCGTCGTGTTCGTGCGGAACCGGTTCGGGTCGCCTTTCAGAAAGCCCGGCATGCCCTCGGAGGTTGGCGTAGCCATCGCGATCGCGAGGTCGCCCTGTGTCGCGCTTCGCTTTCGTGCCTCGAGCGCGGCCGCGTCCTGGTGGAGCGGGAGACGACACGCGATGTCGATCGCGATCTCGAGCGCGCGTAGCCTCGACTCCACGATCGCGGTGCCGTCGGTGGTCTTGATGGTCTCGATCGCCAGCCCGCACACCTCGCGCACGCCGTTGTCCCAGAACGCGGAGTGACCAGCGCGGACGATGTCCCCGCCGCGCGTGGCGAGCATCGCGAGACCAAGGTGGTGGTACGCCAACGGCGCGGCGAGCTCCTCGAGCGCGCGGGCGTCGAGCTCGCGCCAAAGGTCCGAGATCTTCTGTGCGGTCGAGCGTGGCGCGTCACCGAACTGGACGCAGAGCGGATAGAGACCGCGCTCGAGGTCCTCGAGCAACGCGGCCGCCAGCATCTTGCGCGCGCTCTCAGCGTCGCTCTCTGCGCTGGCCACGGCCTCCAGCTGCGCGCTGTAGATCCGTCCGCGCGCTTCGTTGCGTGCTTGGTCGAACTCCTGCAGCTCGTTCGTGTGACGTGCCTTCATGTCTTCGATCGCGGCGAGGCGTGCCGCGTGGTTCTTCGGGAGCTTCATTTTGCAGCTCCTGCCGTCACGCCGTAAGCGCACGACAGACGGAACGTGCCGTCTCTCTGCGCGCCGAGCTGCTCGTGTGACCGAATGCCCATCCCGCGATCCATGGCTTCGCGTTCGCGGCCGCTGAGCAGCGGCACGCCGGCGGCGCTCCTCTTCGGTTCCGGGTCGGGCTTGTCATGCGATGGCGAGGGCGGCGCATACTGCCTCGTCCGGTTTGTTCCGTTCTCTTCGTTCGCAGACGTGCCGCTCGGACCGCCGGGCATGTAGCGACGCATTCTTCCTTCGGGGGTGAGGTAATCGTCATCGACGGCCGTGTGTGACATCAGGAACGTTCCGTCGGCCTGCGTGCCGTTCTTCACGCCGTTGTGCGTCTTGATGCCCATCGCGCGATCCATCTGGTCTCGCTCGTGGCCGGTGAGGAGCTTGGTTCGTGGCTGCATGTTCTTCTCGTTCTGCGCGTGCGCGCGGTTGGTGGGGATTGCTTGTGGCGGTCCGAAAACAATTTTCATTCGATGCGTCTCCTTGTCGGTGGGCGGGATTGCCCGGGTCACTCGTCGTCGTAGATCTCGCGTTCGTCCGGGACCGCGTACGGGTCCGCTGCGTCGGGCTGCTCGGCGTAGGCGTCGGGCTCTGCGTCGCCGGCGTGCGCCTCGTCGTCGCTCTCACGCGGGCCACTCGGTGATGCTTCCCGGTCGTGCTCTCGCTTCGTCAGGATGCGATGCACCAGTGCGCACGCCGATGCGTCGGAGTGAAAGAAGCCTCCGAGCGTGGCGTGTGCCTCGTCCGCGAGCTCCGCCAGGGCGTCGAGCGCCGCCAGCTCCTCGGCGTCGACGATCTCCCCGTCGCGTATCACGTGATACGCGACGGGGCGCTCCTTCGGGCGACGGTCGACGCGGTAGCGCGGGCCAGGCTCCAGGAACTGGACGAGCACGTTGCGGGCCACGGCACGGCGCGAGAGGCGCTCGAGCGCACGTTGTTCCGTCTTCTGCAACGTTGTGCGGTCGCTTCCAATGGCCGCACCCACGACGTCCAGGCTCGCGCCGTCGCGATCGGCCACGTCGAGGACACACGTCTCGGTGAGGCCCTCGAGCTCGCGCTCTGCGACGATCTCACCGGTCGCCGGGTCGACGTCGATCGCCAGGTGGTAGCGGCAGGATACGAATGGGCAAGGTCGCTCGCTGTCGACGCACTCGGCGCGCGTCCGAGGTCGTGCGGGCGCGACAGGTGCCAGCATCGGAAGGTGGACGGCCATCAATGCGACCTCCTGGGCGGGGCGTACTCGCGTCGGTCGCGGATCGGCATGCCGGCGATCGCCTCGCACTCTGAGGCCTCCTTGCGGGAGAGCTTCGCGTCCGCGAGGGCCGAAGTGAGGAAAGAATCCAGGACACGCACGTTCGCGCGAAAGTCGACGCCCCTGGGTCTCGAAGAACCCCACACTGTTGCCTGGGCCGGGTGCACCCCGCGAAGGCGCCGCCACCGAGCGACGTTGACCCAGGACGAACAAGCCCCATGGTGCACGGTCACGAGGGCACCTCCACGAAGTCGGAGGACTCGTAGAAGCGTTCACCGTCGCCCTCGCCACCACCGAGAAGTGACAGAGTGACAGGAGGTGACGTCACTAGCGGTATAGGAGCCATATTCCCTGCTCTCGTGAGAAGGACCCCGCTATCAGCGTCACCTCTTGTCACTTCGTCACCGGCCTCGTCTCTCGCTTTGATTTCGTGTGGTTCCAAGAGCCGCACACCGCGCCATCCGCGGGCCTTGTTCGTCCTCGCCTCAAAACACCCCTCTCGCGAGAGGCGTTCCGCCAGCGCCTTGCGGGCCATGTCACGCTCGCCGTTCGCCTTGCACCACTCCGCGGCGGCGTCGACGATCTGCTTCACGGTGGCGCGCGCGTCCGGGTGGAAGGAGCAGCAGTCCGCAAGGAAGCGACCCGCGATATCCTCCTCGCCACGGTAGCGGCTCGTCGCTGCGGCCACGGCCTTCGGTGCCGGTAGCCCATGACGCTGCCAGTCGAGACACCCGCGCACGGCCCACGCCAGGATGCCCGCGAGCTCGGTGGAGAGCTTCGTGAAGAGCGACTTGTCCACGGCGTCCTCTGCGATGCGGACCCCGAAGTCCACCTTGCACATGCGGTCCCAGATGCTGTCCGTGTCGTCGGTCACGCGCGGCGGATGGTTGCCGACGATGATGAACTTGCACTCGGGAGCGATCTCCCACCAGTTCTCGTTCATGCGCCTCGCCTTGATTGCTCCCTCGTCGCCGGTGAGCTCCTTCACGCGCTGCTCGTTCAGCGTGCGCCCCTTCGGCACCTCCTGGCAGGACACGAGCCGAGCTCCGAAGAGATCGGCAAGCTCCGCGGGGTGGGTCTGCTCCTTCTTCGCCATGAGAAGATCGGGCGCGCCGATGATGCCGTACTCGCCCAACACGGCACGCAGCGTCTTCACGAAGACGCTCTTCCCGTTCCGTCCAGTACCCGACAGGAAGACGAACTTCCGATCGCTCACGTCGCCCGATAGACAGCAGCCAGCAAAACGCTGGACGAAGAGGCGCACTTCGGGGTCGGGCAGGACCTCCGCGAGAAACCTCTCCCACCGCTCCGCCTTTGCGTCGGGGTCGTAGGTCAGCGGCGAGAGCTTCGTGAGCAGATCCTCTCGTCGGTGCGCACGGATCTTCCCAGTGCGCAAATCGATCGTGCCGTTGAGCACGTTGAAGAGCCACGGGTGCCGGTCGAGGTCCTTGTGATGGATCGCGATCGCCGGCTCGCTCTGCGCGCATGCCACCATCGCGCTTCGCGCCTTGCGTGACTCGCTCGTGTGCGCCCATCCGGCCAGCGCCTTACGTGCGCCCTCGTTCTTGCAACGTGCGGCCTCGGCGTAGATGGCGCGCACGGTGAGCTTCGCGCGATGCTGTACGCGGCCGCGAAGATCAAGTGCCCACCGTGCGCTATCGAAGTCGAGCCACTCTTCCCACTCGCCGCAGTACCTGATGTTCTTGCCGTGCGCATCCACCAGGCGTTCAGCGTTGCCCGTGTCGGTGCACTTGAAGTGCGACGGTCCGTCGAAGAAACCGTCGCCGGGCATGTCGTCCGCGTCCTCGTTCACGCGACGCCACCGGGAGAGAGCACGTGCGTCTGAATCCACGTGAGGCGCGCGTGGCCGCCAAGGATGATGACGATCGGGAACCACGAAGCGGCGCGAATGGCGCGCCCTGAGTCGATCTCGCGAATCGTGCCAGAGAGACCGAGCGCCTCGAGCAGTACGATCGCCGGCTTGCGTGGAACCGATTGCACCGGGTCATCCTCCAGCGCAAAGAGGATGTCTCCGTGGCATGTTGGAACGAGCTGTCCGCGAGCTCGCGCTACAACTTCTTCGGCGCGTTCGTCGAGCTGCGCCGCGTTCACTGCGAGTCTCCCCGCGTCCGGAGGTCCCACGCGCGGAGCTCGGCGCCTGCGATGGTCGCAAGCACCGTGCGGATCACGAACCGCCGACTCAGAGGCCAGCGGTGTTGCGCTTCGCGTTCGAGGAGGTCGAGCACGTCACGGTGCGCGTCGATCATCCCGCGTCGGTCGATGCGCTTGGGGTGGAGAAGTCCGAGGGCGACGAGCACGAAGAGCGTGTGGTCGTTCATGCCGTTCTCCTGCGACCGATGCGCGCGAGCAAATCGTCGGTTGTCGTCGCGCCGTCTGAACGTGCGGGCTCACGTGAACCCGCACGTTCCGGCGACGCGAGCCCATCGAGGTACGCGAGCACATGCTCGACTCGCATCACGACGCGTCGCCCGATCACGGCGTGAGGCACATGCGGCGCGATCTTCTCGCGGAGGTCGCGCGGTTCGATGCCGAAGAGGGCCGCGCACGTGCGATCGGACACCATCACCGGCATGATGTTGAGCGCGGCTGTCGCGCGCGGTTTGAGCTTGCGTTGCATGGGCGTCGTCCTCGCCTTCTTCGTCACGCTGCGCGCGGGGGATCGGACGATGGCTGTCGCAGCGCAGCGACGGCACGCGACGCCCGCTTCCCTGCGCGGCCACGGACGGGCAGGCCAGCTAGGGCGCGCACGACGGTGCGAGGATCTAGGTCTTCGGCTTCAGCTTCGCGCTGAACGTCTTCGTCGGTGATTGGTGCACGGTGTTGATGCATTCCCAACAAGTGACACGCGTTCACCACCAACAAAAAGGGACATAAAATGGGGACACGTCCCCAATTGCTGTCCCCAATTTCCAGCGCGCTGAAACTACTGCGGCTTTGCGCTACGCACGACACGAACGGCCGAGGACGATTTTCCCGCAGAACGTTTGAGCACCTGCTCACGGGGCTTTCGGCGGTTGAGGCTCTTCCTCACCGTGCCTGCCTCGACTGCTTCAGGAAGGACATTTGCGATGGCCTCGTTCAGAGACGGGCCTCGTGGTGTCCCCTTCGGCGGTCTTCCAGGTGCGCGCCGAACCGCGGCAATAAGAGCTTGGGCCTGCACGAGGGTCACGTCGTGACGAAGCTTGATTGAGAGTATGGTCGCTAGCGCTTCTGCATCGTGAACGTCCCGCGCCTTTGCGAATCGCCGCGTGAGCCGCTCGACTTCGACACTCGCGTCCGGCGACGTTGCGCACGAGATCGGCTCCAAGCTCGCGGGGCCATTCAGCCTGATTTCTTCCTCGGTCATCGTCGCATCGATCTCGAAGTCGCCACCATCCGACTCGCTCGGCGGTTCCGCCCTGGCGCGTGCGAAGCGGCGCCGCACGGCAGCGAGCGCGAAGCGATCCTGATCGTCCGCACTCGGCCCCTTCGTCACCTCCCAAAGACGCCGCCACGACTCGCGCGACCTCCGCATCACGTTCGTTGGATGGCAACTCGTTGAGCTGCCGCACGAGTGAAGCGACGTTCGCCTCGATCACGCACCGGAGATCGTCCTTGCTCGGCTTCGGCCATGATCTAAACTGATACTTCAGTGACATCGACTCGTCCTCGGTGTTGCTCGCGCCGTGTCGCCTGCCAGGGCTTCACGGCGCTACCTTTTCAGCCTACCGCTTCGGCGTGCGCCGGGCTCGCTCTTCGTCGAGGCGCACGACACCGCCGGCGTCCTGGTGGAGCTGCTCGAGCTCCGCGCGCATGGCTCGACGCTCGGCGACCAGGTCCGCGATCGTGTCGTCGGAGGCTGTCACGAGTGCTCTGGTGAGGCGCGCGATCGCGGCCTCGAGCAGCTCGGCGCGGTCGGCAGAAGTGGACGGAAAGTGGACAGACCGCGTTTGACCGGTGGGATTTCGGGACCTCTCGGAGCCACGATCGGGCTTGTTTTCTCGATCGGCGCGAGTCTCCCAACTCACGCGTTCCGTTCCTAAAGCGTTGGCCGCAAGTTCGACTCTTGCCGGGGGCGCTCTTCCTCTCACGCGACTTCACCCGTCATCGACGGTGAAGAGCTCGTGCTCCTCGCTCACGCCTTTCAGCGCGTGCCGGCCGACGCTCACGGCGCCGTCGGGGTGCGCCTCCTGGAAGGCGCGCGTCATCAGGATGTTCGCGCCCACGACCTTGCAAATGCCCTCGACGCGGCTCGCTTCGTTGACGGCCGCGCCGATGACCGTGAAATCCAGACGATCGCGCGCGCCGATGTTGCCGTACATCACGTCGCCGAGGTGGAGCGCGATGCCAAGCGCGAGCGGCTCGCTGCCTCGCTCCTCGTTCCCGAGAGCGAGGTTCTTGACGGCCTCGCGCGCGGTGGCGAGCGCGCGCTTGCATGCGGCGGCGTCGTCCGGTTTTCCGTCCGCGCCCGGAACGCACGGGAAGATCGCGAGCACTGCGTCGCCGATGAACTTGAGCACCTCGCCGCCGTGGTTGCCGACGGGCCCTGCGACGCATTCGAAATAGTCGTCGAGCGTGCGCACGACATCGAGCGGTGAGGAGTGATCGGCGAGGTTCGTGAAGCCGCGCATGTCGGAGAAGAAGATGGCGCACCGGATGATCTCTCCGCCGCCACGCCTGAAGCTTCCCGAGACGACGCGCGCTGCGGCGTTCTCGCCGAGGTACACGGAGAGGAGCGACTGCAGCGTGAAGCGAGAAGCGTCGATCTCGAGTCGCAACCCGAGGAACGGCGCGAGCTCGTCGAAGAGCTGGAGCGCATCGTCGTCGAAGCCGTTCTCCGTGTCGGTGGCGAACGAGAAGAACGAGCGGCCACTCTCCGCGAAGGCGAGCGAGGTGGCGTAGTAGTCCGTCGCCCCCGCCGCGGCGAGCTCGACGTAGAGCGGGAGGTCGAGCGCGGCGCCGCCAGTGAGGCGCTTCCGGATGGAAGACGCGCCCTCGAAGATCTGCGCCGCAGGGCTGCCCATGTACTCCGGCGAGGCGACGATCTCGTGCTTGCGCGGGCGCACGTTGAGTTGCCCCGGAGCCTTCCACTCCACGTTGCGTACGTAGACCTCGGGGTGCTTCGTCGGCATGCTCGTGGACATGCGCGAGACCACGACACCGCGTGCAGCGAGCCTCGTTGCGAGACCGTCGAAGAGCGACTCCAGCGGTTCGCGCCGGGAGCTTCGATCGATGAGCCACGCGGCTATCGGATGAAGGGGACGGGCCGGCGGAGGCGACGTGTACGTCGGCATTCAGCGGAGGCTACTTTGCTGACTCACGCGAGAACAGATTTTCGTTCATGGGGTGAACGCGCACACGTCCAGGCAGAGCCAGCGACGTCGCGCAAGCTCGCGTCTACACGTCGTCCGCATGTCGGAGCTCTCCGCCGCTTCACCTAGCATGGGAGTTGCTCACGTTCACTTCGTGCTGCCCATCCGCAATCCGTCTCTGGCGTGTGTCCTCCTCGTGCTCGCTGCCTGCAGCAGCAGCAGCAACAACACGACCCACGCGTCGGCATCCGCGCCCGCCGCCCTCGCGCTCACGACGGTGGCGTGGAATCCAGCGAACGTCGACGTGGGCGCCGCAGAGGCCGTGGTGGAGATCGACAAGTCGCTGCTCGTGCTCGGCTCGAAGGGGATCGTCACGCTGGTCAGTGGCGCCGTCGTGACCACCGACGGAGCGATCACCACGTGGAAGTCCGCGGCGCAGCTCCCCTCGCCCGACGGCCAATCGACATGGGTCGTCGGGGTGGATGGCAACGGCGTGCTCCAGCGCATGTCCATCGATGGTTCGCCTGCGAACGCGGTGAGCGACAGGTACGGGCTTGCGATGGACAAGGTACAGGATGTCGCCGGTGGCGCTCCATACGCCGGGTTCATGCTCGCGACCGGCGTCGCCGTCACCGACGGAGCCAACGTCACCCGCTATCAGGGGACCGCCAAGGCGATCGCGGCGCACGGCAACGCGGTCGCGCTTGCGGACGGCGTCGCAGTCCGCGTCTTCGACGGCGGCAAGGAGAGCGACGTGACGTTGCCCGACGCGCAGCTCGTTGCCTATGACCAGGCGGGCGATCTGCTCGCGGCCACTCCGCACCGCCTCTACCAGGTGACAGCCGGCGCGGCCGAGCTCCTCTACGACGCGGGCGATCGCACCATCCATCAGCTCGCGGGCGCTGGCAGCAACATCTGGTTCTCCGTGGATTCTGACCTTGGCGTCTTCCGCGCCGCCACGGTCATGCTCGCGTCGGGCGGTACGTTGCCCGTGGACGCGCGCCTCGTCGGCTCTCCTTCCGGTGACGTGTGGACGCTGACTGGTGGTCACCTCTCGCGCATGAGCGCGGGCGCCACCGGTGATGGCGGAGCCTCTGGTGACGAGGCCTCGTGGAACACCACCATCCAGCCCATCTACGCCGCCGTCTGCAGCAACTGTCATAGCCCTGCTGGCAGCGGCAAGGACTCCTCGGGCATCGATCTCTCGACCTACGCGACGTGGAGCGCGCGACGCGAGCACGTCTACACGCGCACCGTCACGCAGGCCGGCACCGCCACGTCCATGCCGCCACCGGGCGCCCCCATCGCTCTCACGGATGCCCAGCGCGCAGCGATCGCCGCGTGGGCCAAGCCATGAACCACTCCACCGAACACCAGAGGTCACGAATGCGGAACAGAACCACCATGCTCGCTGGCGCGCTCGTCTCTGGGCTCGCCGTCCTCTGCGCGTGCGGAAGCGGGGGCGGCGGCTCGCACGACGACTCTTCGGAAGAGCCCGCCCAGCCGCTGCCGGCGGCGAGCGCGCCGCTCCCCGTCGAGACATCACCCCCTGCCGTGTATGTCGCCAAGGTGAAGAACATCCTGGTCGGGCTTCCTCCCACCGACGAGGAGGTCAAGGCCGTGGAAGCCGATCCGAGCAAGCTCGCAACGCTGATCGGACAGTGGCAGCAGCTGCCGCAGTACGAGACGAAGATGATCCGCTTCTTCGAGCTCGCGTTCCAGCAGACGCAGATCGCCGACGTGGACTTCACCGACCAAACGTTTCCGCAGCGCGTCTCGATCAACAAGCAGACCACGCCGCTGCTGGTCCAGAACGCGATCGAGAGCTTCGCGCGGACGGTCTCCGCGCTCGTCTCGCAGGGACGCTCGCTCACGGAGGCGATGACGACGCGGTCGTTCATGATGACGCCCGCGCTCATGGAGTTCTACGCGTACCTGGACGCGTGGCAGGTGGACGATGCGGGCAAGGTCACGGACCGGATGCGCGCGCTCTACCCGAACGCGAAGGTCACCATCACGGGAACGGTGATCCCGATCGCCGACTCGCTCGACCCGACGAATGCGAATTTCCTGACCTTCACGAACCCGAACCTGGCCGCGCTCGACGCCGCGTACCCAGGCTGCTTCACGGATCCGGTCGTGTACAAGGGTGGAGGCCTCGCGAACAACGTCCAGCGCGTGCTGCAGGGCTCGCTCGATGGGCGTCCCAATCCGAACGGTGGCACCAACTGTCCGCCAGTCGCTGGGCAGCTCGCCGGGCCGCTCACCGCCGGCGACTTCGCGACGTGGAAGATGGTGACGACGCGCGCGCCGAAGGTGGGTGAGCCGATCACGCCGTTCTACGCGCTCGATCAGCTTCGCGCAGGGAGCGAGCTCGTGCTCCGCGTGCCTCGCGTGGGCTTCTTCAGCACGCCAGCGTTCTTCGCCAACTGGCAGACGAACACCTCGAACCAGATGCGCGTCACCATGAACCAGGCGCTCATCGTGGGCCTCGGCGCCGCGGTGGACGGCACGGACACGACGCAACCGACCAGCACGCCTGGCCTGGATGCGACGCACGCAAACTCTCCCGCATGCGTGTCGTGCCACCAGACGCTGGACCCGACGCGCGCGATCTTCGCGTCGCAGATGTCGTGGAACTATCACAACCAGACGGAGGCCGCGTTCTCGGCGCAGCCGGGTCTCTTCTCGTTCCAAGGTGTGACGAAGCCGGTCGCGTCGCTCGACGAGTTCGGCGCCACGCTCGCGAGTCATCCGCTCTTCGCGCAGGCCTGGGTGCAGAAGCTCTGCTACTACGCGAACTCGCGCAAGTGCGACTCCGCGGACCCGGAGGTACAGCGCATCGTGACCGCGTTTGCCGCCGCGCACTTCGACTGGAACTCGCTCGTGCGGGATCTGCTCTCGTCGCCCATCACCACGAGCGCGAAGGCAACGAAGACCCTCGCGGACCAGGGCGAGGTCATCGCGGTCTCGCGACGTGACCACCTCTGTGCGGCGCTCAACGCGCGGCTGGGGTTCGTGGACATCTGCGACCTGGACCCGACCACCACGCAGAAGGGCAAGTCGATCGCCACCATCAGCGAGATCGTGTCGGGCCTTCCGTCCGATGGGTATGGTCGCGGCTCCATCGCGCCTGTCCTTCCGAACGCGCCGAGCCTCTTCTTCCGCGCCGGCGCCGAGAACATCTGCGGTGCGATCGCGGACCTCGTGGTCGATCCGAAGAACCCGATCGCGGGTCAGAAGCAGTGGTCGAGCAGCGCGCCTGCGACGGCCATCACGGACCTCGTGCAGACGGTGATGGCGCTCACGCCGTCGGACAAGAGGTCTGCGCCATCGATCGCCGCGCTGCAGTCGCATTTCGACGCCGCAGTGAAGACCGGCGCCGCGCCTGCGGACGCACTCAAATCCACGTTCGTCGTCGCGTGCCTCGCGCCGTCGGCCGTCTCGATCGGACTGTAAAGGAGACCTGTCATGCTCACGAGACGGCAAGCACTCAGAGGCGCGCTCCTTGGCGCGGGCTACATCGGACTTCGCTCGCTCGCGACCGGGCTTCCCGCCGCGCTGCTCCTGGATCCGCGGAAGGCGCTGGCCGACGTCCCCGCGTGCGGTGTCGCGGCCGGCAAGCCGCAGTTCGTTATCTTCGCGACGTCCGGCAACGGCGACGCGCTCAACGCGAACGTTCCCGGCACGTACGAGGACTCGAAGATCTACCACCCGAAGGATCCGCTCATGGCGGCCACGGCGCTCTCGCTGGGTGGTCAGAAGACGACCGCGGCCATGCCGTGGTCCAAGCTCCCGCAGAGCGTGCTGGACCGCACCACGTTCTGGCACCTGATGACGAACACGCCCGTGCATCCGAAGGAGCCGGACGTGCTCTCGCTGATGGGCACGACCAGCGCGGGTGAAATGCTGCCATCGATCCTCGCGAAGCATCTCGCGCCGTGCCTCGGCACGATCCAGTCGCAGCCGATCAGCCTGGGCGCGTCGTCGCCGTCGGAAGGGCTCACGTTCGGCGGTCAGGCGCTGCCGATCATCCCGGCGCTCGCGCTGAAGGCCACGTTGACCAATCCCGCGGGGCCGCTGACGAACTTGCAGCCCCTTCGCGATCAGACGCTGAACCAGCTCTATGGCATCTACAAGAACGAGGCGAATGCCGCGCAAAAGCAGTACATCGACAGGCTCGTGACGTCGCAGGCGCAGGTGCGCAACATCAAGCAGGACCTCCTGAACCAGCTCACGCAGATCACGGACAACTCAATCTCGTCGCAGATCAAGGCGGCAGTCGCCCTCATTCAGATGAAGGTCACGCCCGTGATCGCGATCCACATCCCTTTCAGCGGAGACAACCACCGTGACATCGCGCTCGCCAACGAGACGGCGGAGACGGTGTCCGGCGTACAGGCCATCGCCGACCTGATGGCGCTTCTTGCGAGCACCGGGCTCAGCGACCAGGTGAGCCTGATGTCGCTCAACGTGTTTGGCCGAACGCTCAACGCGAGCAACATCGACGGGCGCAGTCACAACCCGAACCACCAGGTGTCGTTCACCATCGGAAAGCCGTTCAAGGCGGGCATCATCGGCGGTGTGGCGCCAGTTGCCGGCGACTACGGCGCGCTGCCGATCGACTCGAAGAGCGGCAAGGGCTCACCGAGCGGGGACGTGAAGACCACGGACACGCTCGCGTCGTATGGCCGCACCATGCTCGCCGCCGTCGGAGTCCCGCAGGCTGCCGCCAGCTACGAGATCTCCTCCGGAACGGTGATCGCAAGCGCGCTGGCGTGAGAGGCTCAGTCGCCGCTGGCGCCGCCGAGCGGGCCGTAGCCCAGGGCGTTGCCGACCTGTCGCGTCGCGTCGAGCACGCCGACGTACTTGCGTAGCGTCTGCGCGTTCACTGCCGCCGCGTCCGGATCAGCGATGGGCGTGGGCGTCGGGCCCACGAGCTCCGGCTGTCCGAACTCGTTCACCTTCCCGGTCGTCTGGTACGTCACGCCGAGCAGCGCGTTCGCGTGCGCCAGCATGCGCGACGCGATGCCGCTGTCCACGATCTGCCCATTGATGTTGTCGTTGCCGAACTTGCCAGCGATGTACGTGTAGCCGCTCACCGGGTCCGTGAAGCGGATCTGCTGGGCGAGGGGCAACGTGACCTGACCGACTTGACCGTCGATCCAGAGGCGCGTCTTGTTTGCCAGCGTCAGGTCCGTGTTCAGACGGGAGAACAGGAGCGAGTAGATGAGCGTTCCGAGCTGCGTCTTGTACCCCACGTTGGGGAACAGGACCTGCGCGGCGAGCGGCCGCTGCGGCGAGACGCCCGTCATCGAGAACACCTGCGGTGACTGGATGCCGACGCCGCTCACGTGCGGAGCGACGCTGGCCCAGTCCTCCGCGAGGATGCCGCCGAGAAAGCGGTCGGTCGCCTGCGGAAGGTCGGACCGGAAGTTGATGCGCACGTTGCGGCCATCCAGCGCGTTCTCACGTGAGATCGTGGAGAGCGTGGGGCGCCCGTCGACGAGGGCGAGGATGGCGTAGATCTTCTCCACGGAGAAGCCGGCGTGATCCATGAACGACTGGTAGTCCCAGGATCCGCCCAGATCGTTGTTGAACTGCTCCGATACATAGCGACCATCGACGATGCCCAGCGTGAACGCAGGCGTCGGGGCCCGACCGCTCGAGGCCGGTGCGAGGTCGAAGATCTTCATCGCCGAGCCCGGCGCTGTCCGGACGGTGCTCTCCGCGTAGTCGCCTGGCTCCGGCATCGTGACGACGCGGGAGAAGAAGTCGAACAGGTCGGTCTGCGTGACTGCGTAGGGGCGCAATCCGTCGTCACTGGTGACGTCGGCGGTGGTGCTGGACATGAGGTCGTTTGCGACCTGCCAGTGCGTCGCGCGCAGCTTGCGGAAGTAGTTGTTGGAGACCGCGCCCGGGATCGCGTCCCACATGAACTCACGGCTGGTGCGACGGAAGTACGACCAAGGGTAGCTCATGTCGAAGCGACGGATGGTGTTACGCGTCGCCTCGTACACGTCCGCGCCGGAGTCGCTGGGGCCCGTGTGCATGTACGCGCTCGACTGGCCAAACCGGTAGTGCCAGCGCACCCGCTCCGTCTTGTCTGCGTCCACGACATGCCAGTAGGGGGAGCTGAGGCCGGTCTGCACCTCGTCGCTCTTGAAGTCCGACCAGCGCCAGTGATCCTTCGGCGGAGGCGCGCAGACCTGACCGTTGATCACGCGCCAGTTCGCGGTCGCCTTCTCTTCGGGGGTCGCCGCACGACAGTCGCGCTTCGCGTCGAACACCTTCATCTGCGTCGCAGCAGTTGTATAGTGCACGAAGTTTACGCCCACGATCGGACGCTCGATCAGCTGCGAGAAACCCAGGTACTTGAACTGCTTCTGCGAGGCCGCGGGGACGGACGTCGGATCGAAGGTCTCGAGCACGCGGCCATAGAGCGCCTTCATGGCGTGCTGGTCGTAGGTGCCAAGGCCTACGGTCTCACCGAAGCGCTCGATCTGGTACTCCATCGTGCTGGTGTTTGCGTAGTACTCGATGCCCGGGCGGCTCTCACCGCCGTTGCCCTGCTCGTCCGCGGACTCCGGATCCAGGTAGCGCGGGCCCATGCACGTGTCGGGACTGCCGTCCGCGCGCGCTGCGCCGCACTTCTGCGTGGCCTTGCCGTTCGCCGTGCGAAGTTGCCAGTACTGTGGAGTGTAGTTGGCAGAGTCCCAGGAGCTGGCGAAGTTGTGAAAGAGGCCAAGCGAGTGACCAATCTCATGAAGGCCAATGCCCTTCACCGCTTCCTTCCAGAGGTCCGCATAGATCGCCTTGCCGCGCTCCTCCTTGGAAAGGCCACCATACTTCTTCAGGAAGTAGCCCTTCAGGGACGCCAGGTGGACGCTGTACGTCGCGGGTGCCTCGTTCTCCAGGAAGCACGCGCCGCGCGCATGGAGCGACTCCGTCACGAGCTGGTTGTACAGCTCCATCCGCCCCGGGTCCGCGTTGCGAAGCGGCGAGGCCGCGGTGAGGAACGTGTCCGACGTGCTCTGCAGCTTGGGTGACGTGCCGAGGATACCGTTCGCCCAGCTGCCATCCACGAGCTGCGACTCGTACGGCGTGCCCTGGATCTTCTTCGCGAGCGCATCGAACTCCCCCTGCGCGCCCTGCACCTTCAGACCGTCTGCGACGAGCGATTGCTTGTCGAGGAGCAGCGTCTTCAGCCGATCTTCCGGCGACAGACCCGCGGGAATGAGGGGTCCCTGCGCGCGGAGGTTTGCAAGGTCCAGCGCGCCCACGCGATCGGTGAGCTGTGATTCGCTGAACGTGACCGGCGTGAAGCCGTTCTGGAGCGTCTTCACGTAGGCCTGCGCTTGCACGCCCTTCACCAGATCGTCGATCTTCACGTCGCCCATGGCGAGCTGCAGCACGTCGCGCTGAAGGGCAGCGGCATACGTGGCCGAGCGTCCCATGATCTGCGCAGCGCCACCCCAGATCTCACCGGTGAGCGGGTCGCCGTTCCAGTCAGCGATGCCGCCCCATGGCGCGCGCGACTCGAAGGGCCAGTAGTAGATGAAGTTCTTTCGCACGTCGCCGACGCGGGCAACGCTGTCCTTCTTGCCGCACGTTTCCTCGATGTCGTAGCTGCGGACAGGGTTGTGGCAGAACGTGACGAGCGGCGTGGGGTCGCTGGCCTTCTCCACGAGCCACCCGCCGTAGGAGAGCATCTCCATCGAGCCCGGGTCCGAGCGCTTGGATGAGAAGTACTGCGCGTGGCAGCTGTCGCGCGTGCCTTCCTTGGTTCGGCGGCACTCCACCTCTCGCGACGTCGCGACGGCCACGGAGATGAGCTGGTTCCACGAGTAGATCAGATCTTCCAGCGTGCCGCGCCCGGTGGGCTTGCCGTCGTCGCCGACGGGATCCTGCAGTCCGTCGGGGGCTTCCTGGTTGACCCAGTAGCCGAACGTCTTGATCTCGCGCTGACGCAGCGGCAGCGTGCACTTGTTCATGGCGACGTCGCACTGCGACCCGCCCATCGTCACGCCCGCGGCGCCGTCGCACTGGTCGGCGGTTCCGTTCGCATCCGCGTCGGTGTTGGCCGTGCACGCCACGTCCACGTGGCTCTTCTTCCACGTGTTGTGGATGTTCGCGTAGCGGTGCAAGAGCTGATCGGTGAACCCGTATTGCGGATCCCACCCCTGCCGCGGCGCATTGATCACGCCGACGTTCAGGCTGCTTCCCTGCCCGCCTGGATTGCCGACGATGTCCTGCGAGGCGAACGTGTTCTCGAGCGGCTCGAAGTCCTCGTCCGGCTTGATCTTCGCCCACGAGTTCCGCACCGTGGCTTCCTGCGCGTTGCAGTCGTACGTGGCGCTGCCGGTGTAGATGCCAACGAGCGCGCATGTCGGGAGCGAGAACCCGCCAAGATCCGTGGTCTCGGGCGCGACGGTGAACTTGTTGGTGATGTCGAGGTATCCCTCCTTCTCGTCGACCTGGGGCGCATCCGGGCTGTTCGCGTCCGCCACGTAGTACGAGATCGGCGTGACGGTGGTCTTGCCGAACGCGCTGCCGATGAAGTTGATCGCCATCGGATCGTTGACGACGTTTTGCGACCAGTCCACGCGCATGAACTGCCGCTCGTTCCACGGGCGGTCCTGCGTGTTCTCCTCGATGATGTTGTTCTCTTCGCCCGTCTGCGCGTTGTAGGCACGGCGGATGTCGAAGTGGCTCTCGATCTTGTAGGCAGCCACGATCGTGCCGTTCGGCGTCTTTTGCAGGAACTTGTCGGACGCCGCGGGTGCGGCCGGGTCCAGCGGATTCTGGCCATTCCCGCCCTTGTTGTCCTGCGCGGGCGCGAGCTCGTAGGCCTTGCGAGCGATGAGCAGATCACTCGTGACCTCCCAGCGCACGCGATCGACGTGGCCCCACTCGCCGATGCCGATGAGCGACTGGCTCGCGGAGCCATCCACGACGTAGGAGCGATGACGGAACTCCGGATCATCGGACGCGTCGGAGAGGCTGTCCCCGACGAAGAACCGCTTGTCGAGCGCGTTCGCCTGCACACGGTTTATCGGATCGCGTTCCGCGGCGCAGCCCATCGCGAGCGACATGCCGCAAGCGAGGGCGACGAGACCAAGTGCGGACAATGACGTTCTCATGGGCCCTGGCCTAGAGCAGGATTCGTGCCGTAAGTGTTCTCCGTTGAAACGCGCTGCGACGATGGTGGAACAGCGCAACCGTTAGGTAGATGACGTCACGTTCGGCACGATGAGGCGCATGGCGCGCTTCGTCACGTGGAGGACGATGCGCGTGCCCGCCTCGAGCTCTTCTCCGTCTGCCTGGCCGTGGAGCGGAACGTCGGCGGGCGGGACGAGCGAGAGCTCCATGTGCTGCCCGCGGAGGTTCTTCGAGTGCTCGACGCCGATCTGGTTCAGCACCTCTTCGGTGAGGGGATTTCCAGCCAGATCCACGATCGCCTTGCTGGCCCAGTCTCGCTTGCCTACGAAGGGGACCAGCTCGAAGAGGCCGTCGTCGTGGCGGCTCGTGGGGTCGAAGATCCACGCGCCGCCGTAGATGCGCGTGTTCTTGAAGACCAGGTCGATGAGGCCGCGCAGCTCCACGGGCTGGCCGTCCACGGTGCCCACCGCGTCGAACTTGTCGGACAGGATGTAGCTCTCCGCGAACGTGCGGAGCAGCGCGCCCACGTACACGAGCTGGTCGCGATAGAGCTCCTTGATGGGCCCGAGCTCGTCCACGAGCTTGCGATCTTCGTTGCGCTGCTTGAGCACGCGCGCGCTGATGCCGAAGCCAGCGGAGTCGAAGAACGTGATGTCCGCGACGGGCGCGCCCGGTCCATCCCAGACCGTGAGCTGGCCGGCATCGATGCGGGTCTCGTGGCCGGCGAGCACGACGTCCACGTTGCGGTGCAGATCGTCGGGACTCGCGGAGAGGCCGAAGCTGCGGCCCTGATCGTTCGCGGTGCCCGTGGGCAGCATGCCGAGCGCGAGCGACTCCTTCCGTGCGGACCCGAGGATGGCCGCGCCGACCTCGCGGAACGTGCCGTCGCCACCCATCGCGATGATGACGTCGTGGCTACCGGCGTCCAGTGCCGTGACCAGCGCCGGCACGGTCGCGCCGCCGGGGAGCGTGGAGAAGACGTCCACGGGGTTGCCGCGCTCGGAAAAGCGCGCGCGCGCCGCGGTGATTCGTTCCGCGTTCTTGCCGGACTGCGCGGTTGGATTGCCTACGAGAAGAAGCTTCTTCATACGTCTCGATCCCTACACGGCAGAGTCTAGCGATTCAGCGGACGGCGGGCTGTTCTAATGGCACCACAGCCCCTAGCCTACTGCGCATGCGCCAAGAAGCTGCGGCAACAAACGATGCGTCCCAGCCGAAGGCGCTCCCCTACACGCAGATGCCGCGTATCGGAGTGGGGCCCGGCTTTCAGACCCACAACCAGGAGATCCGCGCTGGACGGCTTGCGTTCTGCGAGCGCGCTGCTCGTTCGCCGCACGGCGTCGTCGCGCTGCAGGTCCCCATCGGACGTGCTGCGCTTGCGATCTCTCCGGCGGCGCTCGAGGACCTGCTCGTCACGCGTGCGAGCGACTTCGAGAAGTCCGCGATGATGACGTTCACGCTCGGACCGCTCGCTGGACAGGGGCTTTTCACCAGCGGCGGCGAGCTGTGGAAGCGCCAGCGCAAGCTCATGGCGCCGCTCTTCACGCCGGCGATCATCGATAAATATGCCGACAGTATGGTGGCCTGCACGAACCGCGTGATCGCCACGTGGAAGGACGGCGCGGAGATCGATCTCGCGCGCGAGTGCACCCACATCGCGATGAGCATCGCCGGGAGTGCGCTCTTCGACGCCGACACGCTCGACGAGTCCGACGAGATTGGCCACGCGCTCACGATCGCGCTCAAGTGGGTGAGCGATCAGAGCGGCTCCTGGTTCTCGATCGGGCACATCGCTACGCGATACCAGCTGCTGCGCCTGGCGGAGCACACGCACGGCCTTCCGAAGCGCGCGATCGCACGCGCCGCCGCCATGCTGGAGAGGCCCCTCTTCTATCCGGGTGCTGGCGGCCGTGAGCTCAAGGGATGCATCGCGCTGCTCGACAAGCGGGTGCAGCGCATGATCGACGAGCGCCGCGCCGGCGGTAGCAAGCGCGAGGACCTGCTGTCCAAGCTGCTCAACGCACACGACGCGGACGAAGAGCGCATGAGCGATCAGCAGGTGAAAGACGAGGTCATCACGCTCTTCGTCGCGGGCCACGAGACCACCGCGTCTGGCCTGGCGTGGAGCATCGCGCACCTGTGCCAGGATCGCGCGCTCTACCAGCGCATGCATCAGTGCGCGCAGTCCGTGGGCGCCGCGCCGTCCGTCGCAGACCTCCCGAAGCTGGGCTTTGCGCTCCGCACCTTCAAGGAGGCGCTGCGCACGCATCCTCCGGTCTACCTGTACGGGCGCACCGCGCAGCGCGACACGGTGGTGGGCGGCTTCCGCATCCCCAAGTGGACCCACGTGCTCGCGAGCCCGTACGCCACGCAGCGCCGTGCAAGCGAGTGGCCCGAGCCCAACGTCTTCGATCCGGAGCGCTTCCTGCCCGAGGTTGAGTCGAAGCGCCCGCGCCAGTCGTACGCGGCATTCGGCGGTGGCCCGCGCATCTGCATCGGCAACCACTTCGCGCTCCTGGAGGCCCAGCTGGTCCTGGCATGCATCTTCTCGCAGTGCGATTTCGAGCTCCGCGGCGAGGTCACCGCGAACCCCGCCGCGACACTCCGGCCTCATGCGGTGCCGGTGGTTGTACGGAAGCGAAAAGCCAACTAGACCCTACCCTCGTGACATCGGAAGGGGCGGCGAGGAACGACAAGCAGGCGCCGGTGGTCATCGAGTCCGCCCACGCGAGCGAGCGGGTGGCTGCCGCCGCGGCATTCCTGGATGTGCACGCGAAGCAGTCGACGCGCGTCATCGTCGTCGGGCGGACCAAGCTCGCGGCGCAGGAGCTGGTGCGACAGGTCGCTCGTGCGCGCGGTCACGTCGTGGGCGCAGAGTCGCAGACGCTGCGTGGATTGGCCGGAAACCTGGCGCGGCTCGACCTCGCGCGCGCGGGCACTGTTCCCGCGGGCACGCTCACGATGGAGGCCGTGCTGGCGCGCGGGCTCGCGCAGAAGAAGGACGTGCTGGGACGGTTCGCGCCCATCCGCGAAGAACCAGGGCTGGCGCGCGCACTCACGCGCACGTTGACGGAGCTGCGTCTGGAGCGCGTGGACAAGGATACTGTCGGCGACCCGAGCCTCTCGCGCCTGCTCGCCGTGTTCGAGAAGGAGCTCGCGGCCGCGGGCCTGTGCGATCCGGCCGCGGTCATCTCCGCTGCTTGTGGGAACGCGGCGCGCGTGCGCGGGGCGGCGCTGCTTTTTTTGGATGTACCATGCATGCATCGGCTGGAGGCGGACCTGGTGAGCGCGCTCGCGGGCGAGGCGTCCGCCATGCTCTTCACGATGCCCCGTGGCGATGCGCGCACGCGCGAGCTCATCGGCCACCTGTCTCCGCCACGCGAGCTCATCCCAGCGGTCCGTACTCCAGTGGCGGACGTGCAGACGCACCTGTTCTCCGAGGCGCACGCGGGCCTCGCCGAGGACGCCGGCATTGCGTTCTTCTCCGCTCCGGGCGAGAGCCGCGAGGGCGCGGAGATCGCGCGGCGAGTCCTGGCGCTTGCGAGAGAGGGGGTTCCCTTCGACGAGGTCGCGATCCTCTTGCGCTCACCCACCGAGTACTCGCTCGCGCTCGAGGAGGCATTCCTGCGCGCAAAGGTGCCGGCCTATTTCGCGCGTGGGACGCGGAAGCCCGACCCTTCGGGGCGCGCGCTGCTTGCGCTGCTTGCATGCGCCGACGAAGGGCTGTCCGCGACGCGCTTCTCCGAGTACCTGTCGCTGGGAGAGCTCCCGCGCGCAGAGGCGAGCGGCGGTCCCCCACCCGCTTGGCCGTCGCAGGAGACGCGCGTCGTCGCTGACGACGAGATCATGAGCCCGCAAGCGGCCACCACGATCGCCGCCGCCGCCCTCGAGCTCGAGGAAGAGACGGAGGCCAGTGACGCGGGGGACGCCGACGATGCGCCCGTGATCGCCGGCTCGATCCGCGCGCCCAAGCTGTGGGAGCGCATGCTCGTGGACGCAGCCGTCATCGGCGGACTCGACCGCTGGGAAGCGCGCCTCAAGGGCTATCGCGCCGAGCTCCTCGCGCGCATGAAAGAGGAGGCCTCCGAGGAGGCGCGCGTGCAGCTACTCACGCGTGAGCTGCGCGCGCTGGACGTGCTGCGTGCGTTCGCGCTGCCGCTCCTCGGCGAACTGTCGGAGCTGGCGAAGAACCCGCGCCCGCTGGCGGAGTACGCGAAGGCCTTGTCGGACCTTGCCACGCGCGCGCTGCGCCGACCGGAGCGCGTGCTCGCCGTGCTGGCGGAGCTGTACCCGATGGGCCAAGGCGCGCCCGTGACCATGTCCGAGCTGCGCATGGTGCTCACACCGCGGCTCACCGACCTGACCGTCATGCCCGGAAGCTCGCGCTACGGGCGCGTGTATATTGCACCCATCGACGAAGCCCGCGGCATGACGTGGAAGCACGTGTTCGTGCCCGGCCTCGTGGAGCGCGGCTTCCCGCGAAAGCTGACAGAGGACCCGATGTTCCTCGATCGCATGCGGAGAGGCGTCACTGCCGCATCGCTGCTCACGAACGAGGGCCGCGCCACGGCCGAGCGGCTCGCTCTACGCATCGCGCTCGGCGCCGCCACGGAGCGCGCGACGTTCAGCTACCCGCGCGTGGACACCGAGCTGGGGCGCCCCAAGACGCCGTCATTCTACGCGCTGGAGCTGGTCCGAGCGCAGACGGGGACGCTCGCCGGGTTCGAGGAGCTCTCGCTTCGCGCAGACAGCGCCGCGCGCGCGCGCATCGGCTGGCCTGCCCCCGAGTCGCCGAAGGACGCCATCGACGAGTCCGAGCACGATCTCGCGCTGCTCTCGTCGCTGCTCTACAAACCAGAGGAGGAGGCCGTGGGCACGGCGCGCTACCTGCTCTCGGTGAATCCCTACCTCGCGCGAGCGCTGCGCTTCCGGGCGAAGCGATGGCTGCGCGGCTTCTCCGACGCGGACGGTCTGGTGGACCCGGCGCCCGAGGCGAAGGAGGCACTGGCGATGCACACGCCCGACAAGCGCAGCTTCTCCCCCACGGCGCTGCAGAACTTCGCCGCGTGCCCGTACCGCTTCTATTTGTATGCCGTGCACAAGCTGTCCCCGCGCGAGGAGCCTCGCGCGATCGAGGAGATGGATGCGCTGCAAAAAGGCTCGTTCGTGCACGAGGTGCTCTACGAGTTCCTGACCGAGCTGCGCGAGCACGGGCTCTTGCCCATGACCCCGGCCACGCTGGACGCCGCACGCGAGCGCCTCGACCACGTGCTCGCGCGCGTCGAGAAGAAGTTCAAGGACGAGCTCTACCCCGCGATCGATCGCGTCTGGGAGGACGGCGTCGGCGCCATCCGCGCGGATGTGCGCGAGTGGCTGCGCCGCGAGGTGGAGGAGCCTACGGGGTACCAGCCCGCGTACTTCGAGCTCTCGTTCGGGCTCAGCGGTCAGCGCGAGGCGAGCGATCAGCACTCGTCCGTCGAGCCAGTCGCGCTCGAGTGCGGCGTGAAGCTCCGCGGCTCGATCGATCTCGTCGAGAAGGGCAGCGACGGCACGCTGCAGGCCACCGACTACAAGACGGGAAAGAAGCGCGCGAAGGAGGGCACCGTGATCGGCGGAGGCAAGGTCCTTCAGCCCGTGCTCTACGCGCTCACGCTCGAGAAGCTCTTCCCGGACGTGAAGGTCTCCGGAGGACGCTTGTATTATGCAAGCTCCACGGGCGGCTTCGACTCGGTGCCCGTGCGCCTGGACGAGACCGCGCGCGAGGGCGCGAAGGCCGTGGCTGACGCCGTAACGGAGGCCATCACCACCGGCTTCTTGCCCGCGCTGCCCGACGCGCGCGAGTGCGAGTACTGCGACTACAAGCCCGTGTGCGGCCCCTACGAGAACATCCGCACGAAAAAGAAGAAGAGCCCTCGCATGGATAAGCTCGTGGAGCTGCGGAAGCGACCATGACGACAGACGGTGAGAGACCCGCGCTGGTGGACCAGAAGGAGCGCGACGCGATTCGCACCGCGTTCGACAGGACGCTCGTCGTGGAGGCCGCGGCGGGGACGGGCAAGACCACGGAGGCGATCGCGCGCATCGTCGCGCTCATCTGCGCCGGTCGGGCGCACCTCGCGCAGATCGCATGCGTGACGTTCACCGAGAAGGCCGCTGGTGAGATGAAGCTCCGCCTGCGCACGGAGCTCGACCGGCGGAAGGAGGCCGAGCAGGAGCCCGCGATCGTCGCGCGGCTCGTGCAGGCGCTGCGAGAGCTGGAGGAGGCGCGCATTGGCACCATCCACGGCTTCTGCGCGGACATCCTTCGCGAGCGCCCGGTGGAGGCCCGCGTGGACCCGCTGTTCGAGGTGGCCTCCGACGACGAGGCACGCGCGCTGTACGGCGAGTGCTTCGACCTGTGGTTCCAGGAGTCGCTCGAGTCACCCGGCGAAGGTCTGCGTCGCATCCTGCGGCGGCGCACGCGCGAGCGCGGGTCCGACGGGCCGCGCAGCATGCTCGAGTCCGCGGGCTTCAAGCTCACGGACGCCCGCGATTTCCCTGCTCCGTGGAAGCGTGAGCCCTTCGACCACAAAGCGGCGGTGGACTCGATGCTCGAGCGCCTGCGCAAGCTGGCCGACTACGGCGTGGGCCTGCCGAAGACGGAGCCGCCGAATTTCCTGGTGGTGAACCTTCACGACATCGGCAACGCGGTCGCCGAGATCTTCCGGCGCGAGGACGTGCAGAAGAAGCGCGACTACGACGGTCTCGAGGCGGAGCTCTTGACGATCTCGCGCCTGAAGTCCTGGACATGGAAGGGCTCCGGCAAGTTCCTACGTGACGGCGTGCTTCGTCAGGACGTGGCGAACGAGCGCGATGCGCTCAAGATCGCGCTCGACGCGCTGGTCGTTCGCCTGGATGCGGACCTGGCCGCATGTCTGTTCACCGAGCTGTCGGTCGTGACCGA
The DNA here is from genome assembly GCA_025355005.1 of Myxococcales bacterium. Lineage (GTDB taxonomy): Bacteria > Myxococcota_A > Polyangia > Polyangiales > Polyangiaceae > JANXLV01. Next base: position 10,225 of record JANXLV010000056.1, on the reverse strand, counting down.
GAAGTACGAGCGTCGCAAGGCGCGTGCAGGCCGCCTGGATTTTCGCGACCTGCTCGTGAAGACGCGCGACCTGGTGCGCGACGATCTCGTTGTGCGCGAAGAGCTCATGTCGCGCTTCTCGCACCTGCTCGTGGACGAGTTCCAGGACACCGACCCGCTGCAAGCCGAGATCCTGCTCTTCCTGTCCGGCTCGCGCGCCGAAGGCAAGGACGCGTTCGCCGTCGATCCCGCGCCGGGCAAGCTGTTCGTCGTCGGCGATCCAAAGCAGTCCATCTATCGCTTCCGCCGCGCCGACGTCGCGCTCTACGAGCGGGTGAAGAAGCACCTCGTCGCGAAGGGCGCGGAAGTTCTGAATCTCACGACCAGCTTCCGCAGCTCGCCGTCGATCCAGCGCGCGGTGAACACCGCCTTCGCGCAGCGGATGGTGGGCCAGCCCGGACAGGCGACGTACGTGCCGCTCTCCCCCTTCAAGAGCGAGCCGGACCATCCCACCCTGGTTGCGTTGCCGGTTCCGCGGCCGTACTCGGACTGGGGGAAGATCGTTTCGTGGAAGATCGAGGAGTCGCTCCCGGACGCCGTGGGCGCGTACATCGACTGGCTGACTCGGAAGAGCGGATACACGGTGGAGGAGTCTGGCGGCGCGCGCGTGCCGCTCGCTGCACGGCACATCTGCATCCTGTTCAAGCGCCTTCAATCGATGGATGGCGATAGAACGCGGCCGTACGTGCGCGCGCTCGAGACGCGGCGAATCCCGCACGCTCTGGTCGGTGGACGCAGCTTCTTCTTGCGCGAAGAGGTGGCTGCCATGGTCGCAGCGCTGACCGCGATGGAGTGGCCCGACGACGAGCTCTCCGTCTACGCGACGCTGCGCGGTCCGTTCGTGGCCCTCACCGACGCGGAGATCCTCGCGTACAAGCACAAGTTCGGTCTGCATCCATTCAGGACCGTGAAGGACGAGGACGTCACCCCGTTCACGCGCCCCGTGGCCGACGCGATGGGCCTCTTGCGCACGCTCCACAAGAGCCGCAACAGGCTCCCGTTCGCGGAGACCATCCGCACGTTCCTCGCAAAGACCCGCGCGCACGCCGCGCTGGCATTCTGGCCTGCGGGCGAGCAGGCGCTCGCGAACACGCTGCGCATGATGGACATCGCGCGGCGCTTCGAGCGCCAGCGTCCGCGGAGCTTCCGCGCGTTCGTGCTTTACCTCGGAGACCAGCTGACGAGCGGCAGCGTGGAGGACGCACCGGTGGTGGAGGAGACGTCCGACGGCGTGCGCATGATGACCGTGCACCGCTCGAAGGGGCTCGAGTTCCCGGTCGTGATCCTGGCCGACCCCGCGGCGCCCGCCACGCAGCGCGAGCCTTCCCGGTACGTGGACGCAGAGCGCGGGTTGTTCGCCACGCAGCTCGCCGGCTGCGTTCCACTCGAGCTCTCCGAGAACAGAGATCGTATCCTTGAGGAGGACGCATTCGAGTCCGACCGGTTGCTCTATGTCGCGGCCACGCGCGCGCGGGAGATGTTGATCGTGCCCGTCGTGGGCGACGAACGCGGAGAGAGCACGTGGTGGCTGTCGCCGCTGTACCCGGTCATCTATCCGCGACGCGGGCGCGAGCGCACGTCCACACCGCTCGCCGGCGCGCCTGATTTTTCCGGCGATTCGGTGCTCGAGCGACCTGCGAAGGCCCGCGGCTACGAGTCGATGAGCGTGAGGCCGGGCGTACACGAGCCGGAGCTCGGTGACTCCAAGGTCGTGTTCTGGGATCCGCACGCGCTCGACCTGGACAAGGAGGACGAGGTCGGCATGCGTCAGCAGAAGATCCTCGCAGCGGACAAAGAGGGTGTCGTCGCAACATCCAGCGTGGATCAGCACGCGGCCTGGGCTGCCGCACACGACGAAGCCGTGGCGCGCGCGAGCATTCCCCGCGTGGTCACGACGACAGTGACGAAGCGCCGAACGGACGCGCTGCCTGCCGAGATCCTCTCGATACCGATCACGGTGGAGTCGTCACGTGAGGAGGGCTTTGCGGATCGGCCGCGTGGCGCGCGCTTCGGCACGCTGGTGCACGAGATGCTCGCCACACTGCCGGTCGATGCGCCTGCGAAGGACATCACCAAGGTCGCCGAGCTGTGCGGTCGCATGCTCGCCGCCACCGCGGCCGAGGTGGTGGCCGCGACATCGGCGGTGACGAAGACTCTCAAGCATCCGCTCCTCCTGCGGGCGAAGAAGAGCGAACACGTGTTCCGGGAGACGCCGCTCGTGCTCCGCTTCGAGGATGGCACCCTGGTGGAGGGCGCGTGTGACCTCGCGTTCGTGGACGCGGAGGGGCTCTGCGTCATCGACTACAAGACCGACGTGGACCTCGGCGGTGCGCGCGCGGACTACGAGCGGCAGCTCCGACTCTATGCCGCTGCGCTTGGCCGGGAGACCGGAAAACCGGCCACTGGCGTGCTGCTCCTCGTGTAGAGTTCGTGGCCCCCATGCGACCCCGAACCAGCCGTGCGCTCTGCGTCCTCGCGGCCCTCACCGCTTTCGGAGCGGTGCTCGCGCTCGGCGCGTGCGGACCGGCGGAGGCTCCTCCGAAGACCGAGGACTCTGCTCCGCGTCAGCAAGTTCCGTTGCTGCGTGCGATGAAGCGCGACGCCACTCCCCTTGCCTCTGCCACACCAAAAGCCCAAGAGAAGAAGATGCTCCCCACGGACACCGACCCCACGACCATCGGCCTCACGAAGGACGGGATCATCCGTCTCTGCGACGAGAGCCTGAACAAGGCGGACGCGCTGCTCACGGAGATCGTCGCGCTGGACGGGGCGACGGACGACAACCTCACGTATGCGGCGGTGCTGGGCAAGTTCGACGAGCTGAACCTCGCCGTGCGAAACGCGTCTGATTTTCCCGCGCTCATCTCCGTCGCGAGTCCGGACGCGGCCGTACGTGAGGCCGCGAAGGGCTGCGAGCCGAAGGTCGACAAGTTCGGCACGGAGCTGTTCCTGAACGCGAAGCTCGCGCGCGTGATCTCTCGCTACGCGAAGACCAGCCCGAAGCTCGCGCCCGATCAGAAGCGCCTGCTCGAGCACACGCTGCGCGACTTCCGCCGCAACGGCCTGGAGCTCCCCGAGGCGGGTCAGGCGCGCCTGCGTGAGCTGAACGAGACGCTCACGAAGGAGTCGCAGGACTTCGACACGAACCTGGCCGACTCCACGCTGTCGCTGATGGTGGACCCGAAGGACATGGCAGGGCTGCCGCAGGGCTACGTGGATTCGCACAAGCCGGGCGCGGACGGCAAGGTGAAGATCACGACCGACTACCCCGACTATTTCCCATTCATGCAGTATGCAAAGAATCGGAAGGTCGCCTTCGAGCTCTACAAGCTCTTCGACAACCGCGCGGCGGACAAGAACGTGAAGGTCCTGGAGAAGCTGCTCCTCCTGCGCAAGGAGAAGGCGAAGCTGCTCGGCTACCCCACGTGGGCGGACTACGTGCTGGAGCCGCGCATGGCGAAGAGCAGCAAGACCGTGGCCGCGTTCCTGGAAGATCTCCGAGGCTTCGTGAAGGCGCGCGCGGCGGAGGAGATGACGGAGTTCCACCGCATGCACGAGAAGCTGGGCGGCAAGAAGGACGAGCCGCTCACGTTCGCGGATCGCTCGTACCTCGAGGACCGGCTGCGACAGGAGAAGTACGGTCTGGACTCCAAGGAGGTCAGCCAGTACTTCGAGATCGGCCGCGTGAAGCAGGGCTTGCTCGACATCACGAGCGAGCTGTTCGGCATCAAGTACGAGGTGCTCTCCGCGGAAGCCGCGCCGCGCTGGCACGGTGACGTGGAGGCATTGCGCGTGTCCGACGCTGCAACCGGCAAGGAGCTCGGGCGCTTCTTCTTCGATCTCTACCCGCGCGAGGGCAAGTACAAGCACGCTGCCGTCTTCAGCATCCGACCCACCAAGAAGATGAACGACGGCTCGCGGCTCGTGCCGATCGCGTCCATCGTCTGCAACTTCCCGAAGCCGGGCACCGGCACGCCTGCGCTGATGAGTCACCAGGACGTGGTCACGTTCTTCCACGAGTTCGGCCACGTGCTGCACCACCTGCTCTCCACCGCGGAGCTCTCAAGCTACGCGGGCACCGCGGTCGAGCGCGACTTCGTGGAGGCGCCGTCACAGATGCTGGAGGAGTGGGCGTGGTCCAAGGACTCGCTCGCCAAGTTCGCGAAGCACCACGAGACCGGCGCGCCGCTGCCTGACAAGCTGCACGCGGCCATGACGCGCGCGCGGAGCTTCGGCGTGTCGCTCGCGACGTCGCGACAGCTGTTTCTCGCGGCGCTGGACCAGACGTACCACACGCGTGATCCCGGCTTCGACACGACGCAGGTGCTCGCCGAGGTGCAGACCGCATACGTGCCCTTCAAATACGTGGAAGGTACACATTTCCAGGCGACGTTCGGACACCTGGTCGGCTACGACGCCGGCTACTACGGCTACCAGTGGGCGCTCTCGCTCGCGCAGGACCTCTTCACGCGGTTCAAGAAGAACGGCATGTTCGATCACAAGACCGCGACCGAGTACCGCGACTTCGTGCTCGCCCCCGGCGGAAGCGACGACGGCGACAAGCTCGTCGAGCACTTCCTCGGCCGCCCGCCCACACGCGAAGCCTACAAGGCGTTCCTCGCGAACCACTGAGAAGAGGCGCTATTTCTCGGCTGGGATGATGGTTGCGAGGTAGCGGTCTTCCATCAGCTTGAACGTGTCGGTGGACATCGATTCGTACAGACGGTCTTCGTTGCTGCCTTCGCCTGGCTTGTCGAGGATGCCGAGCGGCGCGCCCTTGCCGATGTCCTGCTTCCACTTGTACGGCTTCGCGTCGCCCGGCAGATAGAAGTCCACTTCGAAGTGGTAGATGATGCCCACGAAGCAGCCGCGCGGGACCTTCGTCTCGTACGTGAGCGTGGACCAGTCCTCCACGTGCGTGATGAGCAGCGTGGGCACCGTGAACGCCGGGATGGGCTGCGCGGGGTCGGGGCCTTCGCCGGCGAGCTTGAACTCGATCAGCTCCTTCGAGAACACGCCCGAGAGCCTCTCCGCGAACACGCCCATCGCCGCGACCTCGCGCTTCTGCGAGTGGGCCGTGTCGAAGTAGCGCGTCGGGTAAGAGACCTGGCCCATGAAGGTGGGCACCTTCTCGAGGAACTTGTCGGCCTTGTCCAGGTTGGAGTTCGTGCGGCGACGCGCCTTGATCTCCACGCTGGGGCCGTGCGCCTCCGCCCACGCGAAGAGCTTCTCGATGAACGGCGCGACCGCCTTGTCCTTCGTGGGCGCCTTCGCCAGGTACGCGGTGAGCTCGCGCGCGTAGACGTCGTGCATCGACGCGGCGAGCTCCTTCTGCACGAACGATTTCTGCGCGGCGTGCTTCGAGGCGAAGGAGCCGAGCGCGGCGAGCGTGCCGGATTTCTTGGCATCCGCCAGCGCAGCGAGCAGCGCGGTTCGCAGGGCGGCGTCCACCTCTGGCTTGATCTTGGAGTCTGGATGCGACGCGATGTATTCGAGCAGCGCCTCAGGCGTGTTCTGCGCGATCGCGATCTGCAGCTCCGCGTGCGGGAGCAACGTGTCGCGCACCTCGTCCGCGTGCGCTCTCCCGTGCGCGAGGTACGCCTTGTACGAGTCCACGCTGTCCGCTTTGGAGGCGGTCTTGTACATCCGCGTGTCACTGCCGGAGTTCCGCGCGAGCCACATCACGGGACCGACGACGACGCCCACGCCAAGGCCGATCGCGAAGAAGAACTTCGCCCACGGCGGCGCATAGGCCGCGTACGCATCGCGCGGCGCGACCGGGCTGGAGAAGCGCGGCTGGTGCAGCGGGTCGAGCGAGACGATCTCGCCTGGATCGTTGCGCTCGAGCGCGGCGCGGACCTCCTCCTTGTTGCCGTTGATGGCGACCACGGCGGCGTCGGCTGCCTGCGCGTTGTCGACCGGGATCTCGATCTTGCGGCCGCTCTGGAACTGGAGGAGCACCTTCGCGACGGGCCCCTGGACCGCTGTTGCGGCCACGAGGGTATTCATGTCGACGACGTCGAATTTCTCCGAGCGCGCGTCCACGAGGCACATGGGGAACGTGTAGATGCCCGGCCGGTACGGCAGCTGCGTGATGCGCTTCCGGAGGTGCACGGCCCGCACGGCACACCCGATGACGCCTGCGATGAGCAGGATGTACTCGATGCACGCGACGAATCCGTGCCACGACAGCGCACTCGTGAGGTCTCCGTAGCCGGTCCGTGCCACGAACACGAGGGCGATGAGCGACACGAGGCTGGCGCCGGCCCAGTACAAAGGCGTCTTCGGCGAGACGTGCTGGAAAAGAAGGGGCAACGGCGCGAACACGTTGCCGGCGGAGCCGACGAACCTGTCCTGAATGGCGCGGGACAGCTTGAAGAACTCGACCCTCCGCGCCTCGCTCACACCACCCACCCTACCTTCCGGGGACCCATGTTACCGGCTTTTCATGGGGCTATGCTTGTGAAATCGAAGGCCTGGCCGAAGGTGACGAAGTAGCTGACGGGGTCGATCTTGCACGCCACACCGGCGGGCTGACAGGCGGAGTAGTCACGGGCCCCGGGGTTCGGCCTGTTGAGCGGCACCGCGATATCTAGACGAAACACCGCGCGATCGAGCTCCGGAAAGAGGACGCGCACGCCGCCGCCGACGGAGTGCTTGAAGCTCACCGTGTCGAAATCGGTGAAGGCATCACCCATGTCGTGGAAGAGGACGCCGCCGACCTGCGCGGTGAGCAAGGAGATCGGTCGCGAGCGGAACTCCAGGTTGGACACATAGAAGTCCTTCCCGAAGTAGTAGCTCGTCGGGTAGCCGCGGAGCCGGCCGGAGCCACCGAGGTACGACGTGGCGTTCAGGTAGTTGCGCTCGCGATCGGTGACGGTGGAGTCGAAGACGAAGCGACCGAAACGGATGCGCGGCGTGACCAGCTTGAGTGACGCGGACATGGCGGCGTCGCGGATGCGCTCTTGACCAGGGGTCATGTCCTGCTCCGCGAAGCCCTCCACGCTGCCGCGCGCGATGCCGTCGCCGAGCGGAACGGTGTACTGCATGGCGCCCGAGCTGCCAGCGACGTCGCGCGTGGAGCCGAGCTCCTTGTTTGCGCGATAGAGCTTCAAAATGACGTTGTGACCCAGGCGGTAGTCCTCTTCGAGCGCGAGCGATGCGAAGTCGTGCATCGCGTGGAAGCGCGTCGTGTACGCCTGGAACGTGACGGCGGGGCCGACGCGCGTCTCGCCCACGGGCACGCGTTGCAGGAAGCCGGCGACCGATGCGGGGTCGAACCTGGAGAGATCGTCGACGGTGTTGTACGCGGACGTGCTGATGCCGGCGCCGAAGGTGATGTCGAACTTATTCTCCCACCCGAAGCTGCGCGTGATGCCGGCGGACTCCGTCGTTCCTTGTGAGCGGTACTCGAACGGGACCCCAGCGGCCCCCTTTGGAGCGCTCCTGTCGAGAAACACGCCGAGCTCACCGTTGACGTAGCGTCGCGTGACTGCGTTTGCATAAGACGCGGAGACCGACCACGCCCACTCGGTCTGGGCGGAGAAGAGCGGCTGGCCGACGCTTGCGCCAAGACCAGCGCCCTCGGGCTTGCCGGTCTCGCGGTTCATGACCAGGCTCGCTGACGTGCCTGCGCCGATGCGCGTCGTGCCGAAGCGCGGCACGCTGTAGCCGACGCCGAGCGTGTAGGAGAGCGGAAGGAGATCGAACAGCGTGCTGGCCGTGTGGTGCAGGCCAAGGACGTTGCGCTCCTGCGGCTGGAACGTGAGCTGGGAGATCTTCCCGTTGCCGAAGGCAAGGTTCCAGTTGAGGCGAAGGCTCCACACGTCCTTCGTGATCACGAGGACGCGGACCTTGTCGGGGGACGTCTTGGACTTCACCGGAACGATGACGACGGCCGATAGCTGCGAGAGCGAGCGGAGGTTTCGTGCGGTCTCTTCCGCGAGGATCTTCTTGAAGGGTTCGCCGGTCGAGAAGAGCACCTCGCGACGGATCGTGAAGTCGCGAGACGTCCAGTGGATCGAGTTGGCGATGTTGCGCGACGTGGTGAGCGTCTTCTTCGCCCAGGGCCGCTCCTCCGCTGCCTTTGGCATCACGTCGCGATCCTCGAACACGTCGAGGCTGACGACGTCGATGCGTTCGATGGGCTTGCCCTCGGCCGCGGGCTCGATGACCTCCTCGAACTTCGCGAGTCCGAGGCGCAGCGTCTCCTGCTCGTACGATGAGAGCTCCATGTTGGACGTGGGCGGGGGGGGAGCGGCCGCAGGCGGCGCGAGATCTTCCGCGCGCGCGGAGGTGCCGACCGTTGTCAGAGCGAACAGGGTGCACAGCGCCGAGGCGAGCCGGGATCTTGTGGTCATGCGGAGATCTTTGCCCATACCCCGTAGTGGTCGCTTGCGTGCACGCCGTCCGTTGCCTTGTCCATGCACACGCGGGAGCCCAGCGGCTCACCGCGGCCGCGGTCGTCGGGGCCGCGTACGAAGACGTAGTCGATGCGGCGATTCGGCTCGTGGCAGAGCAGCGCGAACGGATTGTCGCGCGCGAACGTGAAGCCATCCGCATCCGGGCTCGAGCCCGGTGAGCCACGGGTGGCACCGAAACAATCTGTAAAATGCACGCATCGTTCGCCCAGGCCGGTGAGGCCGCGCATGTAGCGCATCTCATCCGAGTCGGGCTCTGCGTTGAAGTCACCCATCACGATGGGCGGAAAGCCCGTCTTGGGCGCCTTCACGGCGATGATCGCGGCGAGCTCCTTCACCTGCAGGACGCGGACGTGTCCCTCGTCGAGCTTCCAGTTGAGGTGGGTGACGAACACGGGGACGTCGCCGTGGGGCGTGGCGAGGAGCGCATAAACCATGACGCGATGCTCGTGCGTGCCGCCGTCGGGCAGGTCGAAGGACTCGGAGTCTTTCACCGGGAACCGACTGAGGATCGAGTTGCCCACGGGATGTGGGTTCTTGCTGCACCTGGCCCAGGCCACGTGGGACTGCGGAAGTCCGTCGGCGATCAGTTTATTCTGATCGATCCCCGCGTCCGCCATGACCAGCACCTCCTGCATGCCGATGATGTCGGGATCCAGCGCGCGCAGTCCGTCCCTGATGCGCGGCAGACGCTCCTCCCACGGGCCGAAGCGATTCCAGATGTTGAGCGTGACGCAGGTGAGCTCGCCCATCAGCGGACGAGGGTACAACGGTCCGGTCGCCGTCCGCCGACAAAAGGCAAAGGGCGCTCCCCCAGCAAACCGGGAGAACGCCCTCGCTCAGAATTACGCGACTGTCAGTGGAAGCTCACGCCTCGACTTCGGCCTCGCCCTTCTTCTTCTCGTCCTTGGCGTCGGCCTTGGACTCGTCCTTGACGTCGGCCTTGGCCTCTTCCTTCTTCTCGGACTTGGCCTCTTCCTTCTTCTCCTCGACCTTCGCCTCGACCTTCTTCGCGGGCTTCGGCTTGGGCGCCTCTTCGTCTTGGTCCGCTCCGGAGGCGCTGGCCTCGTGCTTCGGCGCGGCCTTCAGGTCCTCGTTGCCGCCGATGCGCATGCTGTAGAAGCTGCGGTAGACGAAGACAACCGAGATGGCGAAGAAGATCGCGGAGAGAACGCGCGGCAACGACGAGTCCGGTGACTGCTCCTTCATCTGCTGCGCGAGCTCGACGGCGAGGAGGCCGAAGAGCGTCGTGAACTTGATGACGGGGTTGAGCGCGACGGACGACGTGTCCTTGAATGGATCGCCGACGGTGTCGCCGACGATGGTCGCGTCGTGGAGCGGCGTGCCCTTCATCTTGAGCTCGACCTCGACGACCTTCTTCGCGTTGTCCCATGCGCCGCCGGCGTTTGCCATGAAGAGCGCCTGGAACAGGCCGAAGATCGCGATCGAGATGAGGTAGCCGATGAAGAAGAACGCGTCGAAGAACGCGAACGCAAGCGTGCTGAAGAAGATGGTGAGGAAGATGTTGTACATCCCCTTCTGCGCGTAGATCGTGCAGATCTCGACGACCTTCTTGGAGTCCTCGACGGAGGCCCTCTCGGCGCCGTCGAGCTTGATGTTCGCCTTGATGAACTCGACCGCGCGATACGCGCCCGTGCTCACGGCCTGCGTGCTGGCGCCGGTGAACCAGTAGATGACCGAGCCGCCGGCGATGAGGCCGAGGAGGAACGGCGGGTGGAGGAGCGAGAGCTTGTCGATGTTGACGG
>JANXLV010000053.1 GCA_025355005.1 Myxococcales bacterium | reverse complement strand
TTCGGCAGCGCGAACCTCGCCGACGGCGCGAACATGTTCCACATCAAGCCCGAGTCGACGCGCCCCGGCGACGCGCTGCTCGAGCGGTGGCAGAAGAACGGCATCGGCCACACGCTCCCCGTCATCCTGGTCGATCACCCGGACGCGAACCGCATGGCCATCACGGTGTCGACCGGCTCCATGCCGCGCCGTCAGCCGAAGTGGCAGGGTCCCGCGGACTCGATGTCCTACTTCACGAGCGACCAGACCGGCGGCGTCGGCGCTGCGTGGGACGGCTCGGAGTACGCGAAGCTCGGCGGCGGCATCCGTCGCTGGCGCACCCCGGTCGTGACCTCGGGCCGCTGGAACAACATCGTTCCGATGCTCGACCGCCCCGTCTACATCAACGACTCCAACCTGGTCAGCATCTCGGCCCGCCCGGCGCGCTTCGCCGAGCTGCTCAAGGCCGCAAGCCCCGAAGAGACCCGCGACAACGCGATCAACTCGATCACCGCGGCTCGCACCACCCTCCACGACAAGCCCGCGAGCTGCTCGGCGCGCACCAAGCGCGAGGAGAACTTCAAGGTGCTCTACGACGTGATGCAGACGTCCTTCAGCAAGTCCAAGGCAGAAGTCGACGCGCAGTACCGCACCCTCGAGGACTACGTCTACGCAGAGCTCCAGTACGAGGTCAGCAAGACCTGCTGCTGGGACACCACCACCGCCGCGATGAACGACATCATCCAGGGCTTCGCGAAGGACGAGAAGGCCACGAACGACAAGGCCGGCGTCTGCAAGCAGCCCACCGTCTTCAAGAACACGGCGAGCGGCTACTCGGTCTACAAGGACTACGCCGCCAAGATCGGCAAGTCGGCCGACTGGAAGGAGTGGAACGAGGACGAGCCCTGCAACTCTCGCGCAGTGAAGGACGACCTCCTCACGGAGGCTGGCAAGACGGAGATGTGCACGATCTCAGCTCCCCCGCCCGCGATGCCCTGAGACCCTGAGCAGGACTGACAAGACCGCACGACGATGAGCCCCGCTGCGCAAGGCAACTTGCGGCGGGGCTCTCGCCTTTTCGAGCACGAAGGATTTCGTTGTCTTTTGACGCAGCGGAGCGCTAAGGTCCGCCCGCTTTCGTGGAAACACGAAAACGTCGGGGCGTAGCGCAGCCTGGTTAGCGCACTAGACTGGGGGTCTAGGGGTCGGTGGTTCGAATCCACTCGCCCCGACTGAAGAGGCTCGGTGGGTAAAACCCTCCGGGCCTTTCGCCTTTTCGAGGGGTGGCTCGTCGCAGCGGACTTCGGTTGCTCGAATTCGCTATGGTGGGCGCATGGAGAAGAAGGAGAGCCTGACCGCTTTGCTCGTTTCCGCTGCGCGTGGACTCGCGCGCGGTGAGGCTGACGCCTCGGGAGCGAGCGACGGCGTACTCGATCCGTTCGCCAAGGACTTGCTTCCGGGGCGAATGGGCGCGGCCGTGGGCGCGCTCGGCGCCGTGGCGCTCACGCGTGCTGGGAACGTCGCGCTTCGACTCGCCACGGGTGGGCTCGTGCATCACATCGAGCTGCGAACGCTCGCTATCGACGCCGCGCTCCTGCGGTTCCTCGCGCGCACGGAGCTGCCGCAGGTGATGCTCCTTGGCGCGGGCGCAGACGCGCGGGCATACCGGCTACCAGAGCTCACGGATGTTCCCTTCTTCGAGGTGGACCACCCGAGCACGCAGGCAGAGAAGCGCGCGCGTGCCGCGGACCTCGCGCCCCACGCTGACATCACCTACGTCCCCGTCGATTTCGAGAAGGACTCACTTGCGCGCTCTCTCGACGCCGCGCGGTTCGATCGGACGCGACCCACGTTCGTGATCTGGGAAGGCGTGACGATGTATCTCACCGCGGAAGCAGCGAAGAGCACGGCCGCCGTTCTGTCCGAGCTCTGCGCGACGGGCAGTGCGCTCGCCGTCACGTACGCGATGCCGGAGCTCTCCCCGGTACCGAAGAGCACGCGGCCGCTCATCCGCGCCATGTTCTCGCTGATCGGCGAGCCGCTGCGGGGCCTCTATTCACGCGCCGACATGGCACGACTGCTCTCCGACGCTGGGTTCTCCCCGCGCGAGGACACGGGACCGTTCGAGTGGGCACAGGCGCACGCCCGGCCGCCGCCCGTGCTCCCCATGCTCGAGCGGCTCGCGGTCGCGATCAAGGGCTGAGCCCGAAGCCGCGCTACTCCGCGGCGGCGCGCGCCTCTCCCGACGCTCGTGCCTCTTGCTCCTGGGCCTCGAGCATTGCGAGCAGACGATCGCCGGTGGTCGTTATCTCCTCGTGCATCGCCCTGACGCGGAGCTCGGCGCGATCGAGCCAGCGCTCGCAGAGCTCACGCCGCTCCGGCCACTTCTCGCCTTGCTCGAGCAAGATCTCCGCGATGGCGACGTCCGCCAGGATCTTCGTGAGGCGCTCCGCGTGCAGCATCGCGCGCGCGAAGTCCTTCTTCGGATCCCAGTCCTTCGTGAGCGCCACCATCCACGAAGACATCGGCTCCTTCGCCAGCGTCTTCCACTTGTCCTTCGCCGTGCGCGTCAGCAGGTGTTGCTGGGCGGAGAGCGACAGCGTGCTCATCTTCGCGAGGCGACGCGCGAGCGGGTCCCGCAGAGAGATCGACTGCCACCGCGCCTCCGCGACGCGCATCGCGAACGCCTGCGGGCGCTTCATGATGTCACCGAGCGTGTCCTTCATGGCCATGAGCGACTGGATCTGGCTCGTGCCCTCGTACACCGGAAGGACCAGCGCGTCGCGCATCAGACGCTCGGCGCCGTACTCCTTCGTGTAGCCCACGCCACCGTGGATCTGCATGTTGCGGCGCGCGATCTCGAGCGCCTTCTCCGTTGCGGCGTACTTGAGCAGCGGCGTGAGGCGGCGCCCGTCCTGCTTCCGCTTTGCCATCTCCGCCTTCGCGCGGGTGCGATCCTCTGCGGTGCCGTCGCCGGCCTCGCTGAACATGTAGAGCTTCTGCGCGAGCTCCTCGTTCAAGGCGCACGTCACCGCCAGCGCTCGGAGCGCCTTGATATCGACTTCCATCTCGTCGAGGTAGTCCGCGATCATCTCGTGCCTTGCGATCGCCTTGCCCATGCTGTGGCGCTCCTCCGCGTAGGCGCGCGCCATGCGCATGGCCGCCTCCGCGAGTCCGATCGCCTCGAAACCGACGCCCACGCGCGCGCCGTTCATGAGCGTGAGCATGTACTTGAAGCCCTCGCCACGCTTGCCGATCAGCTCGCCCGGCACGCCGTCGAACTGGAGCGCGGCGGTCACGGAGCCGTGGTGCCCGAGCTTCTCTTCCAGCCGCTCGATCACGACGTGGCGCTTCCGCTCGCCGTTCGGCAGATCGTCGTATGCCTTCACCAGGAACATGGAGAGTCCACCGAGACCGGACATGGGATCATGCGGGTCCTTGTTCTCTTCGGTCCGCGCGACCACGAAATGGAACTTGCCGTGGCCCGAAGTGATGAAGATCTTCTGACCGTAGAGGCGATAGACGCCGTCGTCGCCCAGCTCTGCGCGCGCGCGGAGCGCCGCCATGTCGCTCCCCGCGTTCGGCTCCGTGATGTCCATGGACCCCCACGCGTCGCCGCGAGCGAGCTCCTGGATGTAGTCGGCGAAGCGTGTGCCCGCGAAGTCGATGCCGTCGGGGCCGAGCTTCGTGGTGCCTTCCTGCATCGAGTACCAGAGCATCGCCAGGCCCATGCCGCCGTGAAACGAGAAGTGGGTCATGGCGGAGACGTCCGCGCGCGCGATCATCTCCCCGCCGAGGAAGTAGACGATCAGCGGAACGTCCAGCCCGCCGAGCTCGGCCGGGATGCACATGCGATGCAGCTCTGCGTCCTTGAAAGCGCGGAACGCAGCAGCCATCTCCGGGCCGTCGTGCGCCTCGCCGTTCTCGAGCGTCGCGCCCTCGCGGTCGATCTTCGCGACGCGCGGAGCGAGCTCCTTCGCGACGAGCTCACCGACGGACGCGCCCACCTCGCGATAGAACTCCGCGGCCTCGAGGGTGGTGGCGAACGTGACCTCGCGGCCCTTGTAGCGCGCGGCGGCGCGGATCTCGTCCCAGGGAATCGCGCGCTCGAAGTAGAACCGGATGTCCTCGTTGTCGGCGTAGAAGCTCATGCTGATTTCCTCGACGGACGGCTGCTCTTTCCACGTAACTCGGTCGTGCGCACGGCAGTCTTCTTCTTCGTGCGCGACAGGAACAGGGCAGACTTGGCGATGCGGGAGAGCTCACGCTCGCAACGACCCGCGGCGTCCTGACCGGGCAGAACAGCGGGCGCGAGGTTCACGATCGCCGCGGCGAAGATCACCATCTCCATCACCATCACGACGTACGCCTCGGGGTCCACGTCGGCGTGATGCTTGCCGTTGTTCTTGCCCGCCTCGATGTAGCCGGACACCGCCATCAGCCACGGACGCACGGGCCCACGCAGCAATGCGCCGAACTCCTCGGGACGGTCGAGCGCCTCGCGAAGGAGCATGCGCGCCCGGTTCGGGTCGTCGCGGAAGAAGCGCGTGAGCTCACCGAGCACGGCGTCGAACCGATCACCGCTGCCGGAGGCCGCGAGGAGCAGGCGGGGCAGCTCACCGTGCCAGTGCGCGAGGATGGATTCGATCACCGCGGTGCGGAGCTCCTCCTTGCTGCCGAAGTGATGCAGCACGGCCGGCTTGGAGAGGCCCACGGCGTCCGCGACCTCCTTCAGCGAGGTGCCCTCGAACCCCGCGGCAGCGAAGAGGCGCGTCGCCTCCGTGAGGATGCGGTCCCGCATCGTGGGCTCTGGCGCTGCCGCAATGGCCTTGGATACCATACGGTAGGCATATACTGACCTATCGGTCAGCGCGCAAGCGGGACGCTGATATTTGCGACCAATCCTGCGTGAATGGTGACGGCCACGCCGGCGCCTTCGGGCTGGCCCTTGGACCGGATGGTAAACGTGCCCTCCGGAAGCTCCACGTCGAACGTGGCGCTGGGCATGCGGACGGTGAGCGCATCTGCCCCGCCCGCGCGCACGATGAGCTCTTGCGGATGGGCCGCTGTAACGGCGGTCGCGGGATTCGCCCCGGTGCCGCCCTCGTCCTCTCTGGAGAACACGCTCACGCGCACGGCGCCGGTCGGGATGCCCGAGGCGCGAAGGAGCTCTGCGACCACGCTGGACGAATCCGCGCGCGTGCCAACCACCATCACGCGGTCGAAGCTCTTCTGGCTGCGCGGCGCGAGAACGAGCGTGCGAGAGAGGTGGATCCGCGCGGACGTCTTGTCGAGCGTGGCAAGAACCTCGCCCTCCGTCGACGTGAACGCGACGCTGTCTCTTTCACCGACCGCAGCGACGTACGGCCCGGTGAAGTCGCGCGCGTCGACGAGCCCGCTCGCGCGCGTGGAACCGGGAACGAACGCGCGCATGGAAGCCCACGTCACGTGATCTTGCATGTCTGCCGCGTCCATCGGCGTGGGGCCCGTGTTCTCGATCGTGGTGGACACGAGGACCGCGCGATCTCCGCGCGCGAGCTTCAACGTGGTGGTCGCATGCACCTGCGCGTTCGCGGCGTCGTGGCCAAAGACGGTCAACGTCGCAGACCCGTCCTCCGCGGGGAACATCGTCACGCGGTCGGTGGTGAGCCCGCGCTCCGTACCGTCTGCACCCAGGAGAGCGCCGATGACGACGCGCGGCGCGGTGGGAGTGACGTGGCCGTACGGCTCCGCGTCCCCGAGGGAGAGGAGCTCGAGCGGCACGCCCACGCGCGCCCGCACCAGCACGCGGATCTCCGGGTTGCCCAGCTCGACGTCGGCGGCGTTGGCGGCGTCCTCACCCTGGCCCGCCACCGCGCGAACGTACGCGGGCGCGTCCGGACGTGAGGTAACGCCCGAAAGGTCCGCGGGGGGTGTTCCACATATGTGTATGATACACGAACGCGCGGCGGCCTCGGGGCTCACGGCAATCTGCGGGACTGCGCCTCCTGGTGTGGCGCAGCCGGACGCGGACAGGAGCAGGAGCAAGAGGACCGGGACGAGCGCCGCGAGCTTGGTCGTCATCGACTCTTCTGACACGCGTACTGGCCGTCGCCTTGGGAGCCCGATCATGCGCCTTTTGCGAGGCCGGCGTGGATGAGGAAGCGCGCGAGGGCTTGCGCCTTCCGCACCAGCGTGAGCCGCTCGATCTGCTCGTCCTTCGTGTGGAAGCCGATGCCGCGCGGCCCGAGCCCGTCGATGCTGGCGATGCC
>JANXLV010000227.1 GCA_025355005.1 Myxococcales bacterium | reverse complement strand
CGTCGAAGCCGATCATGATAGCGCGCTGCTGCGCAGTCGGACTGGAGCTGGCGCGTCGTCACGACGGTTTTCTTGTCGCTCTGCTCGTCGAACGTGATCGTGCCGTGAAAGCACCGCGGGTCGTTGCCGCTCGTCTCGCCGCTATCGTGGCTGGAGCCTGCGGCGTTTCGACAGCGCCGCGAGCGAGTTTCTTGTTCACGCTGAGTGTGTCGAACTTTCTCTGGATCGAATCCGCGCGGTGCGTCGTCGCGACCGGGCCGTCGGCGTACTCGATGATCGCCTCGTCTCCATTCCGCGTGATGCGGTGCCTGATCGACGAGGCCACATAGGAGCGCTTCGGCAGGGGCATGGCTGCGAAGGATACTTTATTTGGCGTCCAACCCCCTTGCCACGGAGATGGGAGTCTGGAATAGGTGGCCTGTCCCATTTCGTCTACCCGCCGGAGACCATCACCATGAGCACCCTCAAGAGTACTATCGATTCTCTCGCCGCGGACTTCGCTCACAAGCTGATCACGGCGATCAAGGGCGCGTCGCTCCAAGAGATCATCAGCGTGACCGGCGGCAGTTCTCCCACTCGTCGTGGCCGGCCCCCGGCGCTCGCGAGGGTGGAAGCGCCGAAAGCGCCGCCCCGCAAGGGCAAGGGTGGCCGACTCGCACGTCGTTCGCCTGAGGCGGTCGCGAAGACGAAGGCCGAGATCATCGGCCTCCTCGCGAAGAACCCCAAAGGCCTCCGCGCGGAGGAGATCCGGGCGAAGCTGGGACTCGCGAAGCAGGAGCTCCCCCGTCCAATCTCCGATGCGCTCACCGAGAAGCTCATCACCAAGAAGGGCGAGAAACGGGCAACGACGTACTTCAAAAAGTAGGAGCGTCCGGTCGGGGCAGGACTATGTCCGACGGTTTCATCAACACATCAACCGGCCGTGTCGTGATCTTCGACTACGTAGAGAGAGGGACGACGTTCTATTGCTCGGCGAACGCGGACCAGGTCCACGATGGCCTCATCGGCACCGAGATCATCGCGGAGCTCCTGAACGTTGCGAGATGCAACGTCGTCGTGCGCCTGCGCGTCTCATCGGTCGGACCGCGAAACCATTTCGGGGATTGCGAGATCCGCGGAGTCATTCTCCAGCGATGAGTCACCTGCAGGACGGTCCAGAAGCGACAACCGCTCGGACTCGGTGAGCTCATTGCACGCCGTGTCCAGTTGCTCGTACTGGGCGGCCCGCACCCTCTTGAACGTGGGAAAGGCCTGCGCGCTGCTCCAGCGATCGATCGTGAGGTAGCGTCGCGGTTGGGTCTCGTCGCGCAGGAGCTCGGTGCCGAGGAAGCCGCTGCCCTGCGCGAACAGCGTGGCCCACGCACCGAGCGGTCCATAAGCGTCCTCGAACGCGCGCTCGTGCCCGGGCTTCACCACGAACTCCCAGACGATGCCACAGTGCCTGGGACATCGCCCACCGTGCGTCCGCTGAGCGGGCCGCTATCGTCCTCGCTTCCTGTGAGCGACGGGCCCGTCGCCATCACGCTTGCCGTGGTGCCTGTTGCCAGCGAGCTGGGCATGACGTTGCGGTCTCCTTGGCGGCTCGCCCGTGGTAGAGAAGCAGAATGGCCTGCCTGGGAGTCCACTTTGCGATCAGAGCGGAGCAGGCCGATCGGCTCCTCGCGGCTACGGACGACGACGAGCTCGTCGCGATCGTCAAAGAGGAGATCGAGGAAGCGTGGGAGTGCGCCTACGAGTCCGGCAAAGCATGGGACGCTCTGCACCGCTGCCTATCGAACGGAACACTCTGCTCCGACGAGGGCGAGCCTCCTCTCAACCGCGTGTTCTTCGGCGGCAGGACGCTGAACAACGGCGACGGCTACTTTGTCGTCCTTGTCACCCCGGCGCAGGTGAAGGAGATTGCCGCGGAACTCGCGCAAGTCGCGGAGCCTTGGCTACGGAGCCGCTACTTCGACGTGCCGTTCCCTGACTACCACGGTGAGAAGTCCGAGCAAGACTGGGAGTACACCAGGGACACGTTCGAGGGGCTGCCCGAGTTCTTTGCGAGTGCCGCTCGCGAGGGAACGTACGTGATCTTCACGGTCGACCAGTAGCGTCGGCGGCCGTGGACGCGCCTCGACGGCGCAGAGAGACAAGCGCGCCCTGGACGGTGAGTCCGCTGCGAAACCGCACGTTGAACTCACGGCTCGGTCGTCATCTGCGAGACGCTCCGCTAGGATGGCCGAAGGTGGTGCATCGTGACCGTTTTCGACCGCGTCCACAGTCTTCCGGCGCTCGGCACACGCGAGTCGCCGCAGCTCGACTTCAAGGCCGTCGTCGATCGCGTCAAGGGTACGAGCACGATCGACCAGTTCGAGCTCGCGAAGGACGTTGCGGCCATGGGGAGTGTCTACGGGGGCACCCTGTTGATTGGCGCGTGCGAAGACCGGACAACGGGGCAACTCACCGGCTTCAAGGTCATGTCCGAGAGCGAGGCGAATGCGGTCGTCAATGCGTACCAAGTGGCTGTTCGGGACATGTGCCTCCCCCAGCCACTGATCGATCCAGTGACGATTCCCCATGAAGGAGGGTTTGTCGTCGCGATCAACATCCATCCCGTGCTCGACCGGGTCGTGGCCGTGCGGGTCACGCCGATCGACGCTCACCGATTCGGAGACAGGGCGCAGGCGTACGTCTTCCCCGTGAGACTCAGCACCCACGCCATCCCCTTCACGCCGGAGCAGATCCCCATGCTGATGAACGCCGCCATACGCCGGATCGTCATCCTGATCGAGAGCATCCCAAAGAGTGAGCGCCCGGACGTAAACGTTCTCTGGGAGGGCTTCCGTCACACCGAGAGCAACAACGCGGCCGTGAGCGAAACGAATTCATGTTCGATCCAGACGTCAACGGGCCACCCGCCATCGACCTTGATCACAACGCGCTCCGCCTCCTCTACGTGACTTCTTCGTCCACGCACGTGCGTATCCCGCTCGACGACATTCAGACGGTCTGGAAGGGGAGCGACGGCCAGTGGTGCATGAGAGTCGCGGGATATTTCGAACTCAGCGGCGGTCGCTGCGCGTACAAGACGCGCCGCTCATAGAGCTGGGGCGCTCGCTCGCGCCATCGGGCGCGCTCGACACTGGCTCGGATGCGATCCATGGTCACCGCATGCCCGCCAATATCGTCTGCTTCCAGTACACCGAGCCACTGACGTGCGCGTGGTGCGACCTGAGCCAGTCCGTGATCGACGCGGCGCTCGCGAACGAGGACGCCTCCGAAGAGCTCGCGCTCAAGCTCGCGGGCGGACCGTGGTGCAAGGGGGTGCACTTCGAGCGCTGGCGGAGCGCGCGCAGCCAGCAGGTGAATGGGCGCGAGTACTTGTTGCGGATGCTGGCGCGCTCGCTGTAGGCATGTTCGGCGCAGGCGCGTCTTGCATCACGTGGCAGGGACGGCAACGAGGGCGGCGGCCGTGGCGCGGTGGTGCGGCGAACCTACTGAAGGTGAGAACGCGTGAGCAGGAATGATTGGACGGGCTCGGATCGTGAGGTCGCGCAGGACTATCTCGCGCAACTCCAGCAACACCACCTCGTCTACGAGGTGGACCGAGCGACGACGTTGGAGGAACACGAAGAGTGGCACAAGACGCATCCCACTCGATTGCACGACATCGCCAGAAGTCTTTACGAAGAGACCTCCGACGCTTCGATCGGAGCTGTGGTCTCGATGTACCAAGAGCACTTGAGGGCGGCTCCTCCTGGTGAGTTCCACAGTCCCCATGGTTATTCGATCCTGGAATCCATCTGCTCCAGGCTAGACTCCGTCGCCGAGCCGTTCGCGCCGGGGGCAAGCGTACGACCCGTCTTCGGCATCGTGCCGATCGGGGACCTGCAGGCAATGACGATGCGGGTGCCGTTCACGAGCGAGCGGTTGGTTCTTGTGAGTGAGCAGGTCTTTTGGCTCGCGAACTACATCAGCAAGATCCTGGCGGACAGCCTCGTCTACGAAGTGACTCCGACGACCACACGGGCACATCACGAACCCGGTCGCGTGGAGAGCAATCTGAATGAGCTGCCAACCGTGTCCGCTGCCTTCGCGCGTGTCATCGTCTCGTACGCATTGACGGGCCGTTCGCTCCTGGCAGGTTCCTACCTGCTTCGCACCCCACACGCGAGAGACGTGCGCGACGAGCTCTTGGAGGCCATCGAGCTTGCGGTCATCGGGCACGAGTATGGCCACATCATCCTGGATCACTCGATCGAGAAAGTCTCGTGCGGGAAGCTTGGCGAGGTGTCGTTCGAGGAAGTGCAATACCGACACGGAGAAGAGTACGCGGCGGATCAATACGGACTAATCTTGCCCGTGGTGTACGGTCGGCGAGAGGGGCGCACGCAGTCGGCCATCGGAGTCGGGCTCCCGATTTTTCTCAGGATGGCCGACTACATCGACCGTGCCCGGAGGATTCTCGCGACGGGCACCGACGAGCGCTCGCTCGGGTCCAACAGTCATCCAGAATCGACCGATCGCATTCTAGCCATTCGAAGCAGTCTTGGGCCGCTTCTCGAAGAGGACGGCGAGTACTCCGTTCAGGCGCATGACGACTATTCTGCGATCCTCGAGATGCTGTGGAAGCGAACCATGCCGGTCTTGATGGCCTTACACAAGGACGGCGTCCGCCCCGTTCTTGATCGCCTCGTGCGGATCGGGACGGTGGTCGAGGGCGTCCGAAAGCCATCCGCTCCCGGGACTGGTGCGGAGCGCAATCGGCGAAAGGCGCTACGGAAGGCCCGGCGCCGGAAGTAGAGGGCGGCGCCACTGGGCGGAGTGTCGCTCATTCCCCATCCATCGAACCTGCGCCGGCGTGCCGCGGTCTCGCCGAAGAGGGCGCCGCTCGCTGCGACGGAACCAAATGGCGATCCGCTGGCAGCCCCATCGGCGCAGGTTGCGGCGGCGGTGTAGAGGCCGGTGGTGCGGTCGGTGCGTAGGGGTTACCGGGTAACGCCGAAGTCGCGTCGACATTCGGTACCGCGGAGGGCTCCACCGCCGTCGCAAGGGAGGGCGCAGGCGCCGTCGGTCGCGCTTGGGAACTGCCGGATGGCGCCACGGTCGTCAGCGCCGGCCCGATGATCGGTGGCGGCGCATTCGTCACAACGGGCGATGCGCTTTGAACCGGCGTCCTCGGCTCCACCGGCAATGGGTCCGCGTTGCGGGAATCGTGGCTGCCCACGCTCACACCGACCACCGCGATGACGCCCAGCAGCGCGAGGACGACGCCGCACGCCACCGCCGCGATCACAGTCCGAGATGGCGGGAGCCGAAGAACTGCCAACCACTTGGTGTGAAACCCGACCGGCTTACGCCAGACCCGCGGCGCCGCCACTGGCCCGGGCATCGCCCTCGTCATGTCCTCGTCCGGGGTGATCTCGGGCGCCACAAGCTTCGGCGATGTCGTGATCGGTTTGCCGAACCGGTCGAGGTACGCGTGCCGAATGGCTTCTTGCATGCGCGTCGCATCCAGCCATCTGTGCTCCCGTTCGAACGCGAGGGCGCGATCGACGACCATCGCCACCGCAGGGCTCACGCTCGTTGCGACGGAAGCCACCGGCGGCGCGGCCTTCGACATCGCCGAGAGCAACACTTCGTTCGTCGTGCGCCCGTTGTGAATGAGTTGCCCGGTGAGCAGCGTGAACATCGTCGCCCCCACCGCCCAGAGATCGCTGCGCCCGTCGACTTGATCCCACAGCGCGCGCGCCTGCTCTGGCGGCATGAACTGCGGCGTCCCCATGCTCGAGCCCATCTGCGTGGCGGTGCTCTTGGTGGAAACTCCGCGCAGGCGCGCGATGCCGAAGTCGAGTACTCGAACGACGCCTGTTCTGGTGAGGAAGACGTTCTCGGGCTTGAGGTCGCGGTGCACGATGCCGCGCGCATGCGCCGCGACGAGCACGTCGAGCAACTGATCGGCAGCGCGAAGCACTTCGTCTTCGGAGAGCGTACCGCCCTTGCGCACGCGTCGCTCCTCCAAGGTCTCGCCGTCGAGCAACTCCATGACGAGAAACGCGCAGCCATCTTCCGTGACGTCATCGTCGATGACCTTCACTACGCCTTCGTGCTGCACGGCGCTCGCGACACGGCCCTCACGCCGGAATCGGCCTTGGACTTGCGCATTGTTCGACAGCTCCGCGTGCAACATTTTGATGGCCACGCGCCCGCCGTTGCGGTGGCTGGCAAGATAAACCGCGGCCATTCCGCCCACACCGATCAGCGCGTCGAGGCGCCACTTTTCGCGCAGCACCTTGCCGATGCGCTCGCGCGCACGCGCGATGAGTGGGTCGATGAGTTCGGTGACGGCGCCGTCGTTGAAGTCGGGCAGGTGTTTGATGGGCGCGACGTTCTGGTTTCCCGCGTGGGGAGCGGCGGCTGCGAGGGCGGGACGTTTCGCCGCTCCGCCAGCCATGAGCTTCGCCCCACTGGGCCTCTCCTCCGTGACGTCGTCGTCGGAGTACGGCGCGGTCATCCGCGCAACAACGGTTTCACCGTCGCGGTCTCCGCCGATCGAACGGTCAGTATCGCGATGGCTGGCGGGGAGCGCTCGAGCGGTCGCGATCTTCCCAGGACTCGGCCGGTACTCGGTGGCGTCGTCGTCGCGGTACACGCCATCGGGATGAGCGGCGGCCAGCGCGCGTCCGGCTGCGATCTCCGACTGCGGCACTCTCGCCGTGTCCATCATCGACGGGCTCACCGCCGCCCCAACCCTCGCCGCGCTCGGTCGTTCCTCGGTGACGGCGTCTTCGCGGGTCATCCGCGACACGACGGCCTCGGCGGCGCGATTGTCCACGTGGGTGGCGTCGAGGACGTCCATCGTCGGCATCGGCTGGACGGTGGTCGCCTCAGCCACGTCGTCTAGACCGACGGGTCGGTCTCGGCGCCGGGTGGACTCGTCGTCGTCGGGCGTGCTCATGGTGCCTGGACACCTCTCATTGGAGATCGAACGTCACGTCGTCGAACCGATACGTCCAGTCGGCATAGGCGGTCTCCGCGCCGACTCCGATCGTGACGGGACCTCCGAGATGCTCCCTGCCCACTGGCGTCGTGAACTGCTGGTTTCCATCCAGTGACACGGCCATCGTTCCTCCATCCACGCCGTGCAACACGTCGAACTCAACGTGTGTCCACACGCCGATCTTCGCGGTGAGACCGGTATCGTAGTCGCCGCCCCCCGTGGCGTTGGCGCCGTCGGATGACGCGAAGTGGATTGTGATTGCTCTGTCGGACGTCAGGACCAGCGTGTAGACGGTCGCGCCACCATCGCCATCCTTACGAGTGATGTATGCCACGTCCACGACGCCCGGCACCGACCCATCGATCGCGTCGATCCGCCAGGCGAACGCGAGGCGGGCAGCGGGGCCAGAGGAGAACGTCCGCTCCATGAAGTAGTAGGTTGCAGTGCCGTTTGCGTACACGTGCGTCAGGACCGAATTCGGCGGGGAGTACGCGCCGCCTTTGGGGTCGACCGCGAGGGATGCTCCTCCCCCCGTCGACGGCGTGAGGCCGTCGAATGTTCCGTCGTCGAAGTCGGCGCAGAACGTGTGGGCATCAGTCGCGCATCCGCGCGCCAAGGCGGAGTCGGTCCCGCCGTCCGTTAGGATCGCAGTGTCACCTGTCGCATCTGTCGGCACGCTACCATCGCCAGCAGCGCTTCCGTCTGAGCTCGCCAGGTCGCTTCCGCCGTCCGTGGCGGGCACGACATCGCCATCTATCCCGAGCAACAACCCGCACGATGCACACAGGGCGCCGACCGACACGATCACGACGCTCTTGAACGCGCTCACCACCGCCCCCCGAGCACCGCGGGGCGCGGGTCGCTCGCGAATCCGATCGCTTGCGCGGACTTCGGCGCCACCAAGTAGAGCACGGCGCCGCCTGCGAGCAGCACGGCGCCGGCCACGACGAACGCCGTAGAGAGGGACGCGTCGCTCTTCGCATCGTTCCACGCCAAGGTCGCAGAGCTCACGCCCGATGCCTGACAAGTCTGGATGCCTCCGGAGCCGCAAGCACTCCGCGCGCTGTCGCGGCTGCTCTGCGCTGCAATCCCGAACCCCGCGCCGACGCCTATACCAACGAGCCCCACTGCCGCAGCGCCAATCCCTACGGTCCGCCACGGCATCGGACTGTCACGCGTCGTCTCGATCGACGTCTCAGCGGGCAGATCGACTTCCGTCGACTGGCCCGCCACGACCGTAACCGTGGCTCGGAATGTTGGGCGTCCGTCGCGCGCGAGCTCGACGACGTGCTCACCCGGCTCCACGATCTCGTCGGTCGCGTCGGTGGGTGCCCTCCCGTCGATGGCGATCTGCCCGCGTTCCCGGGGCGCGGTCCGTACCCGCACGTGCCCGAGCGTCTTCTCGAGAGCGTCAGCGTGCTCTCTCGCGTCGCCTTCCGTTTTCTTTCTGCCGGCGGCGAGCGCCTTCGCTTGCACCGCACGAAACTGGTCCAGAGCGTCGACTTTCTTGCCCGCGTGCTCGGCGCAGAGCGCCAGGTTGTATGCGGTGCCGAGGGCGGGGTTCCTGGCGTAGCTCTGCTCGAAGAGAGGGCAGGCGGTCGCGAAGTCTCCCGCGTCGAGGGCGGTGACAGCGGTGGTGAAGAGGGACTCGGCGGTGGGGTCGGCGGCGTGGGCGGTGTCGACGACCGTCATGGTGAACGCCG
>JANXLV010000262.1 GCA_025355005.1 Myxococcales bacterium | reverse complement strand
ACCGGCAGCACCGATCGCCCGCTCGAGGCCATCTGCCGCTACCGCAACGAGCGCCTCCCGAGCATCGCCGTCACGGTGGATCTCCTCACGACGGGCATCGACGTTCCGCGCATCGCGAACCTGGTCTTCCTGCGACGCGTGCGGAGCCGCATCCTGTACGAGCAGATGATCGGCCGTGCCACGCGTCTGTGCCCGGAGATCGGCAAGGAGCGTTTCCGCATCTTCGACGCGGTCGATCTCTACTCGGCGCTGAAGGACGTGACCGACATGAAGCCGGTCGTCGTCAATCCATTCGTCACGTTCGAGCAGCTCGTGAAGGAGATCGTGGAGGGCAAGGAGGAGGAGCACCGGCGCGCGTCTCTCGAGGAGCTCATCGCCAAGCTGCAGCGGAAGAAGCGCGCGATCACTGGCGACGCGGAAGAGCGCTTCAACAGCGCCGCTGGCATGGACGTCAAGGAGCTCGCCCGGTACCTGAAGAAGAGCGCCGTCGGCGATGCGGCGGACTACCTGGTGAGCCACCCTTCCCTCGCCCCGTTCCTGGATCGCACCGTGGGGAATGCAGGGTACAAGATCATCGTGTCGCAGCAGGCGGACGCGGTGCGCGAGATCACGCGCGGCTACGGCAAGCACGGGAGCCGTCCACCCGCCGACTACCTGGAGACGTTCCGCACGTTCGTGCAGAACAACCTAAACAAACTCCCCGCGCTGCTCGTAGTCACGCAGCGCCCGCGCGACCTCACGCGCGAGGATCTGCGCAAGCTGAAGCTCGCGCTCGACGAGGAGGGCTTCGGCGAGAAGGCCGTGCAGACCGCGTGGCGCGATCAGAAGAACGAAGACATCGCCGCGACCATCGTCGGATACATCCGTCAGCTCGCGCTCGGCTCACCGCTCGTGCCGTACGCGGAGCGCGTCGACCACGCCGTGCAGCGCCTTCGCAAGGCGCACAAGTTCACCGACATGCAGAGCAAGTGGCTCGACCGCATCGCGAAGCAGGTGAAGGTCGAGACCATCGTGGACCGCGCGTCGCTGGATGCAGGGCAATTCAAGGCAGATGGCGGCTTCGCGCGGCTGAACAAAGTGTTCGACGGACAGCTCGACGCGCTCCTTGGCGAGCTCGCCGAAGAAGTGTGGAAGGACGCGGGATGAGTAGGGCGCGGAAAAGCGTGCCGGTTTGGCACTCCCGAATGGGTCGGGTCTAGGCTCGAAATGTGCTTCGCGCGTCGGGAACATCCTGCGGCTGCCTTGCTGCCGCTCAGATATTCGCGGCGACTTGACGCGTCGTGGTAACTTTGCGGCGTGATCAAGAGCCTGAAGATTACAAAGCTGCGCGGCATTCGCGAGGGGTCGATCGCAGGCCTCGCCCCGCTTACGGTGCTCATCGGCCCGAGCGGATCGGGCAAGAGCACGATCCTCGATGCACTCCTCCTGGGCCTCTCCGGTTCGCCCGGCGACGCCATCGGTCGCGTCGTAAAGCGACGCTCGGAGCTGGTCCAAGGGGCGCAGTGGCTCTTCGAAAAGAAGGGCCAGGATGCAGTCATCGAGGTCGAGGGCGACGAGATCGTCAAACGGGTGTGCTCGCTCGAGTTGGATCGCCTGGTGAACGACGACGAGCTTCTTGGTCGCCTCTCCGCCGCCGAGCAGATGCGCCGACCCGTTCAGATCAACTTCGTTTTGCAGACGAATTTTTTCGATAGGTTTCGCGGCTCCGTGGTGATCTCCGCCGGCGGTGAGTACGCGTTCGACCTGGAAAGGAGCGGGTTAGGTCTCGCTCCCGATGCCGAGCTGCGAAGCCGGCTCCGGGACCAGCTCGTCGTGAGGATGATCGAGCCCGCGGCTGGCTCCAACCACGCAACCCTCGACACCGTGTACTCCAACGCGCTTACTTCGGGAGCGATCAGCGAGGTGAACGAAATAGTCGCCAAGATCTTGGATGGCGCGACCGGACTCACGCTCGCGTCTGAGGATGACTACCCGCACAATCGGCCCGCCCTTCATGTGACCTACCGCGACCACTCTGTACCGGTCGCTGGCTCGGGCTCCGGAATCTATTCGCTCGTGCGACTGGCTCTGGATCTCGCCGGGCAGTCGGGCGGAGTCGCCCTGGTGGAGGAGCCGGAGAGCCACGAACACCCCGCGGCGATCGCGCTTAGCGCGAGGGTAGTGCGGGAAGCGGTTCGGCGCGGGGTTCAAGTGATCCTCTCGACGCACAGCCTCGAATTCATCGACGGGCTACTCTTTGATGCGACGGAAGAGGATCTTGCAAAGATGCTGGTCTTGCGAACCGTGCTTGATGGGGGGCATCTGCGCGTGGCGCGTTTCCCGGGCACGACCGTGGCGGCCGCCCGCGACTCACTGCACGAAGACCTTCGATGAAGACGCCTGAGTCAATCATCGTGTGCGAGGGCTATCACGACCGCGCGTTCCTGCGAGGTTGGCTCGTCCACGGGCTCTCCTGTGAGAGCTTGGAACGTCAGCCTTACGGCCCACATGACAACAGGCCCCTGACCGGCCAGGGGCAGTATGGGTTCCGCTCGAAGTCGGGCAGGTGGCTGCGTATCGTGCCAGCCAAGGGCGACACGCTGGTGAGCGACATCGCGAACACGTTCGTGGGGCAGCTCCTCGGTAATCCTGACGCGAACGTGGTTCTTGCGTGGGACGCAGACGACAAAGATCGCGAGGCGCAGTTCCACAGCTGGGCGAAGAGCGCGGGCGCGATCGAGACGCCCCCTTTCTACGAACTTCGGGATGACGGCGGTCTAATTCGACTGGCATTGCTTGTTTTTCGCGCTGACGAAGACGCCGACGACCTACCTGTTGAGCAAACACTCGAGCGTCTGGCCTGCGCTGCCGTTCGCGATGCCTACCCGGAAAGGTCTCGCGCCGTGTTCGACTGGCTCCGCACACGACCAATGCCGCCCCTCGGTGAGAAGAGGCACAAGAGCCATGCCGCTTCCCACATGGCGGGCTGGTACTCGGACGCGGGCTACGAAGGATTCTTCGATCGAATCTGGGAGGACACGGACGTCCGCGCCGCGCTCGAGCGGCGCCTGCGGGCCACCGGCGCGGCGCGGATAGTCGAGTCGATGGTCTAGCGCGGGCGAACGTGACGAGCGGCCGTGGTAACCTCGGCATCCTTCGCCATGCCCTCCACGCAAGACATCGTCCAGAAGCTCTGGAACCTTTGCAACGTCCTCCGCGATGACGGGATCACTTACCTCCAGTACGTGACCGAGCTCACGTACCTCCTCTTCCTCAAGATGGCGAAGGAGACCGGCACGGAGGAGCAGATCCCGAAGGGCTACCGCTGGGACGA
>JANXLV010000225.1 GCA_025355005.1 Myxococcales bacterium | reverse complement strand
CGACGACGACGACGACGACGACGACGACTTCGACCTCGACCTCGACCTCGACCTCGACTTCGACCTCGACCTCGACCTCGACCTCGACCTCGACCTCACCCTCGACCTCGACCTCGACCTTTTCCTCACCCCCTCCCTCTCCCTCCTCCCCTCCCGAGCCCGAGATCGCGATGCTCCAGCGGGCGCAGGACTCTCTTCGCTCGAGTCCTTCTCTGGCACTCTCTCAGGCGAATGAGCATCGGAAGAAATATCCCGATGGGTTGCTTGCCCAGGAGCGGGAGGTGATCGCGGTGGAGGCTCTCGAGAAGCTCGGGCGAGGCGCGGAGGCGGACCAGCGAGCGGCTGCGTTCGTCCGGCGGTATCCCGGATCGTCTCATATTTCCCGGCTTTCCACGCTTGTGGGTCACGCGCTTTGATTTTTATGCGGCGCGCGTCATAAAGAGCGCTGGTGGTCTCCACCTACCGCGCATCATGAGAGCTTCAATCTTTTCAGTTTCTGGTCTGCTTGGTTTTTCGTCAGCGCTCGCGATCGGGTCGATCAACTTGATCGGCGTGATCAGCTTGAGCGGGCTGAGCGGCTGCAGCGGAGCGACCGTCGATGTTGGCGCGTTCGATGGCGGCTCACCTGGAAGCGGCGGCGGTGGCGAAGGCGGCTCATCCGGCGACGGCGGCGGCGGCGGCGAAGGCGGCGCTGCTCCGAGCGGACCTGCGTACGAGATCCACCTGCGCGCGACGCAGGCGAAGGTCAACTTCACCGACGGGTACGCGGGCGAGACGCCGATCGATCAGCACATCGCGATCCGCAAGCTCACGCTCTACCGCGACGCGAGCGACGCTGCTCCCGTGGTCGTGTTCGACAACGGACAGAACGCAGTGGAGTGCGGGCTCAACGACGGCAACGACACCGTCGCTGGCACCGCGGTCGCGAAGACCCTGCCGGCGGGCACGTTCACGATCGCTCACGTCGAGATCGGCTATTACCGCTTCAAGATCGCCGCGACGATGCACTCGAGCGGCATGACGGTGCCCGGCGACTACTCCGATCTGGAGGTGCTCACGGACGCGACGCTCGTCGACGGCAAGCTCCAGAACCAGGGGCACTACACGTACACGTTCGAGGTCGGGGGCACTCCGTACGGAACGCTGAACGGCGAGGACCTCATGACGCCAGTCGACCTCGCGGGTGGCGGCCTCGCGCTGGTCACCGCCAATCACTCCGCGAGCTATGTTTTCCCGGTCAACGTGATCATCGACCCGACGCTCGCGTCCAGCGCGAAGGTCGTCATGGTCGTGAACACGTACCAGAACTTCCGCTGGCAGGATCAGGCCACGGCCGGCTACGCGACGGGCGTGTTCGACACCACGCCCACCACCTACGAGCCCGTCGTGAGCTTCGGCGCGAACTCGTTCACGCTTGGCCTGGAATAGGCGCGGCGCGCCGGGATTCACCTGCACGCGCCTTAACGCGTGACGTGGAACGAGAGCGCTCGCGAGCTGCGACGCACGAGCGACATGGGACCGAAGCGGCGGCTCTCGTCGTAGACCACGTCGAGCGCGTAGTCGCCGGTCGTGAGCCCCGCTTCACCGCCGAGCACCGCGTCGCCGCGATCGGCTGCGGGACCAAACGAGGTCCACGCCTTCGAGTAGAGGCCGTCGTCGCTGCGGCGCGAGAGCCAGAGAATGAGGTTGCGACGCTCGTACTTTGCGCTCTCCGGTGAACGGAACGGCACCCACTTCAGCACGGGGTTTGCCCCCTTGACGGAGACGGCTTCGCCCGGCTCGATGACGACGGGAGACGTGGATGCGGCCAGGCGGTCCGAGATGAACCACCCCTCCGTCACGGAGCCATCCGCGAGCGTCACGCGCAGGGTCATGATCCCCGGCTCCGGAAACGCCGGGAGATCGCGCGTCTCGAGCGAGAAGTAGTGCATGCCGTCCTCGTCCACCCCGTCCCCGGTGAAGCGACCGACGCCCGCCTGCGAGTCGAGGATCACGGTGCTTCCGCGCAGCAGCGCGAGGCCCTTCATGCGCTTGAGGTCGTCCACGCGACCGTCGAGCCGGACGCGCAGCTCGGGGCCGTCCGAGTGCTCCTGGCGCACCTGCTTGTAGGCGATCGGCTCGAAGCCCGCGGGCAGCGTCCAGTCGGCCGGCAGCTTGCCGTTGGTTGCTTCGTATGCCTTCTCGAGCAGCTCACGCGCGTTGTCCTTCGCCATGGTGTCGGCGTTCTTGTCGGCGAGCACGTCCCTCACGCGCTTGACCATCGTGAGGTGGTCGCCCTCGAGGAAGGCGTTGTGCGCAGCGGTGAGCGCCGGCACGCGCAGCACGGGCACGGCATGCTCTTCCGTGACCTCCGACTTCCCGCAAGCGGGTGCCGCGATGTTGATGGAGAGAGCGGTGATGGCGAGAGCGATCTTGAGAATGTTCATCGTGAGCCTCCTTGTGACGGAGCTGACAATGACAAAAGGAAATGTTCAGTGCGTGAAGTCACGGTCAATCCTCGCGCCCGCGGGCAGGGGTTTCTGGGCCAGGCGCCGGGCGGAAGCGATAGCCGATGCCGCGCACCGAGACGATCAGCGAGGGATCGAGCTTGGTTCGCAGCGCAAGGACATGCGCGTCGACGGTGCGTGTGGTGGGCGCGCGCTCGTAGCCCCAGACGCGATTCAGGAGCTCATCGCGGGTGAAGACGCGTGTGGGGTTCTCCATGAGCAACCGCAAGAGACCGAACTCCATGCGCGTGAGGTCGACCCTGGCGCCGCGGAACTGGACCTCGCGGGCACCGAGATCGATCGTGACGCCATCGCGCGAGAGCGTCTCTGGCGCCTCTGGGCCCTTCGCACGACCGCGCAAACGAGCCTTGATGCGAGCCGTGAGCTCGCGGCCCTCGAACGGCTTCGTGACGTAGTCGTCCGCGCCGATCTCGAGGCCCACGACGCGATCGACAAGATCCGCGCGCGCCGTGACGACGATGACCGGCACGTCCGTGTGCTTGCGCCATGCGCGTAGCGCGTCCACGCCCTGTCCATCAGGCAGCATCCAGTCGAGCAACACGAGCTCGATCTCCGGCGTGAGCGCCTGGTGCGCCTCCGCTATCGTCTTCGCGACCGTCACGTCGTGCCCATCCCGCACGAGCAGCTCGCGCAGTGACGTTGCGATCGCGACGTCGTCCTCCACGACGAGGATGCGGCTCATCGATCCTTTCCCTGCGGCATGCGAAGCTCGAATGTCGTCGGATCCGGCTCGTGGCGCAAGCGCCCACCCTGCCTTTCGGCGATCCGCTGCACGAGCGAGAGCCCAAGGCCGAGCCCCGAGCTGCGATCCCCTTTCGTGAACGGACGCACCGCGTCTGCGAGCGTGAAGTCCGGTGTCGTGCCGCGATCCGAAACGCGCACGCAGAGCTCGCGCTTCCCCTCGCGACCGCTCACGCGCACGGTCACGCGGATGGGGCTCTCGCCGTGCTTCGCCGCGTTCTCGACCAGGTTCTTCAGGGCGACGCGGAGCCAGTCCGGATCCGTGGTGAACGCATGATCCGACGCTGGCAGATCGAGCTCGACGTCCTCTGGCCACTCGCCCGTCAGCTCCTCGAAGTAGGCGGTGAGCGACGGGATGACGCGCGCGGCGATCGGGGACGCGCGTCTGGAGTCCTGCGAATCGAAGAGCGAGAGTGCACGACCCGTCACCTCGAGCACGCGTGACAGGCGCTCGATGCCGGCCGACACGCGGAGCAGCGGCTCCTGACAATCCTCCGGAAGCGCGTCGAACGACGCTCGCAGCGGCTCCACGTCCAGGCGCATCGCCGTCACCGGGCTGCGAAGCTCGTGGGTAAGCGTGCGAAGCAGGAACACGCGCTCGCGCTCGGCCTCACGTCGCGCACGCACGACCAGCGCGATGAGGGTCGCGACACCGAGCGTCGCGAGCGACGCGCCACCGATCAGCAGCGCGCGCACGCCGCTTCGTCGCGACGCGGACACGGGCTCCGTATGCCAGCAGAGCACCGACGTCTCGGCATCGGCGCAGACGGAGGCTCCCCCGAGCAGGCTCACGCCAGCGCGAGACGCAAACGCATCCCACGAGTCGCGGCTCCGGAACACGAGCTTCGTCGGACCGTACTGGTCACGCGCTGCATGTACTATCCATGCATCTGTGAGGAGCGTCGCGTCGCCCTCCAGCATGCGGGAGAACGCAGCGGGTGGCAGCTCCGAAAGGGCGCGTTCATCCGGGGTGAGGAGCGTTGGTGGGAGCTCGCGTAGCTCGAGCA
The DNA here is from genome assembly GCA_025355005.1 of Myxococcales bacterium. Classification (GTDB taxonomy): domain Bacteria; phylum Myxococcota_A; class Polyangia; order Polyangiales; family Polyangiaceae; genus JANXLV01. The sequence goes on along the minus strand of JANXLV010000225.1, from coordinate 24,813 downwards.
CGTGGAAGGCTCGCTTGTTCGCGGTGAGCCACGCATCCGTCGGACGCGGCGCCTCGTTCGTGAGGAGGTATGCGTACGAGCTGCCATTCGGATGCATGAAGGGCGGGTGCTCGGCGAGCGACGCGAGCTGCGGCGGCGTGTGCGCGCAGCTTGCAGCATGCCAGTCGATGGCCTTCGCGAGCTCCGGGTCCGCGACGAACACGCTCGGCTCGCTGCAGTCCCGGATCGCCTTCCACGTGGCGATGGCGTCGACCGGCAGGTGCTTGTGCCACGTCGGCAGCGTTCTCCGCGGATCCAGGAGTTCCCGCCGGCCGCCATAGCGAGCCGCGAGATCGACGTCGAGCGACGCGGGCTCCTGCGCGAGGAACGCCGCAAGGACCTTCGACGCATCGCCCTGCCGCACGGGCCGTGGCTCGCCACCACCGAGCCACATCGACGCGAGGAGGCAAGCCGCGCCTGCGAGGAGCAGGGCGAACGCGGCCACGACGGGACGCGAAGGGCGGGATGCAAGGAGCGACACTGACGATCAGCTTAGCTTTCGGCCCTCACCCCATTTGTAAAGGCAGTGTCAATTCTGCGACGGCGGCCTGCGCGCACGAGCGCGGCGCATCAGGGGGACGAGCGCGATCGGGACGAGCGCAGCGCCGAAGAGGCCTCCAAGATCCATCGGCTCCGCGCGCGCAGACATGGCGCATCCACCGCTTTTTCCGTGGCCTCCGGTGATCGGACCTGCGTCGCTGTCGCCGTTGCCGTCTGAGGGAGCCGCGTATGCGAGCGTGAACGGTCCGTCGGTCTTCTTGGTCGTGATGCCCGCGACCAAGACGAGCACCTGTCCGCTGCCTGTCGCCGGGAGCGGCTTTGCGTTCGCGAGATCCGCCTTGCCGTCCGCGGTGATCGAAACGAGCAGACCCGCGTTTCGCGCAGGGTCCGTGGTGAGCGAGATGGTCGTGGGCGTGTCGAGCGTGCCGATGTACGCGTAGGACGAGTACCCCGACGTGATCCCCGTGACGCCGTCCGCGAGCGCCGCCTTCTTCACGCCGGGATACGTCGCGGCCTCGAGATAGCCTTCACCGGAAGCAGGCACCGGGCTCTTGGTCGCGGCGTTCCACGCGGAGAACAGCGTGAACGCTTGCCCCACCGACGAGCCCTTCGCCGTGAGCACGACGTTGACTGCGTCCATGGACTTCGCCTTGCCGCCGGCCTGCTTCTCGAGGATCGCCCTCACGGTGCCGTCGCCCTGCGTCTGCGTGAGGAAGAGCGGCCACACGGCCGAGCCGTAGAGGTAGCCGGCGACCGCGCCGCTGGGCAACGCGTCGAGCGAGTGATCCGGGTGCGCGAAGAAGGCGGGCAGCTGGTTCTCGAAGTCAGGGAGCTCCGGATGAAGCGTCTTCATGGCCCACTGCGCGGAGCCTTCCGCCCAGAAGCGATCCATCTGGGAGTCGTAGGCATTCTGCACGGCATGAAACAGCTCGTGCGTGATGACCGTCTTGAAGCCCTCTTGCGCATCCTTGTAGCCACGGCCAGCGAACGTGCTCTCCGAGAGTACGAACGAGCCGCACACCGGGCCGCTGCAATTCTCTGGCGTGGTGCTGCCGTCTGCGCCCGCAAACCCGACCAGATAGATATCGAGCCGCTGATCGCCGCCGTTCGAATTGCAGTCCGTGTCAGCGGGCGGCGCCAAGAAGCCCATCTTCGCGTACTTCGAGAGCGCGTCCTCGCCAGTGTCACCGGCGAACGCGACCGTGTCGGGGACACCATCCGCGCGCGTGGTGGCCTGCGCGGGCGCGTGCTTTCCGGTGAGTGCATAATGCACGCGTACGAGCGTGGTGTCGTACGTCTTCACCGTGTCGGTCCCGTAGTCGTAGCCGCCGAATCCGCCGGAGTCAGTCGGACGGCCGCTGCACGCGATGGCATGCGCCACGCGAGGCAACATGGACACACCGATCGCGAACGCAAACCCGACCGCGAGGCGAGCGCGAATCACAGAGCGGCCACGTTCAGCAGGAAGAAGCCGGTCGCCATGCCGGTGCCGCCGTCCGCGAGGCCCGTGTAGCTGGTGATGGCGACCTTGAAGAGCTTCCCCGTGCCGCCGCGAACCATGTACGTGACGTTCGGCTTGGGCGTGGGGATGTTCGTGGCCATGTCGTAGTCATACCAGTCGCTGAACGCGGACAGGGGCCCGCCGATGGGATCCGTCTTCGCGGTGCACTGGTCGTCGAAGAACGACTCCTTGGCGACCTGCGTCGCGTCCGCCGCGGTGACCGACGCGAACGCCTTTGCGACCTGCTGCGCGCCGCCGATGCCGATGCCCGCGTCGCCAGAGTTCGTGTACAGCACGGTCCGCTTCAGTGCGAGATCCCAGTCGGCGGACGTGAACGCCGCAGTGTCCGTGAGGTCCACGCGCGTCACGGTGTCGAGGTTCACGTAGACGCGCGGAGCGGAGCCGTTCACGCCGCCGGCCGAGGCATCCACGTACACGACCTTCGTGTCTCCTTTCGTGGAGACCACGGTGACCGCGCCCTTGGATGACTTCGCAAGCGGCGCGAGCAGCTGATTGCGAGCAGAGGTGCACATGGTTCCGCCAGCGCCGCCATCGAGATCCGTACCGTCACCGCCGTCCGCCGCAAGACCGCCCGTGGGGGTCGTTGAGCTGGAGCACGCGGCGAGCGCGGCGATCAGGGACGCGGCGAGGGCAACTACGGCGGGGTGCTTCCAGTCGGACATGCCACGGTTATAGCGCGTCCGAGAACAATCGCGCCACAGCGCACGGCACTGATCAACGGCGGAGCGCGACGGCGAGCGCGAGCATGCGCAGACCTATCGCGCCGCACGCCAGCATGAACGCTGGTTTCGCTTCGCGCACGTCCGTGACAGAGGGCGGCCGAACGTGATGAGCGATGCTTGCGTCCACGACCAGCGCGGCGACGGCGAAGCAGGTGATCGCCAGCGCTGGCAGCGCGCCCGTGTGCGCATCGAACGCGAGGACCGCCGTCCAGACGGCCAGTACGGACGTGAGCATCGAGAGCGCCGCTGCGACAACGTGACCAGTGCGAAGTAGCCAGCGCGCGTGCAACAAGAAGAGCGACGCGGCGCCCACGGTCTCCGCCGTCGCCAGCACTGCCCAGCGTGAGCTCCACGGCGCTGTCGGTGCCGCGCACGTCACCGCAAGTGAAAGTGCAGAGAGGCAGATGCGCGTGGTCGCCATCTCGCGCGCGAGATCGTCCGGCGTGCAGGCGGGCGCTTCGAGCGGCGCAATTCCCAGGTAGCGCCGCATGTCCAGCATGCCAAGCGCGAGGAGCAGGTAGCACACGCGTGACATGGCCTCTGCGCCCGCGGAGCGATCGGCGCCGCTCCACACCAGCGTGGCGAGCCACGAGAGCCCCCACCACGCGCCGACGATCGCTGCGAGTCGCAGCAGCGCACCATACGCACCCGGACGCGAGCGCCGAAGACGGAGGAGCAGGCCCACGGCCATACCAGTCACCGCGAAGTAGCGCGGCGGCCAGACCCACGTGCGCATGAAGAGCCCTGGGTCGGCGCTGCCCATGGGCCGCATGATGAACGTCGCCGCGAACACGACGGCGGAAGGGATGATGAGCGCGCGACCGGACGGCGCATCGAGCGACGCATACACGAGCCCGACGCTCACGACCGCGGCGCCCAGGGCGAGCACCGTGCTGCTCGCTGCCGTGAACGCGCCGAAGTACGCGTGAAGAAGCGAGCCGAAGCAGGCGAGCGCGCCGGCCGCGCCGATGGCGAGCCCCAGCCTGGCACGCGTGGGCTCGCGCGTCGCCTCGGGCAGCGGACCGCTCGCGCGATAGGGTGACGGCATACCCCGAGTCTACAGGACGGGCGCGGCTTGCAAGGCGCGGCGTATGAAACGTGACGTTCGAATCTTGAAACGGACTTTCATTTCGGCGTCGACTGCGGTTCCAGCGTTATTTTCGAGGCTTCAGAGCCGCGCGAGGAACTGGCCCGTGTAGGACTTTGCGATCTTGGCGACGGCTTCGGGGGTGCCTTCTGCGATCACGCGGCCGCCTGCTGCTCCGCCTTCGGGGCCGAGGTCGATGATGTAGTCGGCGGCGCGCACGACATCCAGGTTGTGCTCCACGACGAGCACGCTGTTGCCCGCGTCCACGAGCTTCTGCAGCACGACGAGCAGCTTCTTCACGTCGTCGAAGTGGAGACCCGTGGTGGGCTCGTCCAGGATGTAGAGCGTGTTGCCCGTATCTCTTCGCGAGAGCTCCTTCGACAGCTTGATGCGCTGCGCCTCGCCCCCGGAGAGCGTGGTCGCGGGCTGGCCGAGCGACACATAGCCCAGACCAACTTCGTCGAGGGTGCTCAGGATCTGCGCGATCTTCGGGACGTTCGCGAAGAGCTCGCGCGCCTCCTTCACCTGCATGGCGAGGACCTCCGCGATGTTCTTGCCCTTGAACGTGACGCGGAGCGTGGCCTCGTTGTAGCGCTTGCCCTTGCACGTCTCGCAGGTGACCCACACGTCCGGCAGGAAGTGCATCTCGATGGCGCGCATGCCGCCGCCTTCGCAGCTCTCGCAGCGGCCGCCCTTCACGTTGAAGGAGAAGCGACCGGCAGCGTAGCCGAACGCGCGCGCCTCCTTCGTGCTGGCGAAGACGTCGCGGATCAGATCGAAGAGCTTCGTGTATGTGGCCGGATTGCTGCGCGGCGTGCGACCGATCGGGTTCTGATCGATCACGATCGCCTTGTCGAGCTGCTCGATGCCCGCGATGCCTTCGTGGTCGCCGATGGTGTGGCCGGCGCCGTGGAGCGCGTTCAGCACGGCGGGCTCCAGGATCTGCCCGACGAGCGTGGACTTTCCTGCGCCGCTGACCCCCGTGACCGCGCAGAACACGCCCAGCGGGAACTTCACCGTCACGTCGCGCAGGTTGTTCTCCTTTGCGTGCTTCACGGTGAGGAAGCCCGAGGGCGTGCGGCGCGCGCGCGGCTCGGTGATCTTCTTGCGGCCCGCGAGGTAGTCGCCCGTGAGCGACGCCCTGTTCCGCATGATGTCCTTCGCCTTGCCCTCGGCCACGACGTGACCACCAAGGCGCCCCGCGCCGGGCCCGAAATCCACGACATGATCCGCCGCGAGGATGGTCTCCTCGTCGTGCTCGACGACGATCACGGTGTTGCCGAGATCGCGAAGACGCGTGAGCGCGGAGATGAGCCGCGTGTTGTCGCGCGGGTGCAGCCCGATCGATGGTTCGTCGAGCACGTACATGACTCCTGACAGCTCGCTGCCGAGCTGCGCGGCCAGGCGGATGCGCTGCGCCTCGCCACCAGAGAGCGTCATGGTCGCGCGCGACAGTGACAGGTACTCGAGCCCGACGCCGAGGAGGAACGCGAGGCGGTGGCGGATCTCCTTCAGGATCTCCTCCGCGATCGTCTTCTTTGCGCCGGTGAGCGTGAGCTTCTCGAAGAAGGGCGCCGCGTCGGAGATGGTCATGGTGGAGACCTCCGGCAGCGATTTTTCGCCCAGGAACACCGCGCGAGCCTCGGGCCGGAGGCGCGTCCCGTCGCACGCGCTGCAGTGCGCCTCGCGCAGGTACACCTTGTATTTCTTCTGCATCTGCTCGGACTGCGTGGTCTCGAAGCGACGCCGCATCTGCGGGCACAGCCCCTCCCACCGCATGGCCCACGAGCCCTTGGAGTGCTTGCCGGACCAGCTCACGGCGATGCGCCGCTCACCCGTGCCGAACATCAGCATGTCCTTCTTCTGCTGCGAGAGCTTGCGATAGGGGACATTCCGCGGGATCCCGAGATCCTTGCATAGTGCACCCACTATGCGACCGGTCCATCCCTCGCTCTCCGCGACGTTGCGCCACGGTGCGATCGCGCCCTCGTCGATGGTGAGCGCAGTGTCCGGAACGAGCAGCCTGGGATCCGCCTCGAGCCGCGTGCCGAGGCCGCTGCAGTCCGGGCACATGCCGAGCGGCGAGTTGTAGCTGAGCGACTGCGGCGAGAGCTCCGGCACTGCGATGTCGCACTTCGGGCAGGTGCGCGACTCGGAGAAGAGCTTCGGCGCGGCGCCCTCTTGTTCAACGACGAGCTTGCCACCGCTCGCACGAAGCGCCGTCTCCACGGCGTCGGTCAGGCGCGCGCGAGAGGTCGCGTCCGCGCCGTCGCCGCTTCCCGTGAGCGTGAGGCGGTCCACGACGATCGCGATGTCGTGCTTCTTCTTCTTGTCGAGCGGCTTCACGTCCTCCAGGCGGACGATCTGTCCGTCGATGCGGGCGCGCACGAAGCCCTTTCTTTTCAGGTCTTCCAGCACGTCCACGAACTCACCTTTTCGCTGCTCCACCATGGGCGCGAGCAGCGTGACCTTCGCGCCTGCGGGCAGCGTGCTCACCTCCGCGACGATCTGGTCCAGGCTGCGCCCCGTGACGGGACCGCCGCATCGCGGGCAGCGCTGATCGCCCACGCGCGCGAACAGCACGCGCAGGTAGTCGTAGATCTCCGTGACGGTGCCGACCGTGGAGCGCGGATTGCTGGATGCGGTCTTCTGCTCGATGGCGACGGTGGGGCACAGCCCGCGAATGTGCTCGTACTTGGGCTTCTCGAGCTGGCCGAGGAACTGCCGCGCGTAGGTGGAGAGCGACTCCACGTAGCGGCGCTGCCCCTCCGCATAGATCGTGTCGAACGCGAGCGACGACTTGCCGGAGCCCGAGACGCCGGTGAACACGACGAGCTTCTGCTTGGGGACCCGCAGCTCGTCGATGTCCAGGTTGTGCTCGCGCGCGCCGCGGATGACGAGCGTGTCGTTGTCGTGCTTTTGCTTCACTGGGCGGGGAGGGCTTCGGCGATCGCCTCGTACTCGGGGACGCGATGCTTCTCGGCCGCGGCGCGCTCGGCCCACGTCTTCATGGCGGGCAGCTGCTCGATGCTCTTCATGTAGGCCGTGCACGTGGGGTCCGTGTCCACGCCGTAGCTCCGGAAGCGCGTGACGACCGGCGCGTACATCGCATCCGCGATCGAGAACAGGCCGTAGAGGTACGGGCCGCCGGACACGTTGAGGCAGTCGTTCCAGATGCGCTTCACGCGATCGATGTCCTTCTTCACCGCGGGGTCGAGCTCACCGTGCTTGCGTCGCGCGCGGATGTTCATGGGCAAGGCGGAGCGGAGCGCGGAGAACCCAGAGGCCATCTCCGTGGCGGCGGCGCGGGCGTTCGCGCGCCTGTAGCGATCCTTCGGCCAGAGCTGCTGGCTCGGGAACAGCTCCGATATCAGCTCGCAGATGGCGAGCGACTCCCAGACCTTGTTGCCGTCCACGTCGAAGACAGGGACCCTGCCCGAGGGCGAGGCCTCCGCGACGCCGGGCGTGCCAAGCCCCGGGCCCGCGAGATCGAGCACGTGCTCTTCCACGGCAATGCCGACCTGGCGGATCACGATCCACGGTCGGAGCGACCACGAGGAATAGTTGTAGTTTGCAATCGTGAGGACGTAGGCCATGACGCGTTCCTTTTCTTTGCGGGCGGCTCAGCGGGTGGGGACGCGTGCTCGAACGGCGTCTTCTAGATGATTCGTATCGTTGTAGACCGCGACGCGGAACGAGAGCTCCGGCTTCTCGTGCTGCTGTCCGTGCCGTGCGTGCTCGAGAACGGTCACGCTGGTGTTGTCCGCTGCGGCGAGCGCACGCGGATGGCTGCCGTGGCCGACGACGGCGCGGATCACGCTGCGGATCGCGCCGCCATGGGAGACGCAGAGCGCCAGGCCGTCGGGGGTGTCCGAGACGGAGTCGGCGATCGAACCGAGGACCTTCATCATGCGGGCGGAGAGCTCTTCGTACGTCTCGCCCCCACCACGCCGGATGTCGAGCCCGCTGCGCCACGCGGCGTACTCCTCGGGAAATTTTTCCTCGACGGCGTCGTACGGCAGGCCGGACCATGCACCCACGTCCACCTCGCGCAGCGCGACCGTGGTGGTGACCGTGAGCGAATGGGGCGAAGCAACGAGCTCCGCAGTCTCCCTCGCCCGAGCCAGATCGGAGGCGAAGACCGCGGTGATCTTCATGGGAGCCAGCCGCGCGGCGAGCCTGCGTGCCTGCTCCCGTCCGAGATCGTTCAGGCTGCTTCCCTTCTGACCCTGGAAGATCCGGTTCCTGTTGTCGTCGGTCTCGCCGTGACGCACGAGGAGGATACGAGGACGGAACATGCTTTCAGTGGTCTTACCTCACTGCCGGACGAGTTGCTTGCGGAATTTCGCGAGGGCGACTAACTCCTTCTTCCCCCAATCGATCCCAACGGATCGCCTCGCATGTCGTCGCATCGAGGTTCGTGAAGGAGCTTGCACCATGGCGCGCGTCACAGTCGAAGATTGCCTCGAGCGTGAAGAGAACCGTTTCGCCCTGGTTCTCCTGGCCGCGAACCGCACGCGTCAGCTCATGAAGGGCGCGCACCCCCTCGTTCACTCCAAGAACAAGCCGGCCGTCACTGCCCTCCGCGAGATCGCGGCCGGCAAGGTCCACTTCGAGCGCGACACGAACGACGTGGTCGACGAGTGGATCGAGGCCCAGCGCAAGGCCGGCCTCTTCTGAGAGGCATGTGGCTCGCATAGATCGCGAGCTCGAAGCAGGTTCGCGCGCCCACTACACGGACGCGTCGTACTACACGCACACGTATCGCACGCGCATCGAAGACGTCGCGCGCTACGTGGAGCTCGCGTGCAAGAGCGGTGGGCCCGTGCTCGAGCTGGGCATCGGTAACGGGCGCATCGCGCTCCCCCTCGCACGTCATGGCGTGTCGGTCGTCGGCGTCGACCACTCCACGGAGATGCTCGCAGATCTGCGGCGACGCCTCCGCGCCGAGCCGCGTGAGGTCCGCGAGCGCGTGGCCTTCGTGCGCGGCGACATCCGCAAGGTCTCGCTGGGCCGCAAGTTCCCGCTCGTGATCTGCCCGTTCAACACGGCGCTGCACCTCTACACGCGGAGCGACGTGCGCGGCTTCCTTCGCGTCGTCACGAACCACCTGATGCCGGGCGGCACGTTCATCTGCGATCTGTCGCTGCCCGTCCCGCGAGACCTCGCTCGCTCCGCGCAGCGTAAGTACGGCGCGCCGCCCTTCAACCACCCCACGCTCGGGCGCGTGAAGTACGAGGAGATCTTCGACTACGACCGCGTCAGGCAGATCCTCTTCATCTCCATGTTCTTCACCGACAAGAGCGGCGAGACCGTGATGACGCCGCTCGCGCACCGGCAGTTCTACCCCGAGGAGTGGCAGGTCTTCCTGGAGGAAGCGGGCTTCCGCGTCGTCACAATCGAGGGAGATTTCCAGGGCGGGCCGCTTACCCAGGAGAGCGACGTGATGGTCGTTCACGCGCGCCGCGCGAGGAAGGCATGAGCGACATCGAACAGCGACTGGCCAACGTGCGCGCGCGCATCGAAGCGGCGGTCCGGAGCTCGGGCCGCGTCGCAGGCACGGTGAAGCTGCTCGCGGTGACCAAGTCCAAGCCCGCGAACGACATCCGTGAGGCGTACGCCGCAGGGCAACGCGCATTCGGCGAGAACTACGCGCAGGAGCTCGAGCAGAAGGCCGCAGAGCTCGCGGACCTCGACGACATCGAGTGGCACTTCATTGGCCACCTGCAGACGAACAAGGCCAAGGTCGTTGCCAGGGTCGCGCACGTGGTCCACACGGTGGACAAGCCAGACCTGGTGCGCGAGCTCCACAAGCGCCTCACGGCGTACGGCCGCACGATGCGCGCGCTCGCGGAAGTGAACGTATCCGGCGAATCGCAGAAGCACGGCGCGAACCCCGACGACCTCGCCGTGCTGCTCTCCGCGGTCGAGTCCGTGCAGACGCTCACGCTGCGAGGGCTCATGACCGTGGCGCCCGCGGACGACGACGTCGCCACGATGCGCGCGTTCGAGGGCCTGGTCGCGCTACGCGATACCCACGGCGGGCCCGCGCGACTTCCGGAGCTCTCCATGGGCATGAGCGACGATCTCGAGCTCGCGATCGAGGCCGGCTCCACGCTCGTGCGTGTCGGCACGGCCATCTTCGGTGAGCGTTCGTGACGGCCCCCCGCATCACCGGGCGCATCGAGCGCATCACCGGTCGCGTTCTCGCCCCGATCCGGCGCGTGGGCCAGTGGCTCTCACGTGGCGCCACGCGCGCCGACGCCGCGCTCATTCCCGATGCGAAGCGCGCGCACCGCACGCTGATGATCTTCTTCGCAGCGGTGTACCTGCTCACGCTGCATCCAGGCCCCGGAGGGATCATCAACCTGGGCGACTCTTCGAAGTTCCAGTTCCTGCCGCGCATCGGCGGCATCGGGCACCCGCCGGGAAATCCGCTCTACCTGATGCTGACCTACGTGGCGGTGCGCATTCCGGTTCCGCTCGAGGACTACGTCAAGGTCAACCTGTTCTCCGCGATCTGCGGCCTTCTCACGCTCTCGTTCGTGTTCCGCACGATGGTGCAGATGACGCTGGCATCGCGCGAGGGCACATGGGCGATCGGCCCCGTTCGGACCGCCGTCCTGGGCGTTACCTTCCTGGGCCTCGGTCCCACGTTCTGGCTGCTCTCCACCGAGGCAGAGGTCTACACGCTCAGCTCGCTGTGCGGCGCGATCGCCGTCTATGGCACCGTGCGCTGGCTTTTGGAGCGCGACAAGCTGGCCTTCGGCATCGGTCTCTTCGCGTGGCTCGTGGGCTTCGGCAATCACCTCGCGATCGTATCGATGGCACCCGCGTTCCTGTGGGTGGTGTTCCAGACGCGGAAGGATCTGAAGCGTCCGTGGAGCCTGCTCGCGTTCATGCTCGCAGGTGCGGCGATCGGCGCCGGGTCGTACGGCTACCTCTGGCTCCGCGCGAAGGAGACGCTCCCCTACAGCGAGTTCACCGGCCCGCCGGACAGGCAGCACTTCATCGACTTCGTGACGGCGAAGAGCTTCCAGGACGCGATGGGAAAGTTCAAGTTCGTCGACGGCATCCGCTGGCGACTCCCCGTCATCCCGACGGAGATGCAGAAGCAGTGGCTCTGGCCGCTGCTCCTCCTGATCCCGTTCGGCATCTCACGCTTCTTCCGCGGCAACCGAGCCGTGTTCGGCTTCTTCGCGCTCACGACGCTCGCGCAGCTCTCGATCCCGTTCTTCTATGCGATCCCCGATCCGGAAGGGTACTTCATGCCCGTGTTCCCGTTCGCGGCGCTCATGATCGCCGGCGGCGTGTGCACGCTCTGGGAGTCCGCATGGCGCGGCGTCCTGCTCACCGGAACGGCTGTCACGTTCATCACGCTGGGAGCGATCCGCTTCAGCTGGTTCTGGATCCCCATCTACTCCGCGGACCTGAACATGGGCGCGCACGAGGGCGCCGTGGACTTCGTGTTCCCGACCTTGTTCGAGTCCATCCCTGACGGCGCGGACGTGGTCGTTCCGTGCGGACACTATGGCGGTGTCGAGCTCGCCATCTACTTCAAGATGGCCGACTCCACGGTGAAGCGGAAGCACCTCGGCCTGGTCCGCTTTCACTGGTCGGAGTGGGACAACCGGCTCCTCGACGTGCCTGTCGTCTACGGCGACTACGTGAATACGCATGTGGTATGCACGGTTTTGAAAGACGACGTCGCGAAGCTGCGTGAGGGCGGCGTTCCGCTACAGCGCGTGGAGCGCGTGCCGTACACGCGCAACTTCCACGAGATCCAGGGCGCACCCATCTACTGCACTGGCATGCGCAAAGCCGACCAGTAGGCGAAGATTCAGCGGCGGGTCAGCCACGACAGGAACGACGAACGCTTCGACACTGGCGGCGTGCGGATCTTCTCCGACAGCGCTTGATTCTCGGGGTTTGCCGGCTCGATCGCGAGCGCTCGGTCGATCGTCTTCTCCGCGTCCTCCTGACGTCCGGCGCAGAGGAGCGCGGCGGCCATCACGGACAGCGTCTTCGCGTTCTCCCCCGCCAGCTTGATCGCGTGCGTGGCGTGCTCGATCGCGCGCTCACCTTCACGCAGACCCACGCAGACGGACACCAGCTCCACCAGCACGGGCGGGCATCCGGGCGAGCGACGCAGCGCCTCGTTCAGCGCCTCCTCGGCGCGCGCCCATTGCTCCTGCTTGCGATGCACCACGCCCAGCGCGAACGCAGACACCCACGTGGGCGACGCCTCGGACAGGCGACGCGCGCGCGACGCGAGGGATGAGAGGTCGGACTCGCTGGCGCTGCCGGCGGCACGAAGGATGGCCTCGACCTCGTCCGCGCTCTGTTTGTCCTCGAGCTGGAAGCGGCCGCGCTGCGCCTCCGAGGCCAGCGGCGAGCCCTTCGCGAGATCCTCTATGCGCACGAGCGCCTGCACCGCGCCGTCCTTGTCGCCCATCTCCGAGAGCGCGCGCGAAAGGACCAGGCTCGCAAACGGATCTTGCGGCGCGATCGCAACGAGCGACCGCGCGAGCGCAAGCACGCGAGCGGCGCGGGCCAGCCCGGGAGGCTCCGCGCGCAGCGACAGCTCGATGGCTTGGCGCAGGACGTCCGGATGCAGACCGCGCGCCGCGAGCGCAGAATCCACGAGCGACTGAGAGGTGATGACGTCCTCTTCGCGCAGGGCGATCTGCGCCAGGTTCTTCCACGCGGACGGGAAGAAAGGCCAGCGCGCGAGCACCTCGCGGAAGCGCGCAGCGGCGCCGATGCGATCGCCCTCGTCCAGGCGAAGAAGGCCATCCTCCGTGAAGAGCAGCGGGTCCTGGATCTTCCGCGCAAGGCCGCGGCGTACCGCGTCGCTCGCGCCGACACGATCGCCGCGTGAACGGCGCGCTTCGCAGAGGAGCGCCCAGAGGCTGCCGCGATCCGGCGCGACGTCGAGCGCGGAGAGCACGCGCACCTCCGCCTCTATCGAGTTGCCGAAGCGGAGCTCCATGGCGGCAGCGGCCTCGAGCAGCTCCACTTGCCTTGGCGCGTCGGCGAGCGCGCGGGTCACGCTGCGGATCGCGGCCTGCGCGAGCGTGGCGGACGGCGCTGTGAACGCTGCCTCCATGGCGCATGCCGCCAGTCGCGACGCGGCGAAGCGCGACGCGGGTGACTCCGACAGCGCGCGCTCCAGGTGCCCGAGCGCGGCAAACCGATCCTTCGCCCCGCCCTTGAGCGGATTGGGAATGACGCAGCGCTCGGCACGAAGCACGCTCTCCAGCGCAGCCCAGTCGAGGTCGTCGATCTGCTCGGCGTGGCCGATGTCCGCGTCGATCTTGTTGCAGAATACACGTAGTAGCGCCGCGACCGCGCTGCCGGCATCGTCTTGCCCGAAGCTCGCGTCCTCCTTCGCGCGTACGTCGCCGCTCTTCGGCTCGAACGCGACCAGCTGAAGCGAGCCGCGTCCCGTCTCCGGTGGCTCGAACGAGCCAGTGAGCACCAGATCGAGCGGACCCGGGTCCGGTCCGTTGGCGGAGAGCTCCTTCCACGCGGCCGGCGGGATGAAAGCCTCCACCGCGCGGGTCGCGTCCTTGGAAAGGAGCTGCGCGAGGCCCACGTGGTCGCTGCCAAAACGCACGAAGCCGTGGACCAGCGCCGCGAGGCCGACGCCAAGTCCTTCTGCCTCTTCCGGCACGCCAAACGGTACGACCACGACCTGCGGCATCCGGCGCTGATCTCACGCGGTCCACGCCCCTTTGGCAAGGGGGCGCGGCGTGTTAATAGAGTCGCGTGGCGTTGCGAACGCAGAAGCGCGGCACGGCGGACGACACCTTGTTCAGCAAGGCGGCCGCGGAGCAGGCAAAGAAGAGCGGCGCGGTGCCGCTCGCGGAGCGCATGCGTCCGGTGAGCGTGGACGAGTACCTCGGGCAGACGCACGTGGTGGGCGGGGGCAAGCCTCTCGCTCGAGCCATCGCGCAGGACCGCGTGCCGTCCATGATCCTGTGGGGACCGCCCGGCGTCGGCAAGACCAGCCTTGGTCACGTGATCGCCGCCACCACGAAGTCCGTGTACGTGGCGTTCTCCGCCGTGCTCGGCAGCCTGCCGGAGCTGCGCGAGATCGTCGCGACCGCGAAGGAGCGTCTCTCGTACCGCGGAGAGCGCACGCTGGTCTTCGTCGACGAGATCCACCGCTTCAACAAGGCGCAGCAGGATGCGTTCCTGCCGCACGTGGAGGCGGGCACCATCACGCTCGTGGGCGCGACCACGGAGAACCCGTCGTTCGCCGTGAACGCCGCGCTGCTCTCGCGGTGCAAGGTCTTCCACCTGGAGTCGCTCGGCGAAGACGTGCTCGTTCGGCTCCTCGGACGCGCGCTCATGGACGCGGAGCGGGGGCTCGGCGCGTCTGGCGTCACGGCGGATGACGACGCGCTCATGGCGGTCGCGAAGGCCGCAGGTGGTGACGCGCGACGCGCGCTGGGATTGCTGGAATCAGCCGTCGCGCACGTGGCGAATGGAGACGACGCGGGCGTCTCGCACGGCTCACACCTTTCCCTTGGGAACCTGACGGAGGTGCTGGAGAAGGCGCCGCTGCTCTACGACAAGGGCGGCGAGGAGCACTACAACGTCACCAGCGCGTTCATCAAGTCGATGCGCGGCTCCGATCCGGACGCGGCGATCTACTACCTGCTCCGCATGCTGGAGGCCGGCGACGATCCGCTCTTTCTGCTGCGACGCATGATGATCTTCGCGAGCGAGGACATCGGCAACGCGGACCCGCGCGCGCTCTATGTGGCTACCTCCGCGGACGCCGCGTTCCGGCGCATGGGCATGCCGGAGGGAATGTACCCGCTCGCGCAGTGCACGATCTATCTGGCGAGCGCGCCCAAGTCGAACGCGGTCACGAAGGCGTGGCAGCGAGCCAAGGCCATGATCGACGAGCGCGGCGCGCTGCCCGTACCGAAGAAGCTGAGGAACGCCGTCAGCAGCCACATGAAGGCCGAGGGATATGGTGCAGAATACAAGTATGCGCACGACTTCCCCGATGGCGTCGCGCCCGGTGAGACCTATCTGCCTGACGTGATAGCGAACGAGATCTTCTACGAGCCCACGGACCGGGGCGAGGAGCTGCGCATCGGCCAGCGGCTCGCGGCCCTTCGCGAGAAGCGCAGAGGAGGACCCCCTTGAACAACGGAAACGCGCTGCTGGCGCTCTTCCTCTGTGGCGCGGTCGCCATCGGGGTCGTGGCATGCAGTGATCATGATCAGGTTCGCTCGTCCGTCGTGATGTGCGAGAGCGCGGTGCAGCACATCAAGAAGTGCTGTGGCTCGCCGCCGCGGGTCTCGTGCGAGTACGCGTACAACGTACCCATCCTCTACTGCGATCCCGACTGCAAGCCCACGGAGGTGGAGCCCGAGTTCTCGGAGGCCGCATCGACCTGCATCCTCGCGAAGAGCTGCGTGGAGATCACCGGCATCGGCGCATGCAGCCCGGCATCAGACACGACGGCCGCCTCAGGCAAGATCCTCGCAGGACTGGGGTGCGACCGATGAAGACCCAAACCACCCTCCTTGTGCTCGCCGCCCTCTTCGTCGCCTCCCACGCCCAAGCGCAACCCTCCCCACCATCAGGCTCAGTCGTCCCCAGTCCCTCCACCCCCGAATCCCCCGCCTCTCCCGCCACCACCGAAGTCTTTCACCTGCCGTCGATCGACTTCGCGCCGCTCGGCAGCGTCGGCGGCCTGTGGCTCGCGCGTGTGTCCGACTCGAGCAGCAACAACACGAACTTCGCGCTGGGAATGAACAACAACGGTTGGGGCGCGAGCGTGGGCGTGGGCATGATGCCGAACGCGCGACGGGGCTATGGCGCCATGCTGCGCGGTCGCTACGTGGTGGGCCAGACGAGCCTGGATCTCGCGTCGCACTTCGCGTCGATCGCCGCGGAGCTGCCGATCAGGATCACGCCGGATCTCTCGCTCGTCCCGTCGCTTCGAGGTGACTGGCTCCTCCTCGTGCGCGTGACGCAAGACAAGGCGCCAGATATCCAGCACTGGGGATACGGCGCGGGCCTCGGCCTCGACTACACGTTCCTGCGCTTCTCGGAGCTCACGTTCTTCGCGAGACCCGAGCTCGCGGGGACAATCATCCCGCATGCGATCTTCGAGCCGCGGTCGGGGTTACTGAACGGGACCCTGATGATCGGCGCAAGGTTCCTCCCAGACTGAGGTCGAGGTCGAAGTCGAGGTCGAAGTCATCGTCCTTCGATATGCTCCGCGCATGATGGTCCCTGTTGTCGCTCTGTACGCTCCGCTCAACGCGTTCTTCAATGTCGCTCTCGCGACCAATGTGGTCCGGCATCGAACCCGCGGCGCGAAGGACGCGGACAAGGCGCTCAACACGGCGATCCGCGTCCATGGCAACAACGCGGAGTTCGTCCCGCTTGCGCTCTTGCTGATGCTCGTCTGCGAACTTTGTGGCGGCGCGAGCTTCTGGCTGCACATCACAGGGGGCGTCCTGCTCGCCGCGCGCATCGCCCACGCGCTTGGAATGCCGCTGAAGGCACCGAACGCGCTGCGCTCTCTTGGCGTCGTCGGCACGTGGGGCGTGATCGTCGCGCTCGGCGGCTACGCACTATGGCTGCGAAGCAGGGCCTGAGAGGCCGTACTCACGGTCGCGATTTCAGACGCCTCGGGCCTTGTTCGGCCACTCTTCTTCATTCCATGTTGGCGGGCGCGCTCCGCATGGGGGCAGCTCGAGGCGTGGGTCGTCGGACTGCACGAGCCCGATGAGGCAGCTGCCGGCGACGAGGTGCTCACGCGACGCGGACTCCAGGACGTCAACCACGCCTTCGGCCAGGCGCGGCTCTGCGGCGAGCAGGAGATCGAACCGGGTGAACGCGAACGCGACGCCCGTCACGCCTGCGAAGTCGACCGAGCGAAATGCGTCATTCAGCGCGTCCAGATTTCCGGTCCACGGCTCGTAGCCGAAGTTCTCCTTGAACCGGAGGGCGCGCGTCATCTGCGCGCGGAACACCGTCGCGTCGTCCGCGTCGATCATGTGCGCGCGGTACCCTGCCTTCGCGAGCTCCGCGATGGTTCGCTGGAACGGGGCCGGGCTGAAGAATTTCGTGATCGCGCCATGGCGAAGGAGCGTGGCGCCGAGCGAGTCCGCCGCTGGCCGCGCAGGCAATAGCGCGCTCTTCTCGACGTGTTCGAGCGGTGAAACACGGGCCGTCGCGCTCTTCCCGAAGATGTAGAAGGTGGAGCTGCGCCACTCCGCGGGGCTCGTAGAGACAGGGGCTCCGGCGTTCACTGGTGAGAGGTCGATGAGCACGCCCTCGGGGACGACGTGGATCGCTGCCTCGAAGATCACCTGGTTCGTCGGCCCAGAAAGCCGGAGGTCCGTGAGATCGCGAGCGCGCGTCTCCGTGACCGCGCTGCCGTCGGCGTGATGGGTGGTGACGCGCCACGATGGCTCGTTGTTCCAGATGGCCGCGCCCTCCGCGAGGCGCAGCTCGGACACGCCTTCCACGGTCAGCACCACACGCGACCATGTTCCGTCGAGCGCGAGCGCATCGATCTCCAGCGCGACGCACCGCGGGACGTCGAGCTCCCACGACACCTTGCGGATCACCGAGTCGTGCAGGTCGCCGAAGCGACCGACGAGGTCCGCGACCCCGCCTGCGTCGAGCCGCATGCCGCCGGAGCCTCGCGACGTCGTTCGCATGCTCGCAGCATACCCTCAGGTGAGCGCGGCGATGGCGCCTTCGAGCTCCGACAGGGCGTGGCTCTCGCCCTTCTTGCGGGAGATCGCGATGCCGGCTTCGTACCAGTCGCGCGCCTCGTCCGGGCGCCCATTCCCCGCCAGGAGCTGACCGCACATCAGGTACATGGCCGTGTAGTCCGGGTTGGATGCACGGAGCTGCGTGAAGGTCTGGATGGCTTCGTCCGTCCGCTCGAGCGTGCGGTACTCCATGGCCAGGCCGTACCAGTGGAACGGATCCGGCGATTTCTCTCGGGTGAGCTTCTCGAGGAGCAGGAGCCGCTTCGAGGTCGCAAGCGGCGTGGGCGCGTCCGTCATTTTTTTTCACATACCACGAACGGTGTGCCTTTACGCCACGCCAAAGTGCGGCGATAGAAGAGCCATGTCCGAGCGTGTCGACACCATGATCAGCGCCGAGGAGATCGCGAGACGAGTCAAGGAGCTCGGAGCGGAGATCACCCGGGACTACAAGGATCGCAACCTTGTCCTCGTCATCATCCTGAAGGGCAGCTTCATCTTCGCGGCGGATCTCTGTCGCGCGATCGACCTGCCGCTCCGGGTGGACTTCCTGGGCGTGCGCTCCTACGGCGAAGGTACGGAGAGCTCCGGCGTCGTCCAGATCACGAACGACCTGTCGAAGCCCATCTCCGGCCAGGACGTCGTCATCGTCGAGGACATCGTCGACACGGGGCTCACCATCGCTCACTTGATGGACCTCTTCCACACGCGCAATCCGAGCACCATCAAGGTCTGCTCGCTCCTGCACAAGCCCGTGCGCGCCCGCGTCACCGTGAAGATCGACTACCTCGGCTTCACGATCGAAGACAAATTCGTCGTGGGGTATGGCCTCGACGTGGCCGAGCGTTACAGGAACCTGCCGTTCATCGGCAACGTCCTCCGCGACTGACTCCTCACCGTCAGCGGTGGTCACACGCAGGGACTCGCCGTTCGTCACCACGGTGATGGCGCCGTGCGCCTTGGTGGAGAGCACGCGCGCGCCGACGTTCGCGAGCGCAACCAGCGTGGACGCGTGCGGATGTCCGAAGCGGTTCCGCGCGCCTGCGGAGATGACAGCCACACGCGGCCTGACCGCAGCGAGCCACGCCGGCTGCGACGACGTGCGGCTTCCGTGATGCCCAACCTTCAGGACGTCCGCAGAGATGCGCGCACCGCCGTTGATGATGCCGCTCTCCTCTTCGCGCTCTGCGTCGCCCACGAAGAGCACGGCACGCCTTCCGTACCTTGCGAGGAGAACGAAGCTGTTGTCGTTCGGGCCCCGCGCGGCGTCAGGGCCGGGACACGGCGCGAGCACCTCGACCTTCACGACGCCGAATGCATGTATTCCACATAGTTCTTCCGGACGCCGCACCTTGGTTCCGCGGGCGCGCAGCGTCGTGAGGAGCTCCGCGTAGCCACCGCCCTGACCCTCGCGCTCGCCTTGACCTGTATCCCACAGCTCGTCGACCGTAACGCCGTCGAGCCCGTGGACGAGGCCGCCGTAGTGGTCCGGATGCGGATGCGAAAGGATGACGGCGCGCAGTCGACCGATCCGCTTCGCGCGGAGCAGCGGTGCGATCACGCGAGCGCCAACGTCCACGGGGCTGCCGACAAGACCACCTCCATCCACGAGGAGCGCGTCTCCGTTTGGAAGCTCCACGAGCGCCGCGTCGCCCTGACCCACGTCCACGTGCGTGATCCGCAGCTCGCGCGGATGCGGCCAGCGGGCGCTCGCCTCCGCGGCTGCGAGCGCCACGACCGAGACCACGCTCACGACGAGCACGTTCAGGGCACGACGACGCCGAAGGCGACCCGCGCACATCAGCAAGGCGAGCACGCACGCCGCAAGGATCGCGAGCTCTTCGTGCGTGGGTGGAGGGAGCATGATCGACGCGCCGGGCGCACGAGACGCGACGTGCGCGATCCGCGCTAGCAAGAAGAGCGCGCCTGCCGCGAGCACGCCCGCGCCCCGCTCCATCACGGGCCATGGGGTGAGGCACGCCGCGACGAGACAGAGCGGCAGCGCGACGATCTCCCCCACGGGCACTGCGAACAGGTTCGCGATCACGGACACCAGCGGCACGGCGCCGGACATCCGCGCGATGAGCGGCGCACAGCCCATGGAGGCCGCGACAGACGCGCTCATGCTGCGCGTCACGAAGCGGAGCCGTGGCCCGAGACGCGCCGACAGGGCCGATGCGATGGGCTCACCCAGGAGGAACATCCCGCCCGTCGCGAGCGCAGACAGCACGAACGACACGTCGAACGCACAGAGCGGCGAGAACACCCAGACCGCGAGCAGGCTCACGCCCAGCGCGCGGGGCGCCCACGGACGACGAAGACACGCGATCGAGAGGAGCTGCACGGTGAGCATCCATGCGGCGCGCCTGGCCGACCCGCTCCCGCCCGCGAAGTCCGCGTAGACCCACGCAAGCGGTAGCCCCACGGCAGCAGCCACGCGACCCGCGAGACCGCGCACGACGATCGCCGGGATCCGGACGAGAAGCGCGCGCAGGCCAGCGACGAGCGTCAGCACCACCAGCACGAGATGCATCCCGCTCACGGCGAGCAGGTGCGACAGGCCGCTCTTCTGGAATGCCACGTCGTCGTCATGGGCCACGTCCATCTCGCCGAGCACCAGCGCGCGCGCGAGCGGAGACACCGAGCTCCCGAAGGAGCGGAGCAGGCCGTGCCGCACGTACGCCCGGGCATGATCGATCCACGCGGGCGGACCGCGCGCCGTCTCTTTCCGTGCGAGCCACGACGCCGTTCCGGACAGGACTACGCCGCGACGCGCCTCATCCGGGCGGACATCATCCAGGTTGAAGAACCGCTCCGGCGGCGCGAACCCTCCCGAGATGAACACGCGATCGCCGCGCGCCAGCTCCAGCTCCGTGGTGTAGACGCGCGCGCGCACCGCAGCACCGTTGCTCTTCACGGACTCGACCGCGACGCCGCCGCACGTGAGGTCCTCGAGCAAGAGCGTGATGGCCGTACCGGCGTCCGTATGCACCGGTGACGAATCCACGCGCCCTGTCGCCTCGCACGCGGAGTATCCCTGGAGTTTTTTCGCAAGCGTGGCACGGAGCGTGTGATGCTCACCTACGGCTGCCCGCGCACGCACGAGCGATACCCCCGCGCCGAGCACGCACAAGACGACGAGACCGACACGCGCACGCAGTCCCGCAGGGCCACGCCCGAGCTGCATGACCGCAAAGAGCGCGAGCACGCCCAGCACCGACACCGGCGCCACGAGCATGAGCGGCGCGGCCACCACGACCACCGCAAAGACGACAAGCCGATCCATGCACGTCGGTCAGCATTGTTCGGGCCAGGCGACCGGCGCGGATGATCCCTGCTGAATTGATGCTGTTTCGTGCGTCGACGTCCCGACGAATGCTGACCGCCAGCTGACCAGAAACGACC
The DNA here is from genome assembly GCA_025355005.1 of Myxococcales bacterium. Taxonomy (GTDB): domain Bacteria; phylum Myxococcota_A; class Polyangia; order Polyangiales; family Polyangiaceae; genus JANXLV01. Next base: position 3,780 of record JANXLV010000225.1, on the reverse strand, counting down.
GTGGTCGGGTCTCCCGCAAGCGGCCTGGCGCCCATGACCATCCCTTAAGATGATGCGATGGGTTGTAGCCGGGCGCGCGCTCGCGGTACTGTCGAAGTGGACCGCCTTGGCGCATAGCTTCATCCGATGTCCCCATTGCAAGATGCCCCACGACGCTGTCGTGCGGGTGTGTCCTTCCACTGGGCTCACCATCGACGTCGGAGCCAGCAGCCCGAAGGCACCTCCGTCGAACCGGCCGCCTGCGCAGCGGCAGCAGAAGGCGTCGGACGGGTCCGGTGAGTCCGGGTTTGCGCCGCTCGACGTCCCGCGGGACATGCTTGGCAAGACGCTCGGCGGGCGTTACCTCCTGCGAGACGTGCTGGGCTCGGGAGGCATGGGCACGGTCTTCGAGGCCGAGCACCTGGGCCTGAAGCGCACCGTCGCGATCAAGGTGCTGAACCCGTCGCAGGCGCGCAAGAAGACCGCCGTGAAGCGCTTCCAGCAGGAGGCACGCGCGGCCGGCTCCATCGGACACCCGAACATCTGTGAAGTGTACGACCTCGGCTCGCTCGATGACGGCAGCCCGTACCTCGTGATGGAGAAGCTCACGGGCAGGACTCTTGCGCAGCGCCTCCAGAAGGAGACGCGCCTGTCCTCGGACGACGTCGTGGAGATCATCATCCAGGCCCTCTCCGGCCTGGGCGCGGCGCACGACAAAGGCATCGTTCACCGCGACATCAAGCCGGACAACATCTTCATCGCGCGGCGATCGGGCGCGAGCGACATCGTGAAGGTCGTGGACTTCGGTGTCTCCAAGGTCGCGCGCGGAGCAGAAGCCGAAGGCGAAGAGCTGGACCTCACCCGCACCGGCATGGTGATGGGCACGCCCTATTACATGTCGCCGGAGCAGGCGAGCGGCGAGCGAAACCTGGACGCGCGCGTCGACATCTACGCGTGTGGGGTCGTCATGTACGAGGCCGTCACGGGGCGTCGCCCGTTCCTTGCGCCCAACTACAACGCGCTGCTCTTGAAGATCATCTCGGGCACGTACAAGTCGCCGCGCGAGCTCTTGCCGGAGCTGTCACCCGCGTTCGAGGCCGTCGTGCAACGGGCGATGGCCGGCGACCGCGAGAACCGCTACACGAACGCGAGCGAGATGCAGCGCGACCTCATCGGCCTGCGCACGCCCGCACAGCCGCTCCCGAAGCCTCCGCAGCGCCGTTCGATGGCGGACGATCTGCCGCCGATCATCCAGCCGCCCACGCGCAAGGAGGGCGGGATCCCGCGCGACATGGACGAGACCTTGGTCGCGAGCAATCAGCACAAGCGAAAGCATCCGTCGGCACCGCCGCCCGCTCACCATCCCGCTCCCCAGCCCCCCCACCCGCCGCCACCGCCCCCGGAGGATCGCCCTTCGGATCTCGAGATCCACATCGAGTTCTCGGAGAGCGCCACCGGTCCCGCGCAGCAGCGTCCATCCGAAGCAGCGCGACGCGCGGCGGAATGGGAGGACGAGCTCCCGACCGAGATCTACCAGCCGGCGCGCGCGAGCAACCCCTACCCGCCGCCGCCGCCGCCACCATCGACCTCGCACGGAGCCCCCGCCGACAAGGGCGACTGGGTCGAGGACGACTCACACACCAAGCTGCGCCGCCCCGACCTCTCACCCATGGTCAAGCCCCGAGCCGAGCCGCTTGCAAAGCCGCGTGGCCAGCCGCTGGTTCAGCGGCCCGGCATCTTCGACGACGACGACGAGGACGACGAGGAGGATCTCCGCACGCGAAAATTGACGGAGGACATCGGCACGCTCGACGACCCGCGCCTCAAGCCTCGCCCGCGATGAGCGCGTTGAGTCGGGCCTCGTCGATGACGATGGCGCCGAACTTCTTCGCCTGATCGAGCTTGGTCTTGCCCGTCTTCTCGCCCGCGACGAGATAGCTGGTGTTCTTCTTCACGGAGTCGTGGATCTCCGCGCCCGCAGCGCGCAGCCGCTCGTGCACGGTCTCGCGCTTCTCCGTGAGCACACCCGTCACACAGAAGGATTTGCCCACCAGCGGCCCCTCGGTCGCCACCTTCGCGACGGGCTGCGGCCGACCGACGTCGAGCGCGATGAGGCGATCCATGAGCGCGATCTCGTCCGGGTTCGCGAAGAACTCGACGACGGAGTCCACCATCTTGGGGCCGAAGCCATGGATATTGGCGACGCGCTCGCGTAGCGCCTCTGGCGACAGCGCGCGGATCCGCGGCAGCGAGATCAGGTCCTCCGCGAGCTGCTTCGCCGCGACCTGCCCGACCTGGGGGATGCCCAGGCCGCACAAAAGCCGGTCCAGCGTGCGCTCCTTCGATGCGGCGATCGACGACACGAGGTTCTTCGCGCTCTTGTCGCCGTGGCGTTCGAGCTTCTTCACGGCATCCACGGTGAGCGTGTAGAGATCGGGGACCGAGGAGACCAGACCCGCGCGCGTGAGCTGCTCGATGAGGGCGATTCCCAGGTGATCCACGTCCATCGAGAAGCGGCGCGAGTAGTGGTAGATGCGCGCGTCCACCTGCGCGGGGCAGTTCTTGTTCGGACACTTGCGCGTGGCCTCTTCGCCGAGCTCGGGTGATGCCTCGTCCTTCAGCCCGCGCACGGCCTTCGTGTTGCAGATCGGACACGCCTCCGGCATCGCGTACGGCACGCTCTTCGGATCGCGCGCGGAGAGATCCACGGAGACGACCTGCGGGATGATCTCGCCGGCCTTCTCGATGAAGACGCGGTCGCCCACGCGGATACCGAGGCGCTCGATCTGGTCTTCGTTGTGGAGGCTTGCGCGCGACACCGTGGTTCCCGAAAGCTCCACCGGGTCGCACACGCACACGGGCGTGAGCGCGCCCGTGCGGCCCACGTTGATCTCGATCGAGAGCACCTTCGTGGAGGTGCGCTCCGGCGCGAATTTGTAGGCGATCGCCCACTTCGGAAACTTCGACGTGAAGCCAAGCATCCCTTCTTGTTTGTAGGAGCTCACCTTCACCACTGCGCCGTCGGTCTCGTAGGGATAGTGCGGGCGCGCGGCGTCGACCTGCTCGATGAGCGCGAACACGCCGTCCTCTTTTGCGAGCTGCTCCTTGCGGTGCGTCGGCAATCCCTGGTCCGCCATGAAGGTGAGCGACTCCGCGTGCGACGCGTGCATCTTGTCGCCCTCGACGAGCTGGTAGAAGAGCGCGCGCAGCGGACGGGCGGCGACCTCCTTCGGATCGTTCATGCGCACCGCGCCGGCCGCGGCGTTGCGCGGGTTCGAGAACGGCTCCAGGCCCTCCTCCTCGCGCGCCACGTTGAGCTTCGCGAGGTCCTTCCGGTAGATCAGGATCTCGCCGCGGAGGGTGATTCTGCCGGTATGGCGGATCGCGCTCGGAACGCCGCGGATCGTGCGCACGTTCTCGGTGATGTCCTCGCCGGTCTCGCCGTCGCCGCGCGTGGATGCGGAGATCAAGCGACCGTTGTCGTAAATCACCTCCAGGCTCGCGCCGTCCAGCTTCGGCTCCACCACGAACTCGGGGGTCTGCGCGTCCGGCAGCCCGGCGCGCACGCGCTCGAAGAACTCTCCCATGTCCTCCTTCGAGTAGGCGTTGTCGAGCGAGAACATTCGCACCTCGTGCTTCACCTTCGCCACGGTGGTGCGCGCAGTGCCGCCGACACGCTGCGTGGGAGAGTGCGGCGTGCGAAGTTGAGGGTGCTCTTCCTCCAGGGCGCGGAGCTTCTTCATCAGCGCGTCGAACGCCGCATCCGTCACGGTCGGATCGTCGAGCACGTAATAGCGGTAG
>JANXLV010000219.1 GCA_025355005.1 Myxococcales bacterium | reverse complement strand
CGCGAGTTGATGATGCGCACGGCGAGCGAGATGTGATTGATGAGCGACGTGAACTCGCCCGTGGCACCCGGCGCCGCCCGCATTCCGGAGAGCACGTGCTCGCGCAGCGTGGTCCCGATGAGGGTCGACTCGTGGACGCGCATGGAGGGAATGCTTTCGGTCATGGCAGGACGCACGTTCGCCAATCTTCGGGAAAAACGCGAGAGCCGCGTGTCACCTCATGTCTGAGTTACGGCCATTTGTCGGGGGGGTTCAGCGGCCGCTGATGGAGACGGTCATCTCGTCTACGCTTCCCCACTCCCGATGGACCTCCGACTCAAGAACCTCGAGCGTCTCGATGACCGCGCGGTTCCGCTTCCCCACGGAACAGAGGTCATCACGCGCGTGGAGCGCATGCTGAACGACCATCGCGTGCCGCAGGGCTCCGTCGGGCGCGTCACGCGTGAGCTTCCGGATGGCACGCTGCAGGTCACGGTCGTGGGCGTTGGCGCGGTGGAGTACGCACGCGCGGAGCTCACGCCGCGGCGCATGGGACAGGTGCTCTTCGCCGAGCGGCGCGCAGATGCATGGGCGACGCTTCGTCCGTGCGTCGTGCTGGAGGCGGTCGTGGGCTCGCGCGCGTGGGGCCTTGCGACGGAGGGCTCGGACGAGGATCGCAGAGGCGTCTTCGCGCTTCCTTTTCCGTGGACGCAAGGCCTGGTCGCGCCGCCGGAAGATCTGGTGAGCGCGGACTCGAGCGCCACGTACTGGGAGGCAGGCAAGGCTGTGCGGCAAGGGCTGCGCGCTGATCCGAACACGCTGGAAGCCCTATTTTTGCCCAGCGCGAAGGCCACGGATGACATCGGCACCTGGCTGCTGGAGGCGCGCGATGCGTTCGTGTCCGTGGAGATCTTCGGCACGTTCGGTCGCTATGCGCTCGGACAGCTGCGTAGGCTTTCACAGGGTCTGCGGCTCGCCGAGCACCGCGCCGTGATCCTCGAGTGGCTCTCCGCCGACCCATCGCTGTCGCTCGACGCCGTCGCAGAGAAGCTGGCGCGCGCGACCTCGCACACGACCTCGCTGCCCGCCGGCTCGCACGCGGACAGAGCACATCAAGCAAAGCAGTACGTGAAGCAGCTCTATCGCTCGATGGCCGACCAGGGCCTCTTGCCCGCCAACGAGTTCGCAGTGCTCGTGACGTTCGCACGCGATCGGAGCGTGGACTTCGAGCTGCCGCGCGAGCTGCGCCCCAAGAACGCCTACAACCTGATCCGCCTCCTACACACGGCAACGCACTGGCTGCGGGAGGGGTCGCCGCAGTTCGAGATGCAGGGCGACGTTCGCGCGCGCCTCCTCCAGATCAAGAACGGTGAGGTGCCGCTCGACGCTGTGCTCGCGGAGGCAGAGGCCCTTGCGCCCGATCTGACGCGCGCACACGACGAGTCACGCCTGCCTCGAAGGCCCGACGTCGCACGCGCGGACGCACTGCTACGCCGTATCGGAGAGGAGCTCGCTCGGCGCTGGATCGCCCGAGAAAAAGGCCCATTCGGCGCTGATGCGCCTCCACCACCCGAGGTCACATGGCAGGAGTGAGAGGCGCAGAGAGCGTGGCGGAGGTGCTCTCCGAGCAGCAGCGCAAGATCATGTCGACGGTCCTCGCGGAGGAAGAGGCGCGGCGCGAGCACGTCGTTGTCTACCTGAGCGGCGCGCACGCGTACGGCTTTCCGTCGCCCGACAGCGATCTCGATCTCAAGGCCATCCATGTCGCGAAGACAGGCGACCTGCTTGGCTTCGAGGTGCCAGCCGCTACCATCGATCGCGCAGAGGTCATCGGCGGCGTCGAGATCGACTACACGTCGAACGAGCTCGCGAACGTCCTCGGCGGGATCCTCGAGGGCAACGGCAACTTCCTCGAGCGCGTGCTGGGGCGGACGGCGTTCTCCACTTCCACGCTGCTCGACGAGCTTCGGCCGCTCGTCCAGGCCTCGCTCAGCCGACGCGTGCACAAGCACTATCGTGGGTTCGCGTCGAACCAGCTCCGGTTCCTCGAGCGTGATCCGATCGTCAAGAAGGTCCTCTACGTGCTGCGCACCGCGCTGACCGGGACGTACCTGCTCGCCACGGGCGAGCTCGAGACCGATGTGACGCGTCTCCTCGATCACCACGGCTTCGGCGACGCCCGCGAGCTCGTCGGCGCCAAGCGCGCGGGGGAGCGAACGGCCGCCGACCCGGAGCTCCTCGACGCCTGGCGCCCGCGGCTCGTCTCGGCCTTGAAGGGCCTCGACGATGCGCTCGCGCGGAGCGTCCTGCCCGAGGAGCCCATGAATGTCGCGGTCCTGGAGGACTGGCTGGTCGAGACGCGCCGCTCGCGTCTCAAGTGAGTCCGCCGAAAATTTCGCGTCCCGCGGCTCTCCGGGGCGTACGGAGCACGAGCCGGCCTTGCGCGGTGACCGCGGTCGGTTCAGACTCGGCGTCACTCATGACTGCGTTACGCATTCCCTCGCTGGTGCTCGTGCTCGTAGGGGTCGCGCTCCTCGCCGGTGGGGCCGCGTGTGGTGCCTCGGCCGGCCCCGAATCGAAGGAGCCCGGCGCGCCTGACATGCCTGGTGCTCCGGGGCCCACGGCCACGGCTCCTGGCGGCGGGCCGCCCGCGCCGATCGCGACGCCGCCGAGCGGCAAGAACATCGGCGCCACGCCCTACGAAGGCGGGGTGGAGTTTCGCGTCTGGGCCCCCAACGCCAAGACGGTCGCGGTGGTGGGCGAGGCCGCAGGTGGCACGCGTCACGAGCTTGCCGCCGAGCCCGGCACCGGGATGTTCGCCGCGCGCATCGACGGCGCGAAGGCCGGACAGCACTATCAGTACGCGATCACGACGCAGGACGGCGCCGAGGTGCAACGTGTCGATCCGCGCTCGCGCATGATCGACGGGAGCGACTCGGTGGTCGTCGACCCGCGCGTGTATGCGTGGAAGTCGAAGCCGTTCACGCCGCCCGTCCGCGACGCATCCGTCGTGTACGAGCTGCACGTCGGGAGCTTCAACGCGCCGGGCGGTGCCAACACGGGTTCGTTCACCACCGCGGTGGACAAGCTCGATGCGCTCGTCGACCTCGGGATCAACACCGTCGAGCTGATGCCCATCAACGGACACGGCGGTCACGGTTGGGGCTACGGCCCGCAGCAGTGGTTCGCGCCGCAGCCGTCGTACGGCTCGCCCGATGATCTCCGTCACTTCGTCGACGAGGCGCACGCACGTGGGATCGCCGTCGTGCTCGACGTCGTCTACAACCACTACGACGGCTACGCCCAGGCGCCGCTCCGCTGCTTCGACGGCACGTGCCCCGGCACGAGCGCGGGCATCTACTTCTTCGAGCAGGATCCCTACCGGACGACGCCCTGGGGGCCGCGCCCGAACTTTGCGAAGAAGGAGGTCGCCGACTTCTTCGCCGACAACGTCTTCGCGTGGACCACCGAGTACCGCGTGGACGGCTTCCGGCACGACTCGGTGTCCAACATCCGTGCGCTCGACGGGCAGGGGAGTGTCCCCGGCGGGGTCGACTTCCTGAAGCGAATGAACGCGG
>JANXLV010000213.1 GCA_025355005.1 Myxococcales bacterium | reverse complement strand
GCAGTGCCGCCGACACGCTGCGTGGGAGAGTGCGGCGTGCGAAGTTGAGGGTGCTCTTCCTCCAGGGCGCGGAGCTTCTTCATCAGCGCGTCGAACGCCGCATCCGTCACGGTCGGATCGTCGAGCACGTAATAGCGGTAGTTGTGAGCGTCTATCTCCGAGACCAGCGCGGCGTGTTGCGCCGTGGGCACCTTCTGTGCGGACATGCGCGCCATTTCATAGCGTTGTCGTCCCGGGCACAAGGGCTCCGTGCAGGAATCCGGAAACTGCGCTAGAACGCGCCGCATGTCGATGAAACGCTCCAAGGCGCGGACGTCCGGCACGAGCCGCGACACAGGCACCGACGACGACACGTACTTCAAGAAGACCAAGGCGCCCGAGCTCAATTACGAGCAGCACATGGAGGGCAAGCCGGACGACCTGTTCGCGCCATTCGCCATGACCGCCACGTACGCGAAGGGCGCGCTCATCACGCACCCGAAGTTCGGCAAGGGCGTCGTCGTCGCAGTGGAAGGCCTCCGCGTGGAGGTCCTCTTCGCCGACGGCATGAAGAAGCTCAGTCACGCCACGCCGTCATCTTCATGATCGCGGGCGGACACGTCACGCTGGCCGTGACCGACCTCGGGCGCGCGGCGCGGTTCTACCTCGAGACGCTGGGCATGAAGCTCGTCGCCCAGGACGCGCGCACCGTCACGCTCGACGCCGGTGACAACCTCCTCATCGTTCTGCTCTCTGGAAGGCGCGAAAAGCCCGCGCTCGCGGCCCTCGGCACCGTGATGCCCGACGCGATGGTCGGCCTCCGCGCCAAGGGTCAGCTCGACGAGGTCGTCGCCGTGCTCGAGACCCGCGGGATCGTATTCGTACTCCAGGACACGGGCCCTGCGCGGCGCGCGCACTTCCGCGATCCGGATGGGAACGATTTCTACCTGTTCAGTGCCCCGTCCCCGTGAGCACGTGATGGCTCTTGAGGTCGGGCCTGTGGTCGACCCACAAGAGAAACGGCTTCCCCACCAGGTTCGAAGGAAGCTCGCTTATCTCGAGCGACAGCTCGCCCGTGCAGTCAACGAAGCGCTCCCCGAGCGGGTTCTGGGGCTCGCCGCACTTCTCGTACTTGCGTGAGGCGCTCACGTCGTCGGTCCGGGGCAGGTAGCCCTTGAGGATCGAGTCCTGCCAGCCGTCGCCCTTCCACCTTGTCTCGAGCGTACCCAGCATCTCCTTCGCGTGCGGCGGGCTCGGAATGGCGCCGTTGAAATTCTGCTCGGAGGCCTCACACACGATGACGCCCGGCTTGTCGGTGGGAACGCCCATGGCCTTCCACTTGTCGAGCTGCGACTTGTCCTTCTCGCCCTCGGGGCAGCGATAGGACTTCTGACACCCGGCGGCGAAGAGGAGAAGACAGAGGAGGATGCCGAACGAAGACGTGGAGGGCCGCATCTACCGACGAGCCTATCATCCTACTTGGTCGCGCGCTCGGCCACGCGTGCTGCGCTGCGGTCTCCCGATCGTGTGAGGCGTGTGAGGCGTGTGAGGCGCGCGCCGGACTCGTCCGCTGCACGGAAGCGCTTCTGAAGAGCGTCGCATTCTTGTTCGAGGATGCCGCCGACCACCCGCGGGAGCCCGGCGCTGAACGCGGCTGCGGACAGCCGGATCGAAGACGCGCGCGTGGCGCCGGCGGTCCCGTAGATCACGGTGTCGATCCCGCACTCGGCAGCGGCGGCAAGGCACATCGGGCAAGGAGCTGCGGTGGTCGCGAGGATCGCACCCTCACCGCGACGCAGCTGCGGCAGCCCGACGCGCAGCGCCTCCATCTCTGCGTGCGCGAGCCCACCGTGTGTGTCCGAGAGGTCGCGGCCACGTCCCTTGATCTCACCCGTGCCTGACGCCACGACGGCGCCTAGCGGCGCGCGAAACTGCGCCAGGTTCTGCTCCGCGAGCGTGATCGCCTCGCGCATGAGCGCCTCCAGAACAGGAGGACCGAACCGCATGGCCGAGGGTGACACGATGCGAAGGGAGCGATCGAGCCGGACCGTGAGCGCATGGAGATCGTCCGTGACGACACGAGCGCCCGCGCGCGCAAGTGCCGAGCGAGCGCCGCGCCCCTGCGTCGTCGCCACGGGCACGACCCCCATCTGGTGAGCCACGCGCACCTCGCTCCACGCGCGGCCCAGGAACGCGCACTGCGCGGGCGTCATCTTCAGGAGCGAGAGCGCCTCCGCGATGGAAGGACGTGTCCCCTCCGCGGGCAACGCGACCGCGTCGATCTCCTGCGTCCAGGCGACGCCGCTGGCCTGCTCCACGGCGCGGAGCTCGTCCGCGTCCAGGGCGCCGACGAGCGCGGTCTCGATCCCGCGCCGATGCAGCTCGCGAAGCAGCTCACGCGCATGTGTGACGGGTGCCGCGCCGTTGTGGACGTTCGTGCCGAGGTAGTCGACAAACGTGTCACGCTTGGCCAGGCG
>JANXLV010000158.1 GCA_025355005.1 Myxococcales bacterium | reverse complement strand
GTCCCGTGTCGAACTCTGCGACCACCAAGACCCGCTTCGGAGCCGTGAAGGCATTGCTCACGTCAACGGCGGATCAAACTGCGGATCAAAGGGCGGATCAAAGGGACGCCAGACTTGGGCATCTAAAGGGATGGCACGCAGGCGAGACGGCTGTACACTGATACTGTAATTGTACCCCGCTTTTCTCGCGTGATTTTAACGACTAAGGTTCAGATCGGAAACTCCGAAGTGGACCGACTCCCGGACCATCTGCCCCAAAGGATCTCCATCATGACCATCAATGCAAAGCGACTCGTTCTCGGAATCGTGATCGGTGCAGCGATGCTCGCGGCGGTCACGTGCCGCCCCACTAGCGCGTTCGCTCAGGCTGCCACTGCTGGCGCGCCCGCAGCGAAGGACTCTGGCGGCAAGAAAGACGGCGATGGTTACGGCTACGAGTTCTCGGATGACCCGCTGAGCGGCGGTGGTTTCGGTCCGAACGACGCGACGATTCGCGTTCGTCCTGGTCCCGTGCGCACGACCCTCATCCGTCCCCGCACGTCGTTCGTGCCGGAGATGTTGAAGTCGGTCGAAAACTTGTAATCTACATGTGATTTCGCGCACATTTACGCGCGAAATCAGACTGAGTGATGGCGGTGGCTGCTTGGCAGCGGAAGGTGTTTCACGATGGAAGGCAAAGCGAAAACAGCGCTGACGTTCGGGCTCTACCAGGGCGGTGAGCTTGTGCGCCGCGAGGTCGTGGCTCAGGACATCGTCAAGGTCGGCAAGGACCCGCGCAGTCACCTACGGGTCGACGACGAGCTCGCATCGCGCATGCACGCCGTCATCGAGGTCGCTTCTCCGGAAGACATCACGCTGATAGATCTCGGCAACGAGCCGGGCACGCTGGTCAACGGACAGCGCGTGAACAAGTGCAAGATCCGCCCGGGCGACCAGGTGCAGATCGGCTCCACCACGATTCACCTCGAGGCAGCCGAGTCCGCATCGATCGCGCCGCCGCCGGTCATGCAGCAGCAGGCTGCGCCGCCGCAAGAGGCATTCGCGCCGGCGCAGGCGACCGCGACCACGCAGGTCGGTGCGCCTGCGTTCGCTCCTCCGCCCGCATTCGTCCCGCCCGCGCCTCCCATGGACAATCCGTTCGCGGCACAGGCTCAGGCTCCCGCAGCGAATCCGTTCGCGGTGGCACCGGGCGCGCCCGCAGCGAACCCGTTCGCCAACGCGAACCCGTTCGCGGCCGCAGCGAATCCCTTCGTCGCATCGGCGACGGATCAGTTCGGCGTCAACGCGCCGGGCGGGTCTGACTCGTTCGACCCGAGCCAGCCCTTCACGTACTCGATGGTGAAGACCGGTCCGGACGTCAGCCCCGACGAGGTCGAGGTCCCGCACCTCGCCGCCGTCGAGGTCATGGTGATGTGGGATCAGAACGTCCTTCACTGCGACGTGCTCACGCCCGTGCGTTCGTACTTCGTCGGTGAGGAAGCTGGCCCGAACCTCGGCTGCGACTACGTCGTCCCGAGTGAGACTCTCGGCACCACGCGCGCTCCCATCGTCGTGTCTCGCGGCGGTAGCGGCGCAGCGCTCGTCATCCTTCCGCGCACCACGGGCAACGTCGAGATCCCCGGCCAGGGCAAGATCACCCTCGCCGAGCTCGTGCAGTCTGGTCGCGCGCGTCCGTCCTCCGAGATGGGCGGCGCATACGAGTTCGATCTCCCGCCGGGCGCAAAGGCCCGCATGGAGCTCGAGGGCTCGGGCCTTGGCTTCCAGATCACGGCAGGCAACGCAGGCAAGGCGCCCCCCGCGGGCGTGCTCGCGAGCCTCGAGCCCGCGTCGTTCCTCTTCGTCGGTCTCTCCGCTCTCCTTCACCTCGGCGCGATCAGCGTGTTCGCGTTCTTCATGCCGAAGATGAACGGCGACGACGCAGAGGCGATCGACCGCGACCAGATCCTCTTCATGCAGAAGATGCTCAACGCCGCTGCAGAGCGTGAGCAGGAAGAGAAGGAGACCGAGGTCACCGCCGACAACTCCGACAACAAGGAGGGCGGCACCGGTACGCGAGCCAAGGGCGAAGAAGGCTCGATGGGTAACCCGAACACGCAGGCCACCGGCCACAAGTTCGGCGTCCAAGGCCCGAAGGACAATCCGGATCCGCACATCGCTCGTCAGGCTGCCCTGAAGGAAGCGGCGGAGTTCGGCATGATCGGCCTCCTCAACGTGGGCGCCGGCGGCGATCCGAACGCTCCGACGGCCCCCTGGGGTCGCGAGGAGTCGCTCGGTAGCGATCCGATGAGCGCGCGCGGCAACATGTGGGGCGACGCCATCGGCGACTCGTTCGGCGCAGGCGGCCTCGGCCTCTCTGGCGTCGGCGAAGGCGGCGGCGGTCGCGGCGAAGGCATCGGCCTCGGCAACGTCGGCACCATCGGTCACGGCGCCGGCACCGGCACCGGCCAGGGCTTCGGCAACGGCCACGGTCGTCTCGGTGGAGCGCACGCGACCAAGTCGCCCAGCCTCCGTCAGGGCGCCACGCAGGTCAACGGCCGCCTCCCGCCGGAGGTCATCCAGCGTATCGTTCGTCAGAACTTCGGTCGCTTCCGTCTCTGCTACGAGAACGGTCTGCGCACCAACCCGAACCTCGCCGGTCGCGTGCAGGTGAAGTTCGTCATCGACCGCTCCGGCTCGGTCTCCACGTCGCAAGACGGCGGCTCGGATCTCCCGGACAACAGCGTCGTGTCGTGCGTCGTCCGCGGCTTCGGAAACCTCTCGTTCCCGCAGCCCGAAGGCGGCATCGTCACGGTCGTCTACCCGATCATCTTCAACCCGGGCGACTGACCGGCGCAGCAGCATCCCGGCATACTGCGTTTCGGGCTGCGCGCGGTGCTCACGTACAAGAGTACGTTCCGCTCCGTGCTCCCCCGAAGCCTCGTCTGCCGGGCGCTGCCACGCCGCTCAGTCACCTGGACTCTGCCCGTCGATTGATGGGTGTAAGATGCAAGCAATCGCAACGCCGAGATCGCACGATCTCGGCGTTCTTCATTTTGTCGCCGAGGAACGTCGTCGTCGTGGCCGGTCGCGTGCCGTGTGCCATCTCGCCTCACGTGCTACATTTTTGGGCAATGCGCCTTCTTCTCGGCTTCTCGATCCTCGCTCTTCTTGGCTCCGCCTTCCTCGCATGCGGCGGTGACAACTCGTCCACCAGCACCTCACAGTCCGATGGCGGAGGAGGTGGAGGCGGAGGCGGAGGCGGTGGAGGCGGAGGCGGTGGTGGTGCCGATGGTGGAAGTGCGGATGGTGGCGGCGTCTCCACGCTTCACCATCCCCCGAGCGTCGCTCCGACGAAGACGTGCAAGTACACCCCCGACGGCGACGGGTTCTTCTCTCTCACGTCCCCGATGGGCGCCTACTTTGTCCGCTTGCCCAAGGGGTACGACAAGACCAAGCCCACTCCCGTCGTCGTCTCGGAGCACGGGTGCGGGGACAACGCTGGCAATTTCGCGACGTGGGCGTCGGCTCCGTACAACGACGTCATGAACACGCGGCAGAACGACTTCCAGTCGTACATCGGCATTGCGGTCGAGGACAGCGCCGGTGGGTGCTGGGACCTCGCGCATGGTGACAAGGTGCTCGCTGCGCTGGATGACGCCGCGACCTGCTTCTACGTGGACCAGGCGCATGTCACGATCGCCGGATACTCGTCGGGCGCGGGCGTCGCCTACTCCGTCGGGCTGTCGCACGCGGAGCGGTTCTCCGGCATCCTGATCCTGAACGGTGGGCTGTACGACACGGGCTCGATGGAGGACACGCTCCTCGCCGGTGCGGCGTGGAAGATCAACATCGCTCATCTCGCCCACGACAGCGACGGCGACTACCCGCTGGCCATGGTCCAGGCCGACTGGGCGAAGATCACAGCGGCCGGCTTCCCCCTCCAGACATCCCACACGCCAGGCACCCACGACGGAGCAAGCAAGGACTGGTACGGCTACCTCCTCCCCAAGATGACCCCGTGGACGGCGCCGTAACCAACCCCAGAAAACGCGGCCTCCCGTCGTCCCTGTGAAAATCCACTCGCTCTTTTTCGTCGAGTTTCGCGGCGATTCTGGGTAACGTGCGCGGTACATGAAGCTCTCGAACTTCGTCCACGCTCCGCTCCTCGCCATCGGTCTCACTGCGCTCGCCGGCATCACCGGCTGCAGCCGCAACAACATCGAAGCGGTCAACCTCTCGAACGAGGGTGACAAGGCGAAGAACGCCAACATCGACGAAGCGATCTCGAAGTACGAGCAGGCGACGCAGCTCGACCCGACGAACCATCGCATCCTCTGGAAGCTCGCGAAGGCGTACGAGAAGAAAGAGGCGTGGGACAAGTGCGGACAGACCGCCAAGAAGGCGCAGACCCTCGCGCCGTCCTACGCGAACTACTACTTCGAGCAGGGGCTCGCGAGCGCGCGCATCGCCGGCAAGGAGAAGACCGGCGGCAACTGGGCGGAGCCCAAGGGCCCGCTCGAAGAGGCTGTGCAGAAGGACGCGAACCTCGCCGATGCGCACTTCGAGCTCGCGGAGGTCCTTCTTCACCTCGACGACGAGCAAGGCGCGCTGCGCGAGTACTCGAAGGCGATCGAGGTCCAGCCGGACAACACCCAGTTCTATGTTCCGCTCGCGGACCTCTACCTGCGCCTCAACCTGATCGACGAGGCCGAGAAGGTCGTTCGCGAAGGCATGGGCTTCGTGAAGGAGTCCGACCCCAAGGGTCAGTTCGCGATGCACAGCCTCATGGGCTCCGTCTCCGACTCGCGTAACCAGCCCGAGAGCGCCCTCAAGGAGTACGATCTCGCGCGGAAGGCGTGCGGTCAGTGCACCGACCCGGGCCAGGCGATCGCGTTCTTCAACCTCGGCGCCGCATACGCACAGCAGAACCCGCCGCAGACCAGCCAGGCCATGCAGAACCTCCAGAACTTCCACAAGATGATCTGCAAAGGTGGCGCGAAGGCCCGCTACGAGGACCAGTGCGCTCAGGCGCAGCAGCTCGCCCAGAAGGTGGGCGGCAACCTTCAGTGAGCCAGGGAGCTGCGTGAAGCTGCGTGAAGCTGCGGCTGGCGCGGACTACAACGTCCCCGGAATGTCAAGCATCGATGCAGGCCGTGCGGTCCCAACTTCATGTGGGGCGGGCGGGTATTTTGTACATGGAACTCCCCACATGGCCGCGGTGCTCTGATACCGTGGAAGTCCGCGAATTGGGTCCGTCGCCGTTTCTGAACGTGCGTCGCTTCATGTAGCAAGCGGAAGCAAGCAGGCGCGTGCAGGCGGTCCCTTTCGAACGTCGATACCCGAGGAATCATGGATCTGATGGAGCGTCTCAGTTACCTCGAGAACGTGCGTGATTGGCAGGGGCTCGTCGAAGAGCTCGAACGCGGAATTGCCTCCGCGACCGCCAACGACGCGAAGGCCGCGCTGCACTTGAAGCTCGCGCAGGTTCTCGACGCAAAGTTCCTGGCCGGCGTGAAGGCGCTGAAGCACTTCCAGGACGCGTACAAGCTGAACCCGGCGCTGGCGGAGAGCCTCGAGCTCGCGCGCCAGATCTACTGGGACCTCGGCAAGCTGAACATGGTTCAGAAGCTCATCGAGCTGGAGCTCAAGTCGATCAAGGACGGCGCTCGCGCCAGCGCCCTGCTCCTCGAGCTCGGTGACGTGCTTTGCGACCTCGGTGACTACGACAAGGCGACCGCGACCTATGCGCGCGCCCTCGCTGCATCGTCCGGCGCGAACGAAGAGGCGAGCCTCTGCCTCGAGGACGCACAGGTTGACAGCTCCTCGTGGCAGCCGCGCATCTCCACGATCCTCCAGTCCGCTTCCAGCACCGACGACAGCGTCGCGCGCGGTCGCCTGTTCCTCCGCGGCGTGCGCATCGTTCGCCGTTTCGCGCCCGAGGAGGTCGAGTCGCTGCTCGAGCGCTCGTACTCCGCGGACCCACGCAACCGCCAGGTCGCCGCGCTCTACGAAGGCATGATGATGGAGGCCGGTCGCACCGAGGACCTCTCCTCACTGCAGACCAAGGTGCTCGCCGGCATTGGCAAGAGCGAAGCCGGCCCGAAGGAGCGTGCGGAGATCGCGTGCGTGTTCGGCACGCGCTGGGTCTCGCGTCACCAGAACGTCGACGTGGGCACGCGCTTCCTCGAGGAGTCGATCAAGCTCGACCCGACGAAAGAGGGCGCGTTCCAGTACCTCCGCGATGCTTACGGCAAGAAGGGCGGCGACTGGGATCGCGTCCTCACGCTGGCCGAGGAAGCCGCCTCGCACGCCGGCAACAACGGCAACGCGAGCTTCTTGCTCGCGCAGGCTGGTCTCATCGCATGGCGTCAGCTCGGCAACTTGCCGCGCGCCCGCATGTGCTTCGAGCGCCTCAGCGCGCTCGCGCCGGAGCACCCGCAGCTCCGCGCATTCGAGGCCCAGATCGGCGAGACGCTCGGCAACCCCGACGGGATGACGAAGGCCACCGCGCCGCCTCCCACGGTCGTGCAGACCGCGCCCCCACCCGCGGGATACAAGGCCTCCACCCCACCGGCTTCGCAAGAAGCGCCCATGACACCGCACGTCGAAGCACCGGAAGCCGTCGTTGCAGAAGCACGAGCCGCGTCCGCGCCGCCGCCGCCAGAGCCCGAGCCCGAGCCCGTGCCGACCCTCCAGACAGAGGTCGTCGATACGTCGATGCCGCTGCCCGTCATGGCATCTGAGCCTCCGCCGGCTCCGGCTCCTTCCCCCGCTCCTTCCCCCGCCCCCCCACCAGCTGCAGCGGCGCCTGCGGCAGCAGCGGCGCCCGCGGCTGCGCCTGCAGCAGCAGCCTCCGTTGACTACGATCCCGCGAAGGTGGAGGAGCTCAAGGCTCTCGCCGAGAAGCAAGAAGCCAACAAGCGCTACAACGAGTACGTCAAGACGCTCCTCCAGATCGCGGCGATGGTGCCCGACGCGTTCGAGAAGGTGGAGCTCTACATGAAGGCCGCCGACCTCTACGTCGGCAAGTTCGCGAACCAGGCAGAGGCCGTCAAGGCGTACGAGCAGGTCATCGCGCTCGACCCCGACAATGTGCAGGCCACGGACTACCTCCGTCAGATGTACGAGAAGCGTCGCGACTGGGAGAAGCTCCTCGGGCTCTCCCGCCGCGAGGCCGAGCGCATCATGAACGGCCCGGAGCGCGCCGCGAAGTTCCTCGAGATCGCGAAGCTTGCGACCGAGCGCGTGAAGAAGCCGGACGTCTGCATCGAGCTCTGGCAGGAAGTGCTCGACAGCGATTCGTCCAACGTCGAGGCGCTCGGCGCGCTCGGCGGTCTCTACGAGCGCTCGAAGGAGTTCGACAAGCTCGTCAACGTCCTCGAGAAACAGGCCGAGCACACGTACGAGCCCGCCGCGAAGATCCAGATCCTCACGAAGCTCGGCACGTACTACGGCGACAAGCTCAACAACGACGAAGGCGCCGTCAACGCGTGGCGCATGCTCCTCACGCTCGATCCGAACGATCGCAAGGCGCAAGAGGCACTGAAGAAGAAGTACCTCGCGCTCGGTCGCTGGGATGACCTCGAGGTCTTCTACGCAGAGAGCGGCAAGTGGGACGAGTTCATCCGCGTCCTCGAGCAGCAGGAAGCGAAAGAGACCGAACCGCAGGCGAAGATCTCGCTCCTCTTCAAGATCGCCGAGCTCTGGGCGGACAAGAAGCAGAAGAACGATCGCGCCGCGAAGGCGTACGAGAAGGTCCTCGAGCTCGAGGCCCAGAACCTCCGCGCCGCAGAGGCGCTCATCCCGATCTACACGGCCGCCAACAACAGCAAGGCGCTCGCCAACGCGATCGAGGTGAAGCTCGGTCACGAGGAGGATCCGTCCACGCGGATCGCGCTGCTCCGTGAGGTCGCTGCGCTGTACGAGAGCAAGGTCAAGGAGCCGCAGAAGGCGCTCGACCGTTACATCGCCGCGTTCGATCTCTTCCCCTCGGACGAGCAGACCGCGACCGACATGGAGCGCGCGGCCAAGGCCATGAACGGCTGGGACCGCGTCATTGCCGGCTACGCCACGGCGATCGACAACGCAGACAACGCCGCCGACATGGATCTCGCGATCGCGTTGCGGCTCCGTCAGGGCCGCATCCTCGTCGAGGAGATGAACCGCATCGACGACGCGCTCGGCGTGTACCGGGCGGTCTACGAGAAGGACAGCGAGAACGCGATCGCGCTCGGCGCGCTCGAGGGCCTCTACCGCCACACGGGCAAGTTCGGCGAGCTCCTCGGCATCTACGAGAAGAAGCGCGAGATGTCCGGTCCGGACGAGCGCAAGGCGATCTCGTACGAGATCGCGAAGCTCTACGAGACGGAGATCAAGGACGTCGACAAGGCGATCGAGACCTACGTCCAGATCCTCGACGAGGAGCCCACGGACATCGCATCCCTCGGCGCGCTCGACGTCCTCTACGGACAGCTCGGTCGGTGGGAGCCCTACGTCGACGTTCTCCGCCGCCGCATCGAGCTCGATGCGACCGAGAAGGAGCTCATCGACCTCAAGTACCGCCTTGGCCAGACACTGGAGAAGCACCTCTCCGATGCCGCGCCTGCGCTCGAGAACTATCGCGAGATCCTCTTCCTGGATGCGCAGCACGAAGGCGCGCGCCTCGCGCTCGAGAACCTCCTCACGAACGAGGACCTTCGCGGCGACGCCGCCAGCATCCTCGAGAACATCTACGAGGAGCGCGCCGACTGGAAGAAGCTCATCTTCGCCCTCGGCATCCTCTCCCAGGCGCAGGGCGACGTGGAGAAGCGCGTCACGCTCCTCCGCAAGATCGCGCGCGTGGCATCCGAGCAGCTGCAGGATTTCGCGCAGGCCTTCCGCGCGCTGTCGCAGGCGCTCACGGACGCGCCGGAGAACGCCGAGACGCGGCAGGAGATCGAGGCGATCGTCACGCATTCCAACGCGTGGACGGAGCTCGTTGCTCTGCTCGAGCAGATCGCGTCGGGCGCAACGGACGCCGCGCTCGCGCGCGAGTACTGGATGCAGCTCGCTCGCGTGAATGACACGCAGCTACAGCAGGTGGACGCGGCAGCTCGCGGCTACACCAAGGTCCTCGGTCTCGACCCGTCGGACGCAGAGGCGCTCGACGCGCTCGAGCAGCTCTTCTTCCGCACGCAGCGGTGGAAGGACGTCATCTCGGTCATCGAGAAGCGCATCGAGCAGACCACGGACGCAGCACGGACCGAGGCGCTCTACGCGCAGATGGCCCGCATCTACGACGAGGCCCTCGGGCAGCCCGGCGACGCGGTCAGTTGCTACAAGAAGGTCCTCGAGCTCGACCCGACCGCACTCGCGGCGCTCGCGGCGCTCGACGCGCTCTTCTCTCGTCAAAAGATGTGGGGTGAGCTCGCCGAGAACCTCGAGGCGCAGCTTCAGCTCGCCGCTTCCGACGAGAGCCAGCTCAGTCTCATGCTCCGCCTCGCGGCGCTTCGTGAGAGCGAGATGGGCCAGATCGACGTCGCGATCGAGGGGTACCGCTCGGTGCTCGAGCGCGACATGCAGAACCAGGCTGCCTTCAGCGCTCTCGAGCGCCTCGGGCAGGACGCGCGCCATGAGCTCGTCATCGCGGACCTGCTCGAGCCGATGTACCGGCATCTCGGGGACTACGCGAAGCTGATCGGCGCGCACGAGGTCCAGGTCCGCCGCAGCGATGACGTGTCACGCAGGGTGGAGCTCCTTCACCAGATCGCGCAGCTGTACGAGGACGCCGCGGGCGATCTCAACGCCGCGTTCGATACGCTCGTCCGCGCCTTGAACGAGGACCCCGCGAGCGAGCTCACGCAGCAACACCTCGATCGCGTGGCACGCGTGACGGGACGCTTCGCGGATCTCGCACACGCGTTCGAGGCCTTGGCGCAGAAGGCCCAGGATCCGCAGCTCGCCAGCTCCCTCTTCATGACCAGCGCTCGCGTGTACGAGAACGACCTCGGTCAGCTCGACACCGCGATCGCGCACTACCGCAAGACGCTCGAGATCGACGCGCAGAACCTCGCGGCGGCAGAGTCGCTCGAGCGCCTGTTCCGTCAGACGGAGCGCTACGCGGAGCTGTCCCAGATCCTGCAGGTGAAGGCGGAGGTCCTCGAGGACACGCAGGCCAAGAAGGAAGCGCTCTATCAGGCCGCTGCCATCGAAGAAGACGTGCTCGAGAAGCCGGAAGCGGCCATCGGCGTCTACAAGAAGGTCCTCGGCATCGACGAGGACGACATCCGCGCCCTCGACTCGCTCGTGAAGCGCTACCTCGGCCTCGGCGCATGGAAGGACCTCCTCGCGGTCTACGCGAAGAAGGTCGACCTCGTGGTCGATCCCGAAGAGAAGAAGCGGATCTACTACCAGGTCGGTGCGGTCTACGAGCGCGAGCTCCAGGATCTGCACAACGCGATCGACACGTACCAGAAGATCCTCGAGCTCGATCCCGACGACCTCCAGGCGCTCTCGCGTCTCGACGTCCTCTACGAGCAGGCAGGCAACTGGGCCGAGCTCCTCTCCGTGCTCACGCGCGAGAGCGAGATGACGAACGATCCCAGCGAAGCGGTGAGCTTCCACTACCGGATCGCGGAGCTCTACGAGAAGAAGCTCGACGACGTCGCGCGCTCGATCGAGCTCTACGCGGAGATCCTCGGGCAGCAGCCCGATCACGAGCCCACGCTCATCGCGCTCGAAGGACTCAAGTCCGGCGATCGCGATCCGCTCGGCGCCGCCGCCGTGCTCGAGCCCGTCTACGAAGGCGCGAGCGACTGGACGAAGCTCGTCTCCGTTCACGAGGTCCAGGTCCAGCACGCCACCGATCCGTTCCAGAAGGTGGACCTGCTCCATCGCATCGCCCGCCTCTACGAGGACGCGCTCGACAATCACGGCGCCGCGTTCGACACGTACGCGCGCGCGCTTGCCTTCGACAACGGCAACGACTCCACGCTGCAGAACCTCGAACGCCTCGCGATGACCGTGTCCCGCTGGCCCCACGTGGCGCAGCTATACGACGCCGAGCTCGACAAGCTCGGAGAGAACCGTGAGCGCTTCGTGGAGCTCGGGCTCCGTACCGCGCAGATCTTCGAGGTCCAGCTCGAGGACGTCGACAACGCCATCGTGCGGTATCGCCGCGTGATGGAGGTCGACGCGGAGAACCAGCAAGCGGTGAGCTCGCTCGACCGGCTCTACGTGCAGACGGAGCGGTGGGCGCAGCTCGCCGAGATCCTCACGCGCGAGTCCGAGATCGGTCAGTCACCCGATCAGATCCTCGAGTTCAAGTACCGCCTCGGTCAGGTAAACGAGAACCATCTGAACAACCTGGACGCGGCGATCGCTGCGTACAGGGACGTGCTGAACGCCGCCCCGGAGCACGTCACCACGCTCGCCGCGCTCGAAGGCCTCTTCGCGCGGCCGGCGAGTGGCAAGCAGGTGGAGATCGCGGAGATCCTCGAGCCCCTCTACCGTGCAGCGGCGGAGTGGGAGAAGCTGTCGCGCGTCTACGAGGCGCAGCTCACGCACATCCCGGCCACCAAGGCGACCGAGGACGGTCCCGGCGGACAGGAAGACCGCCTTGCGGCCTACTACCGCATCGCCGAGGTCTACGAGGAGAAGCTCATCGATCAGGGCCAGACCCTGAACACGTACGTGCGTGCTCTCAAGGAGTACCCGCTCGACGACAAGGCAGGAGAAGAGGCGCCGCGCCTCGCTGCTGCGATCGAGCAGGGCTGGGAGAGCCTCGCGAACGCATACGCCGACATCGTCGGTGCGCATCAGGATCCGCTCGTGCAGCGCACGATCGGCCGTCGCCTCGCGAAGACGTTCGAGGACGAGCTCGGCGACATCGACAAGGCGGAGGAGACGTACAAGTACGTGCTCGGCGTCGATCAGCACGACACCGAGGCGCTCGCGAACCTCGATCGTATCTACCTCTCGACCGAGAACTGGCCGAACCTCGCCCAGATCCTCGAGATGCGTACGCAGGCGCCCGCAGAGGAGATGGATCTCATCGAGCTCTTTGCTCGCCTGGGTGAGGTCTACGAGGCGCGCGTCGTGGATGTCCCGAACGCCACCCGCGCGTTCCGTCGGATCTTCGACAAGCTCGACAAGGCCCACGAGGGCGCGATCGCCGCGCTCGCGCGGATCTACGAAGGGCAGGGCGCCTGGACCGAGCTCATGACGGTCTACGAGCGCGAGCTCGAGAACGCATCGGGTGACGTCGCAGAGGCCGAGATCCGCGCCAAGATCGCGCATCTCGCGTCCGATCGCCTGAGCGATCCGACCCGCGCGGTCGACACCTGGAAGATCGTCCTCGATCTTCGCGGCGAAGATCCCGAGGCGCTCGGCGCGCTCGCCAACCTGTACGAGGCCGGCGAGTCGTGGCGTGAGCTCGTCGACGTGCTCGAGCGCGAGTTCGACATCGCGAGCGAAGACGAAGTTCGCGTGACGATCCTCGCGCGGCGCGCGCAGACGTTCACCGCGAAGATGAACCGCGACGACCTTGCTCTCGAGGACTGGACGCGGCTCCTCGACATCGACTTCGCGAACCTGGGCGCGCTCCGCGCGATCGCGGCGATCCGCCGTCGTCAGCACGACCCGAACGAGCTCGTCTCGGCCCTCCATCAGATGGTGGATCGCGCTGCGGCGAACCTCGAGGCCACGGAGCTCAAGGAGATCTTCCGCGAGCTCGGCAAGACCTACGGCAACGAGCTCCAGCAGCCCTTCGACGCCGCGGATGCGTGGCGCAAGCTGCTCGAGGTCGGTGCTGACTTCGAGGCGATGGATGCCCTCGAGGCGATCTACAAGAGCGAGGAGCGCTGGACCGACGTCATCGACGTCAAGATGCAGCGCGCCAATGCCCTGGAAGAGGCTCCGCAGAAGATCGCGGAGCTCAAGGGCGCAGCCGCGCTCTGGAACGATCCCGTCAACGAGTACGACAAGGCAACGCCGGCGTGGCAGAAGATCCTCGAGATCGAGCCCGCGCACGACGAGGCTTACAAGGAGCTCGAGAAGCTCCACACGCAGGGCGGCCGCTGGGAGCCTCTCATCGAGCTCTATCTCGGTCGGCTCGAGACCCGCGAGGACGTGCACGAGAAGACGGAGCTACTCCGCAAGATCGCGCGCGTGTTCGAGGAGAAGCTCGACGACAAGAACCAGGCTCTCGACGCGCTCACCAACGCCCTCGGGGAGGACTTCCACGATCGCGAGACCGCGAAGTACCTCGAGCGCATGGCGCAGGCGACGGGCCGCTGGGGCGAGGTCATCCAGACCGCGAACAACTGGCTGCAAGCGCAGACGGAGCCGCAGCAGAAGATCCGTCTCTGCCTCCACCTTGCCAAGTGGTACGGCGATGACCTCGGTCACCCCGAGTACGCGCAGCCCTACTACGCGCAGATCGTCCAGCTCGACCCGAACAACGTCGGCGCGCTGCGCCAGATGGGTCAGCTCTATCGCAAGAACGCCAACTGGCAGCAGCTCGGCGCCACGCTCACGCGCGCGCTCGACGTTGCGGTCGCGGACATCGATCGCAAGGAGATCCTCACGGAGCTCGGCGAGCTGCTCGACTCGCAGATGAGCCAGCAGGACCAGGCCATCACCTACTTCGCGCGTGCGCTCGAAGTGGACGGCCAGTTCATCGCGGCCATCGAGAACCTGGAGCGCATCTACGCGGCGCGCGGGCAGAACAAGGATCTCGTCGACGTGCTGCTCCGCAAGGTGCCCGCGCTGAGCGAGACCGAGGCCGTCGTCGGCACCAAGCTGCGGATCGGCACGCTCTACGAGCAGATGACCGAGTCGCAGAAGGCCGCGCAGACCTACCGCGAGGTCACGGAGATCGAGGCGCAGAACCTCCAGGCCCTCCGCGGCCTCGCGCGTGTCTACGAGCTCTTGAACTCGTGGCCCGAGCTCGTGAAGACCCTCGAGCTGGAGCTCGACGTCGTCACCACCGAACGCGAGCGCATCGACCTGTTGCTGAAGCTTGCCAGCCTCCAGGAGGAGCACTTCCTCAAGGCGGACATCGCGGCGCAGCGCCTCGAGCAGGTGATCGAGATCGATCCCTCGAACGAGGAAGCGTACGTCGCGCTCGAGCGCAACTACCGCCGCCTCCGCCAGTGGCCCGAGCTCAATCAAACCTACGAACGGCACATCTCCGCCACTCTCGAGCGCAAGACCAAGGTGGAGCTCTATGGCTTCATCGCCCAGGTCTTCGCAGAGGAGCTGGATGACACCGAGCGCGCGATCGACGCCTACAAGAACATCGTCGACCTCGACGACGTGAACGTGCCGGCGCTCGAGCAGCTCGCGAAGCTTTACGACAAGCTCAACGACGCGCAGAGCGCGATCGACTACATGGGCCGCGTCGCAGAGCTCACGCAAGACACGAAGCAGCGTGTCGAGATGTTCTACAAGATCGGCAAGGCCCTCGACGAGAAGCAGGGCGACCGCGTCTCTGCGCAAGAGCGCTACGAGATGGCGCTCGACCTCGAGCCGGCGCACATCCCCTCGCTCGCAGCGCTTCGCCAGATCGCGCTCGACAACTCGGACTTCGACAAGGCTGCAAGATACATCGATCAGGAGCAGAGCTACACGGCGGCTCCCCGCCAGCGCGCGAAGCTCCTCATCGACCTCGGCAAGATCCGCGAGGAGATGCTCGGCGACCACGAGAGCGCAGTGCTCGCGTGGGAGGCCGCGCACGAGGCGGATCCAGAGAACGAGGAGTCGGCGCTGCCGCTCTCCGACGAGTTCGTGAACCGCGAGATGTGGGAGAAGGCCGAGCCGCTGCTCGACCTGCTTGTCCGCAAGGCCGGCAAGCGTGAGCGCGCGGAGCAACACGCGCTCAACAACAAGCTGGGTCTCGTCTCTGCGAAGCTCGGCAAGGACGACAAGTCGTTCAAGGCCTACAGCGCGGCGCACCAGCTGGACCTCACGGATCAGATCACGATCCGCGGCCTCGCAGAGGTGTGCTTCCGCCTTAAGGACTGGGGCGCGGCACTCACCAACTTCCAGAAGGTGCTCACCTCACTCAGTGAGGACGAGACCGCGGAGCGCGCGGACGTCTACTACAAGCTCGGCTGCATCAAGCGTGAGCAGGGGCAGGCGAAGCAGGCGGTCAACAACTTCGAGAAGGCCCTCGGCGTCGACGCGACGCACAGGCCCACGCTCGAGGCGATGGTCTCCATCTTCAACGACTTGAAGGACTGGAAGCAGGTCGTCCAGTACAAACGCCAGATCCTCGACAACATCGTGGACGGCGAAGAGCGCTTCAAGATCTTGATGGAGATCGGCGACGTCTGGAACGACAACGACAAGAACGCCGCGAAGGCCATCGAGGCCCTCGAAGAGGCGCGCGAGCTCCAGCCGGACAACCGTCCGCTCCTCCACAAGATGCTGACGCTGTACGAGGCGACGGCCGCCTGGCCGCGCATGATCGACACCATCATGGCCCTTGCCGAGATGGAGAAGGACGGCGTCCGCAAATCCAAGTTCATCTTCACTGTCGCGCAGCTGTACCGCGACAAGGAAGGCGATCAGGAGCGCGCGGTCGAGCTCTTCAACGAGGCGCTCGATCTCAACCCCGGCTATCTCGAGGCCTTCGAGCGCATCAACAAGATCCTCACCACGTCGAAGGACTGGAAGAATCTCGAGCGCGCGTTCCGCAAGATGCTCCGTCGGCTCTCGTCGGCGGGCACCAGCAACCCGGACCTCGAGTTCAACCTCTGGCACAACCTCGGTCTCATCTACCGCGACCGCCTGTCCGACACGAACAGCGCGATCGAGGCCTTCAAGATGGCGACGCGCTACAAGCCCGACGAGGCCGTCGAGCGTCAGATCCTGGCCGAGCTCTACGAGGGCACCGACCAGCTCGAGGCCGCGATCGGCGAGCACTCGCTCGTGCTGCAGAAGGATCCGCTCCGCGTAGATCCGTACCGCAGCCTCTACAAGCTCGCGCTCCGCATGCACGACTACGATCGCGCGTGGTGCATGTGCGCCGCGCTCTCGTTCTTGCAGCGCGCGGACGAAGAGGAGAAGCGCTTCTTCGAGGACTACCGCCCGCGCGGCATGATCCAGGTGAAGAGCCGCCTCGACAACGAGCAGTGGGTGAAGAACCTCTTCCACAAGGACGAGAACATCTTCATCGGCAAGATCTTCGAGATGGTGACCCCGTCCGCCGTCACGGCGAAGCTGACCGCGCTCCAGCGTGCAAAGCAGCTCCCCGTGCTGGACCGCCGCTTCAAGCAGGATCCTGCGACGAGCACGGTCACCTTCGCGAAGACCTTCGGCTGGGCCTCGCAGGTCCTCGGCGTGCAGCCGCCGGAGCTCTATGTCCGCAATGACGTCCCGGGCGCGCTCGTCGCAGTCCCGGCGCGTCCGCCCGCCTCTGTCGCCGGTCAGACCGTGCTCACCGGCTTCACGCCGCAGGAGCTCACGTTCATCGTCGGCAAGCACCTCTCGATGTATCGCGGTGAGCACTACATCAAGAACATCTTCCCCACGCTTGGTGAGCTGAAGGTCGTTCTCTTCAGCGCCATCAAGTTGATCCTCGCGGACTTCAACGTGCAGCCCGAGATGGCGCAGGCCGTCAACACGACCGCACAGGAGTTCGCGCGCTACATCCAGCCGGTCGAGCGCGACTCGCTCCGCCTGGTCGTCCAGCGCTTCGTCGAAGACGGAGCAAAGGCCGATCTCAAGCGCTGGATGCAAGCCACGGACATCACCGCGGCCCGCGCCGGCCTGCTCCTCTGCGCGGATCTGGAGATCGCGAAGAAGATCATCGGAGCCGAACCGCAGCTCCCGGGCGATCTACCGCCCGCAGAGAAGATGAAAGAGCTCCTGGTCTTCTCGGTGAGCGACCAGTACCTCGCCCTACGAAAGACTCTCGGAATCGCCGTCGGCTGACCCGTCGGCTGACCCATCGGCTGACCCGGCTGACCCATCGACGCTCCTCCTCCCGAAATCCACTCTTGGGGCAGGAGCGATTGCACGCGCGTTCACTGCGCGCGTGTGAGGCGATTTCGTCGCTCTGAACTTTTCGTCGTATTTTTTTCGGGCGTCCGTGGACACCCTTGGTCATGTCCGTGGTCAGCGATCTCGCGGTCGTACGTCCATTGATTCCATCGAGTTGCGCTCCTCCGTGAGGATGGAACGCGTCGTGAACATTGGCTGGTCATGGAGCCGGTCTCGGGAAGTGTGTGCAGTCTGCACGCAACCACTGATGAGCACGGCCGATGGGAGCTCGTGCTCACCACAGGAGGATTCAATGTCCACGCATGATGTCAACGCCACGTTCGGTTCCACCGCGGAGCTCCCGCGATGTGTGGAGCCAGTCAGTCGATGGGTCGTGGAGATCCAGGACGCGGCGGGGATGCGGCGCGTCGATCTCTCGGAGCGTCCGACCGTGTTCGGGTCGTCGCGCACGTCCGACGTCGTGATCAACGATCCGGCGACCAGCGCCCAGCACTGTGAGCTCACGGTGCAAGGTGATCTGGTGCGCGTGCGCGATCTCGGCTCGCGCAACGGCACGTACATGAGCGGGGTGCGCGTGGGCATCGGCTTCGGGATCGCGGGAGAGATCATCTGCGTCGGTCGTTCGTCGGTCGCGCTGAAGGCCGCGTCGCCTTCGATGGAGGATTGCTTCGGTGAGCCTCTGCCTGGAGTCATCGGCGGGTCCACCGTGATGCGGCGGCTCGCGCAGTACGTGCGGCGCTTCGCGGTCCTGTCGGTGCCCGTCCTGATCCTGGGGGAGAGCGGCTCCGGGAAGGAGCTCATCGCCCGCGCCATTCACACCGAGAGCGGGCGCAAAGCGGATGCGTTCGTCGCCGTCAACGTCGCGGGCGTGCCGCGCGAGCTGATGGAGACCGAGATGTTTGGTCACGAGCGTGGCGCGTTCACCGGCGCATATCAGCGTCATCGCGGCGCCTTCGGGGAGGCAGACGGCGGCACGCTCTTCCTGGACGAGATCGGCGACCTGCCGCAGGAGGCGCAGCCCAAGCTGCTTCGCGCGCTGGACGGCTACGAGGTGAAGGCCGTGGGGCAAGAGGGCCGTGGCCGCAAGTTCGACGTGCGCGTGGTCGCGGCGACCAACGTGCGGCTCCGCGACAAGGTGGCGGAGGGTGGCTTTCGACAGGATCTCTATCACCGACTCGAGGCGATCGTCGTGAGGGTCCCGCCGCTCCGCGACCGCCGGGGCGATCTGGTGCAGCTCGTCCCGTCGCTGCTGGCGGCGATGAAGCTGCGTGGGGGCACGCCTGAGGTGACCGCAGAGGCGCTCTCGCTGCTCGCCGCGCACGACTGGCCCGGCAACGTGCGGGAGCTGAAGAACGTGCTCTCGCGCGCCGTGGTCGAGAGCAACGGTCCCGTTCTCGACGCAAGTGCCGTTCGCAGGGCCGTCTTCCAGACCGACGAGGACGACGTCGACGCGCTCATCCAGATCTCGCGAGGAACGGCCCGCGGCATCCTCGATCGAAACCAGGGCAACATCAGCCGCGCAGCCAGGGAGGCAGGGATGGCCCGCACGTCGTTCAAGCGGCTCCTCGGCGTGGACGAACTGGCGACCTCGCCTTAGGTCGCGGAGACGCCACATTCAAGCGAAGGTCGGGTAGGTTACGGGCGTGCGCTTCCGCAACATGTCTCGTGCGCTGTTGCTCCTCTGCGTGGGCGCAGGTTGTTCACGAGGCTGCGGGGACGACACGCCATCCACGGCCGGAGACGGCGGCGCCTTCGACGCCGGACGCGAAGGTGCCACCACGGACGATGCGGCGTCTTCTGCGGCGAGCATGTCGCCCGCGGGCGCGAGCATCTTTTCGCTGCCGATGGCCGCGGCGCACGATCCGCTCGCGCCGCGCTCGTTCGTCGCGGGCCTACGCGCTGCGGACAAGAAGATCACGCTGACGCTCGTCGACGAGCACGGCGCGGAGGCGTTCCGCACGGATGTGTTCACCGGTGTTGCCTGGTCCTCGGACGCGGAGCTCCACGTGTATGCGGCCGCCCGCGGCGCCTGGGTGGTCTGGCGCGGACCCGTGGACGGCGGTCGCACGCAGCGCGCTGTCTTCGTCAACGACGACGGGCAGCTCGCCTCCACGGCGACTGACGTCGCGCCTGCGCACTGTGCGATCGGTGACGTGCTGTATGTCGTTCACGGCGGCGCCGTTGCGATGGTCGCGCCGGATGGCGGTGCGCGTCGCATGTGGCTCGCAGATCCGTCGGCAGATTTCTCGCTCATGTGTGACGACGGTCGCGCGCTCCTCATGTCGGAGTCGGAGGACGGCGTGTTCGTGGAGGTCCCGGACGACGCCGGCCTGCATCGCTTCGCCGCGTTCAACGCAGAGTCCGAGGGGCGGACCACAGCGCTCTATTCACACGGAGAAAATGCAGGGATCGTGC
Organism: Myxococcales bacterium; assembly: GCA_025355005.1. Lineage (GTDB taxonomy): Bacteria > Myxococcota_A > Polyangia > Polyangiales > Polyangiaceae > JANXLV01. The sequence continues at coordinate 14,977 of JANXLV010000158.1, read as the reverse complement.
GCATCGGCGGCACGCAGGCCACGCTGCGCGACCTCCACGACGGCGGTCTCTCGCGGTCGCGCACGCGGAGGCTCGCGCTCGACGAGGACGACGATATCGTGGTGGTGGACGCCATAGGGCTCGGGCCCCTGCTGGTCACCACGCATGAAGGAGAGGGCGCGTGTGATGGCGGTATCGCGCTCGCGCCGCGTGTGTCCGCGGTGCTCGTGCCGCGTGCGAGCCCGTCCGGCGATGCAGGCGCAGAGGCCGGCGCGTCCTTCGTGAACGCGGAGCTCGCAGCGCCCGTCTGCGGGAGAGAGCGCGGTCCGTTCTGGTCCGGCGCTGCAGGGACCGACGTGGTCGTCGCGTGGGGCGAGCGGATCCGCCAGGCGGGCAAGAGCGTCGCACCCGTGGCCGCCGTGGGCTTCGCGCGCATCCGCGCAGATGGAACCGTGACGGATCGCGGCGTCATCGACCTGTCCGCGGACGCCGTCGTCGACGCATCGTGCGACGCACATGAGTGCTATGCGGCTGCGCTCTTGCGCCCGGCCGGTGATGACGATCAGAAGCCCGAAGCCGTGCGGGTGTTCCCGCTCAGAAGCTCCCAGACACGCTGAGCCCGCTGGGCCCGTGAGTGCCAACGCCAACGAGCGGCGTGACGTTGATGTTGCCGACCGGCGGCGCCGCGCCCTCCGCGTCCTTCTTCGGCGCGAATAGATACCAACCGGCAGCGAAGAGAATACCCGCGCCCGCGACCACGCCGGAGACGTTTGCGGCCGTGGCATCCTGGTTCACCTGATCAAGATCGGTCTTGTAGGTGTTGCACGTGTTCGTGAAGTCGGATGCGCCCTTCACGGTGGAGGAGCAGATGCCGACGGGGTTGAGGTGGCGCTGCGTGGCGGTGCCGCGTATCGTCGCGTCCACGGAGTCGGCGCTGCTCTGCGCGTTGCCCTTCGCGATCACGAAGTAGATCGCGCCAGCCAGACCCGCGACAAATACGCCACCGCCGATGAACACCGGAATCAACGTCTTCGGCGGCGAGAGAATGCTGCTGGGCTTGCTCGGCGTCTCGACGCCCCTGTCGATCTTCGGGCCGCCGTTCCCTGCGTTCGGATCGGTCGGCGGATTGGCGGGGTCCGGCGTCGCGGGAACGTTCCCCGTGGGCGTCGGCGTGGGGGTGGGGGTGGGCGTGGGAACCGGCGTGGGCACGGGCGTGACGCCTGGCTGACCGAACTTCACCTGCGCGCGTTGACCTGCGACCACGGTGACCTTGGCCGTGTCGCTCGAGCCGTCCGTCGCGCGCGACTTGAACGTGTACGTGCCCGGGTCCAGATCCACTCCCTCACCGAACGGCGCATTTCCAAGGCGATCGCCGCCCACGATGGAGACCTCGGTCCCGGCCGGCGCCTGGATGTCGACGTGACCGACCTTCGCGCGCGCCTCCTCGAGACCGGACTCAGCGTCGTGACGCTGCTGCGGCGTCGGGCTCTGCACCTGGCGAAGGTACTGCTGGAAATACTTGATCGCCTCGAGCGGGTGGTTCGCGCGGAGACAGCTCTGCGCCAGGTTCAGCAGCACCGCCGGGTGGTTCTTCAGGGCGTACGCCTGGAGGAACGACGCGCGCGCGGCCTCGAACTGGCCCTTGTCGAACGCCTCGACGCCCTCCTTGAAGCGCGCTCGCGCCTGCACGGTGAGCGGATCGTCCGCTTGCGCAAACGACACGGCGGGCACTGAGGGCACCGCGACGGAAGTGAAGGCGAGAAGAAGGGCTGCGGCGACGGCTCGGGTTTTCATGAGGGCACGCTCTTGTGCAAGTACACGCAGCGTACCGATGAAAGGCAAGTCCGTCACGCTTAAGGCGTGCTCAGAACGGGCTGTCGCGAACGATACCGCCGCTGCCCTTCGGGGCCTTGGGCGCCTTGGGGGGCTGGGGAACCGGAGCGGTGACCGGCCCACTGTTCGCATTCGGGCGCGGCGGGGCGGGCACCGGTACCGCAGCCATGGGCTGAGGCTTGGGCTGAGCTGCCTGAGCAGGTTGCGCGGGTTGGGCAGGTTGCGCGGCTTGGGCGGTCGGTTGATCTCCAGCGGGGTCACCCGCCTTCGGAAGCGAGCCCGGCTTCATCACCGGGATGTCCTGGCTGAGCGGGGCCCCCGGGTCGTCCTTCGGAGGAGGCGGGATGTCGTTCTTCGGCCTGGCCTGGCCTGTGCCCACTCCTGCTGCTCCTGCTGCGGTCAGGTCCTTGGGCGGCGCATCGCCGAATGCAAACTTGACCGCGATGCCGACACCCGCCAGTGCGACGAGCACGGCGCCAATGCCGATGATCATCGGCAGGCTGGATTTCCTGGGGATCGCATACTGATCGCTGTTGTTGGCGTTCTGCGCGTCCACGATGGGGCGCACGACTGCGGGACGCGCCGGACCACGAGATGCGGAGACGCCAACACCGATCGCGGGCGGTCGCTCGGAGCGGATCAACTGGCGCTCTTCGTCCGCGGGACCGGGCTGCGTCGCGCTGAAGCCGACGGGGCCAGGTAACGGCGCACCTGGCGCACCTGGCGCAGGCGCCTGCACCTGCGGCATCTGTGGTGCCGCCATGCCCATCATCGTCTTCGCATGCATGCCGCCATTCGCCGGCGCGTGGGGCGGAACGGCGGCGCTTGTAGCGGGGGCAGCGGGGGCCGGCGCCGGCGCCGCAATCACCTGCGGCGCGGTGAAGGCAGCGGGAGCCGCCACGCCAGCGTTGCCATTGGCGGTCTGGGCCAGCGCGTCGATGGCCTCTGGTGCGACGTCGCCGCCGGCAGCGAAAGGAGCTTCGTCGAGCTCCCACGCCGGGCGAAACTGCGCCGCCAAGCTGTCCGCGTCTTCAGCGGAGACCTCTCCGCTGGGGCTTTGGCCTTGTTCGGTGGAGCTCATCTCGATGTTGTCCTCGAAGCCTCTGAAGCCACGAATGAGAAATAAATACGAGCCTGGTTTGCCATGACCGCTAGCTACAGACGAGTGTAGCACCCGATCGGTCTGGAAGAAGCGCTTCGCGTAAACTCAGGTGAATTCACGCTTCAACACGTCATCCCACTCATCCGCGACCTTGCCTACCGTGGCGAGCAGGTCCTCGAACTCCTCATAGTCCAGACCCGAGAGGCGGCGCAGGGCACGGACGAACACCTCGTCTCGCTGCGCGTCGATCGCGAACGACGCATCCGCGGTCGTGAGGAACGAGAGCTCCAGCAGCCGGCGATAGAACGCCTCGCGCTTCTGGTCGGGGACCGCCATGACGGGCGCCATGAACAGGAGGACGCCATGGTCCTCCATCACGTTGATCCCGATGCTGACGGAGCCCTTGCGCGCCTGCGTGTAGCCGCTGTCGTCGAGCGGATCGATCGACGCGCCTGCGCGCTCGGCAAAGCGATTCAGGTAGGCGTTGACCATCGCGCGCGCATCGGAGAAGACTTGCCCGGTGGCTCGATCGGCGTAGACAGGAGAGGTAGTTTGCAAGGGACGCTCCTTCGACCGCCGGATCATACCCAAAGGCCCTGGAAAAGGGGGGGCCTTCGCGCGAGCCTCGAAAGCCTCGCCACGGTTGTCGCGCTGAGCCTCTTTCTGGGTGCCTGCGCGTCGGACTCCACCAGCGCAAGGCCGACTGGTGATGAAGAGGTCGACCGCGCTCGCGCGATGCTTGCGCCCGACGCCATTCTGCCCGATCGGCCCACGGTGCTCACACGCGCACAGGCGATCGCCGCGCGGGCCACCCGCGAAGGGGCGGGCGCACGCGCCGTGTCGCTCGACGTGCTCGCGGCCTCGCTCCTCGAGCGCGTGTGGCGCGTCGAGCGAAAGGAGCAGGACGCGAAGGAGGCGATCGATCTGTATCGCGCCGCCTCGAAGGACATGTCACTGCCTGGCGTCTGCGATGCTGCGATCGCCGGAGCCAACCTCTCCGGTGAGCTCGCGCGCGACGCCTCCACGACGTACGCGGAGCTCTATCGCGGTAGCCACAAGAACGGGGTCCCGGCGCCGTGCAAGGCTCGCCTCGAAGCGGAGATGAGCTTTCTCTCCGCGTTCCGCCCGCCGCCGCAGGTGCTCGACGCGATCGATCGCGGTCTCGAAGGCGAGGGGGCGATCGAGCGCGCCTCCGACGCGGGGCTTCGCGTGAGTGTTGTCCCGAAGGTCACCAACGTGGAGCAGTGGTCCGGTCCCGAGGGCGCGCGCGTCGTCGTCACGCTCGATGGCCCCGCGCGGTACCAGGCCGGCGACGAGCCCAGCGCGCAGGGAAAGGGGGCGCGCACGTACGTGGAGCTCTTTGGCGTGGACGCGAACGGCCCCGCGCGATCGTCGCCGATGACGGGGCTCGTGAGTCAGCTCAAGGTGGAGCCCACAAGCACCGGCGCGCGCATCGCGCTCGACCTCACGGGTCCCGGCTATCGCAAGGTGTTTCACCTGCTCGAACCCTATCGCGTCATCATCGACGTCGCGAAGAACATCCCCGGCCAGCAGAAGGGCACCGGCAAGCGCACCGTCGCGCGCGTCGTGGTCGACCCGGGTCACGGCGGCAACGATCCCGGCGCCATCGGCCCCACGGGCGCGAAGGAGAAGGACGTGACGCTCGACATCGCGCACAAGGTCGCGCCAGCGCTGTCGCGTCTGGGCATGGCGGTGACGCTCACGCGCGATGACGATCGCTACATCACGCTGGAGGAGCGCACCGCGCGCGCGAACGGGTTCGGCGCGGACCTCTTCATCTCCATCCACTGCAACGCGGCGGAGAAGCCCGCGCGCCACGGCGTCGAGACCTACGTGCTGGACACCACGCAGGACCAGATCGCAGGCCGCGTGGCCGCGCGCGAGAACGCCACGAGCCAGGCGGCGAACCTGGAGCTCGGCGGCATCCTCGCGAACATGCGCCTCGCAGACCAGGCCCAGCGCTCGAATCGAATGGCGGAGCTGCTGCAGAAGTCGGCGCTGGCGTCGCTGGCGAACGACTACAAGGACGTCACGGACGGCGGCGTGCATCCAGCAGGCTTCTACGTGCTCGTCGGCGCGCGCATGCCGGCCGTGCTCTTCGAGACCAGCTACATATCGAACCCCGAAGAAGAGAAGCGTCTCACGAGCGACGACTACAAGGGACGGCTCGCAGACGCGATCGTGAACGCAGTGAAGGCGTACCGCGAGGGCCGCTGATCGCGGCGCTGCTGATCGTGGCGCCGGCGAAGATCAAGAACCTTCGATGAGGCCCCGGACCACCTCTTGCGCGATCGGGTGGTACTGCTTCTCGTAACGCGCGAAGAGCTCGCGCGCGAGCGGCGCCGTTTCCGCTCGCTTCAGTAGCGCGCGATAGAGCGGCTTCAGGTACTTCATGCGCCCGGTCCAGCCGAGCACCTCCTTCACGCTGGGCAACGCGGCCGCAAAGCCCGACGCACATGCCAGCACCAGGAAGCTCACCCGCACCTCGGGATTCTTGGATTGCGTGAGCGCATACGACGCCTCCAGCTCTGCGCACACGGCGAGCGGTGAAGGCCGCGGCAGTGCTTCCAGGTAGAGATGCCATTCCATCGCGCTCCAGTCCTTCGATTCGTCCTTCGTGGGCGCGCGGCCAGCGACCTTCTCCAGCGCGCGAAGGCGTGCCGACTCTGGCCGCCACGTGCCCGCGGGCAACAGCGGACCGTCCAGCCACGCGGGCGCGTCGACCTTCGCGAGCAAGCCAGGCAGCTCGTTCTCCACGAGGGCCACGAAGTCCTCCGTGGTCGCCGCGCCGAAGCGATGCGCGCCGAGCCACTTCGTAAGGAGCGCGTCGAAGGGCCCTGCACCGGCCGCGGCCTCCAGCGTCTTCAAGAAGAGGTAGCCCTTCTCGTACGGAACCAGGCTGAACGCCAGGTCGGGGTCGATGCCAGTGAGGTGCGTCCGCAACCTGGTGAGCTCCGGAGTGGCGGCGAGCACCACGAACGACTCCTTCAGCTTCTCGTAGCCGATCGCTGCATGGAGCGCGGCGATGTCCGCGCCCTCCAACACCTCCAGGATTCGGCGCTCCGCGAAGACCGTGAAGCCTTCGTTGAGCCAGAAGTGCTCCGCGTTTGCGTTCGTCACGAGGTTGCCCGTCCACGAGTGTGCGAGCTCGTGCGCGACCACGTTCACCAGGCTGCGATCTCCGGTGAGGAGCGACGGTGTGAGGAACGTGAGCCGCGGGTTCTCCATTCCGCCGTAAGGAAACGACGGCGGCATCACGAGGAGGTCGAAGCGCTCCCAGTCGTACGGGCCGAACAGCGCCTCCGCCGCGCGAAGCTGGTCCTCCACGTTCGCGAGCTCCCACGCCGCAGCATCTACCTGCGCGGGCTCGGCCCACACGCGCGATCGCGGCGACAGATCCTTCGACGCCAGCTCCCCGACTGCGAACGCAAGGAGGTACGGGGGAATGGGCTGATCCATCTCGAAGCGCTCGACCGCGCGCGCGCCTTTTTCGTCGCGGCCGACGCTCGCGGCGCCCATCACTGCGCGCAGGTGCGATGGAACGTCGAGCGACGCCGTGAACGTCTGACGGATGCTCGGCGTGTCCTGACAAGGCACCACGCTGCGCGCGTGCAGCGCCTGGCACTGCGAGAAGACGTAGGGATGCTTCTTCCCCAGCGTCTGTTCGGGCGACACCCACTGCAGCGCCGACGCCTGCGGCGACGTGCGATAGCCAATGCGGATCCATTCGGCGCCAGCAGGTACGGCGATCTCGAGGCGCGCGCCAAGGATCGGATCGTTCGCGTGCAGCACATGCGAGAGCGGCTCGCCGTCCGGACCGTGCACCCCGTCGATGCTGAGCCCGCGCGTGTCGAGGTCGAGCACGCCACCGGCAGCGGCGGCGACGAAGCGGAGCGTCACCTCGGCGGTGAGCACCTGCGTCGAGAAATCGACGACGGCCTTCCACTCGAAGGTCTTCGTGCGCGGCTGCGCATCGTCTGCATACGAGTGCGGATCAGGTCGAGCCATCCTCAAGCCTCCTTCGCGGGTTCGGGTGTGCTGGGTGCGTCCTCTGGAAGCCACTGCCCATCACGGAGGACGTACCGTGATTTACCGGGCGTTCGCGCGTCCTTGGTCTCATGTTCCCGATCGCCTGGAAGCACGAGCGCGAGCGTGTCGCCTCTTGCGTCCTTCACCGGCTTGAGCGCGGGACAGACGGGCGCGAGGTTCGCGGTCGCACACCAAGCGATGATCGCGTCTGCGGACTCGAAGCCAGCGAGGAGCTCGAGCGTGCGGTGCGTAGGCGGCGCGAGCTCCACCTCCCGACGTGAGAAGCGTGCAAGGAGCTCCTTTGGCGTGGCCCAGAAGCTTGCCATGGTCTCGTGATCGTCGTGCGCTCCGGACTGGCCCGCGGGCGCCTTGCACACGAAGAAGCGCGCGTCGTATCGGCGCGCCTCGGCGCTGGGAGTGACCCACCGCGAGAACGGCACCACGCGCGCGAGGTGAAGCTTGATCCCGAGCGCGCGCAGCTCAGTGCGTAGCTCGGCGCCGCCAGCGACCTTGGTCCGCAGCGCGAGCACCGCGTCGTCCGTCAAAGCGCCGTCGTTCACGGGAAGGATCGCTGCCTCCTCGAGCGTCTCGCGACAGGCGGCGATGCGAAGGGCGCGGAGATGCGCTGCGTCCGCCGCAAATCCCGCACGCGGAGCCTCTTCGTCCTTCTCCTCGCAGAGCTCACGCCACGCTTCGTCGGAGTCCGCCGCGTCCAGCTTGCCACCCGGGAACACGAGAGCACCGCCCATGAACCGGCTCTTCTTGTTCCGCTCCACGCAGAATACGGCCGGCCCATCTGCCGTGTCCTTCAACAGCAGCAGCGTGGCGGCGTCCTTGGGTGCGACACCGTTCCTGTCGAAGGAAAGGTCGAGCATCAGCGCATCCTCGTGCGGCGGCGTTCCTCGGCGGCGCGGTCCCGCATCCGGCGCTCGCCTTCAGGGTCTTCCACGAACGTGACGGAGTCGAACGGCAGCTCACCGTTCGGATCGCGCAAGAGGAGCGCGAGCGCGTGCTCCGGTGTAATGCGCTCGTTTGCGCGTCCTGGCAGCTCGATCACGCAGCGCCGCGCGCGGAGCCCGGTCAGCGAGCGTGAGATCGCAGCGAGGGCGCTCGAGAACGCCGCGTCGTCGAACGCCGTCATCGGTCCGAGGCCCACGGCGAGCACCTTGTCGAACGGGATGCGCGGTCTTCCGGGGACGAGCGTGATCTCCCCCAGGTCACCTTGCATGAAGCCCTTCGCCGCAAGGCGCGACATGCGCCCCAGCATGCGGTCGTCGAGCTGTCCCAAGAGCCCGCGGAACGGGCGGATGTCGCGGTAGAAGCCCACTGCGAGCACCTCACCCTGGGACTCGTCCACTGCCCGAAGGCTCCGAGGCGTGCACGAGAACTCCAGCATGTGCTCAGCGATCCTTGTCGGACCGGCCCACTTCGTCGGCGACCTTGGAGAGCACGCCGTTCACGAACGACTTGGATTCGTCGGTGCCGAAGGTCTTCGCCAGCTCCACGGCCTCATCCAGGATGACCGCGCGCGGCACGTCGCCCTTGTAGACCAGCTCCCAGGTGGCGAGCCGCAACACGTTGCGGTCCACGCGCGCCATGCGCTCGAGGCGCCAGTTCTCGCTCGCCTTCGTGATGCGTGCGTCTACCTCTGCTGCGTGCTCCGCGAAGCCGCGCAGCGCCGCGTTCGCGTACTCCCGCCCATCGGGGTCAGCCTCGAAGCTCTTCCAGAAGAGCACGATGACCTGCTCTGGCTCCGCGGCTGAAGCTTCCAGCTGGAAGAGCATCTGCAGCGCCGCCTCGCGGCCTCTGTGACGTGCGCCCATCAGAACGCCGCGTCGATTTCGCGCGCCAGCGACACCATCTCGATCGCGGACACCGCCGCGTCCCAGCCCTTGTTGCCGGCCTTCGTGCCAGCGCGCTCCACGGCCTGCTCGATGTTGTCCGTGGTCAGCACGCCGAACGCGACGGGCACACCGGACGAGAGCGACACCTGCGCGGCGCCCTTCGCGACCTCACCGGCGACGTAGTCGAAATGCGGCGTGGACCCGCGAATGACCGCGGCGATCGCGATGAGCGCGGACGATTTCTTCTTCGCGGCGATCTTGGCGAGCGCCGTGGGGATCTCCCACGCGCCGGGCACGCGCACGATCGTGATCATGCTTGCATCGCCGCCATGGCGGACGATCGCGTCCACTGCGCCTTCCACCAGCCGGTCCACGATGAAGTGGTTGAAGCGGCTCGCGACGATGCAGAATTTCGAACCCTTGGGGACGACGACGTTACCTTCGATCACGCGCGGCACTGACATGGTCTTCTTCTCCGGCTCTCGGCGTCGACCCCGCTCGGTCAGGGGGTCAGGGGTACACGCTCTACCACCGTCAGGCCGTATGCGTGAATCCCAGAGATCTTTCGGGGGTTGTTCGTGAGCAGACGGATGTTCCGGAGCCCCAGATCGGACAGGACCTGAGCGCCCAGGCCGAACTCGCGAAGCGGGCTGTCCGCCATCGCCGGGGGCGTGGAATCCGGCGTCTTGCGATGGCCGGCGATCTCGGCGGAGGGTGTCCCGCGCGTGGGAATGTAGACGACGACGCCACGCCCCTCGGCCTCGATGCGGCTCACCGCTTCGCGCAGGTGCTTGCCGCCATCGCGCGGGGTGCTCGCGAACACGTCCGCGAGGATCGAGCCGGTGTGCACGCGGCAGAGGACCGGGGTGTCGGCGTTCTCGACCTTGCCCTTCACCAGGGCGAGGAACTCGCGTCCGTCGATCGAGGTCTCGTAGGCGATCGCGCGCCACTCGGTGCCGGTCGCGTCGAGCGTGATCTGGCACTCGTTCTTCTTCGTGACCAGGCTCTCCGTCTGCAGGCGGTACTGGATCAGATCCGCGATGGAGAGGATGCGCAGACCATGCTTCTTTCCGAACGCCTCCAGGTCCGGCATGCGCGCCATGGTGCCATCGTCGTTCATGATCTCGCAGATGACCCCGGCAGGGTTGAGCCCTGCGAGGCGCGCGAGATCCAGCGAGCCCTCGGTCTGGCCCGTGCGCACGAGCACGCCGCCGTTGCGCGCGCGCAGCGGGAACACGTGACCGGGCGTGACCAGATCTTCTGGGCGACAGTCCGGAGCGGAGGCGACGCGCATGGTGTGTGCGCGATCCTTCGCGCTGATGCCGGTGCTCACGCCGTGCTTTGCCTCCACGCTGACCGTGAACGCGGTGCCCAGCGACGGGCCGCTTCGCCCGGGGGAGTGCATCATGGGCAGGCGCAGCGTGTCGATCTGACCTTCGGTGAGCGTGAGGCAGATGAGGCCGCGTCCGTGCGTGGCCATGAAGTTCACGGCGTCGGGCGTGCAGAACTGCGCGGCCATGGTGAGGTCGCCCTCGTTCTCGCGGTCCTCGTCGTCCACGAGGATCACCATCTTGCCCGCGCGAATGTCGGCGATGGCGGCGTTCACGCGTGAAAGCAAGGCGGGCTCGATGTCGATCTTCGGCATGGCTATCGTTTCTCTGCGAAGCGCGCCAGGCGGGCGGCCCACGCGTCGTCGTTGTTCGTGCGTGCGTCCACATCGAGCATGCGCGCCACGTAGCGCGCGAAGAGGTCCACCTCGAGGTTGACGCGCGACCCAGCGCGCAGCGTGCCGAGCGTGGTGACCTCCTGCGTGTGCGGGATGAGCATCACGTCGAAGGTCTCGTCGGACGTGTTGCCTGCGGGCTCACCGACATGGTTCACGGTGAGGCTCACGCCGTTGATGGTGATCGAGCCCTTCTCCGCGATGAAGCGCGCGAGCGCTTTGGGGAAGGAGAACGTGGCGCGCGTGTACGCGTCCGCGGCGTCGATGCTGGCGCACGTGCCGGTGCCGTCGACGTGGCCGGACACCACGTGCCCGCCGAACCGCTCGCCGGCCGCGAGCGCGCGCTCCAGGTTCACCGAGCCGCCGACGGAGACGTCGCCGAGGGTGGTGCGTTCGAGCGACTCGCTCGACACGTCGAAGGTGAGGGTGTCGGACGTGAAGGTGCGCACCGTGAGGCAGCAGCCGTCCACGGCGATGGATTCGCCAAGCGTCACGCGCTCGCTCGCCTCGAACCTGGCACGCACGACGAGCTCCGCGTTCTTGCCGTCGCGTCCGGTGAGCGTGCGGGATGCGACGATCCCCTGCTTTTCGACCAGGCCGGTAAACATGTCCTCCGAGCATGTAGTCTCAAGAGGGGCCTGGGTAAAGGTGCGGTTTGTTGCTATCCTTCGATGAATGCCGCGCAGTGCGCGTCCGCTCCTCCTCACCACGGTCCTCGCGCTTTCCGCGCCAGCGGCGCTAGCGGTCACCGCCTTCGGCTGCGGGCCGAGCTATCAAGCCATTCACGAGGGGGACGCGCGCTTCGAGCACTGCTACGCGATCGACGAGGGCGCTGCGGCGTCGATGGACGACAAGTCCAAGTGCTGGCGCGACTACCGCGACAACTACTCGTTCGGACAGGCGCGCGATCGGCTCACGTATGCCTCACGCCGCGAGCAGTTGCTGGCGCGTTCGCAAGCGCTGCCCACCGATGAGGCCATGATGGAAGCGGCGCCGGGGCAGGTCGCCGTGGTGCCGAACGCGCCCGCGCCGACGAACGCCTACGTGCCGCCGCCGCAGCTCCTCCAGCAACCGACAACGCCGAGGGTCGCGACCACTGTCTCCACTTCGATGGCCGCTGCCCACTACCAGCAGCAGGACGCGGGCGCGGTGCCGATCACCTCGAGCGCCCCACTCAGCGCGGTGCGCGAGGCGCCCGGCGCCTCCTGCGCGAACCGTTGCACGGACGACTGGCACGCGTGCGAGAAGAGCTGCGTCGGCGCCAAGGGCCCCGCGTCGCCAGCCGCCAACGCCGCCAAGGCCGCGTGCGATCGCTGCGACAAGACTCACAGAACCTGCATGGCCGCCTGCTTCCGTTAAAGCTGCTGCGCCCTCGTTGACTCGCACCGATCGGTTAATGATGACGCGGAGCGGCGATCTGCGTACGCGGTTGCGCGTCTGATTTTGTCTGCGGGGAACCTTTACAAATCAGGTTTACGGACCACGCTTAAAAGTAAGTAGTCATGAGGAAAGTAGTTGGTTCCTCTTCGGGCCCAATACGGCTCGCAGGGTTCGTTCTTAGAAGCTCGCTCGCGACCGTCGGCATCGCGACCGCTCTCCTCGCCGCCGACACGCAATTCGCCTCCGCGCAGGAGCCAGAGGTCTCCCTCCGCAGGGCGGAGCCTCGCAGCAGCGCGAGCGTGGTGAGCGACGCACCGCAGGCTTCGCAGATGACACCTGTGATGATCTCGCCGCCTCTCGCGCGTGAGTGGCGACAGGTGTTCGCTCACAACTGGCAGATCGCCGAAGTGCCGCTCGAAGCGGTGACGGAGACGGACACGCGCGAAGGAACGCGCGGTACGTGCGCTCCGGGCATGGTCGAAGTCGCGGGTGAGATGCTCGACTCGCCGATGGCCGAGTACACGCAGAACCTGGCCTGCGAGCACTGGATCTCGACCACGTTCCCAGAGCGCTGCGGCAACTTCTCGCGCGACCGGTGGCTCGCGCTCTCGCACAACCTGCCGCGCAAGCACAAACACTTCTGCATCGATCGGTTCGAGTACCCGAACCGCGTCGGCGAGTACCCGGTGATCGACATCACCTGGTACGAGAGCGACGCGCGCTGCAAGGCGGATGGCAAGCGCCTCTGCACGGAGGACGAGTGGACGTTCGCGTGCGAGGGCGAAGAGGCCTCGCCATACCCCACCGGCTACGAGCGCCCGGAGGAGGCGTGCGTGATCGATCGTCCGTGGAAGAAGCCCGACGAGGTGGTGCTCTTCAGGCGCACGTCGGTGGGCGCAATGATGGAGCTAGCGCGCCTCTGGCAGGGCGAGGCGTCTGGCACCAAGCCGCGCTGCAAGAGCGCGTTCGGCGTGTACGACCTGACGGGCAACGTGGATGAGTGGACGCGCTCCAGCATCCCGGGTGAGCGTCCGAGCGTGCTCAAGGGGGGGTACTGGGGACCCGTGCGCACGCGTTGTCGTCCCGCGACGAAGGCGCATGACGAGGGCCATGCGTTCTACCAGCAAGGCTTCCGCTGCTGCGACAACGTCGGCTCCACGCCCGTCGCTTCGACGGTCCCCACGCACGACAGCGCGCCACGGTCGCACTGAGACACTCTCGCGAAGGTCGAATTGCGGTTGCGTGGAGCGACGGCGAAACCTAAGTTCTGGCGCCACGTATTGGTGCTGGAGGTTCCATGTCGAGCAACGTGACCGAGACCGCGTACCTGGCCGGCGGGTGTTTCTGGGGCATGGAGGATCTCCTGCGGAAGATCCCCGGCGTCACGGCGACGGAGGTCGGCTACACCGGCGGCCACCTCGAGAACCCGCGCTACGAGGACACGCATGAGTCCAGGTCCGGCCACGCGGAGGCCGTGAAGATCGTCTTCGATCCGTCGAAGCTCACGTTCGCGGAGCTGCTCGATCGCTGGTTTTACCGCATGCATGACCCCACCACGAAGAACCGCCAGGGCAACGACACCGGCACGCAGTACCGCTCCGCGATCTTCGTCGTGGACGACGCGCAGAAGAAGGTCGCCGAGGAGGTAACGAAGAAGGTGGAGGACTCCAAGCGCTGGGACGGGAAGATCCAGACCACCATCGAGCCGTTCACGAAGTGGTGGAAGGCAGAGGACTACCACCAGGACTACCTGGTGAACCACCCAGGCGGATACTCGTGTCACTTCATGCGGGAGTAGCGTCGCGCGTGTGGGTCAGTCTTTGGATGCATCCTGCACGGAATTGGATGCATCTTGCACGGAACCAGAATCGCCCCCATTCGTGCCTGCGTCCACGTACGGTGGCACGTGGACCACGAGGCGCACGAAGAAGTCTGCGCAGGTGTCGTTCCGTACGGTCGCCACATCGGGCCGGACGCGGAAGAACTTGGCCACGTTGCCGCCGCCCGCCGTGAGCGAGTCGTTCGTCTTGGCCGGGTTCTCGTTCGCGCTGATGTATGCCGTGATCTGATCGGGCTGTCGGCCGCCGAGCTGCGGGTAGTACACGTGCCACGTGCGCTCGTGGAGGTAGGCGAGCCAGTTGTCGTCGAGGGCGGTGCTCTCCCAGGTGTTCTCGTCCACCAGGTGTCCCTGCACCATGCGAGGTTCGAACGCTGCATCCGCGGCTGCGTCGACGTCCGAGTCGTACACGTCTCGCGGCGGGCCCCACGACTGCTCGTCGCCATCGCACTCGCGTCCGAAGCATCCGGGCATGAGCAGCGAGGTCACGGAGAGCGACGCGATGATCGCGACGCTCGAGACGAGGAGCTTTTTCTTCGCGGACATGCGGGTCAGCGGCCCAAAAGCTCCGCGGCGCGCGGCGCGTGGTACGTCAGGATGAAGTCCGCGCCTGCACGACGGATGGACGTGAGCACCTCCATCATGGCGCGGTCGAAGTCGATCATGCCCCGCTCCGCGGCCGCGTGGATCATCGAGTATTCGCCAGACACGTTGTACGCGCCCAGCGGAAGCGTCGAGTGCTCGCGCACGGCGCGCAGGACGTCCAGGTAGGGAAGGGCAGGCTTCACCATCAGCATGTCCGCGCCCTCGATCTCGTCGAGCGAGGCCTCGCGGAGCGCCTCGCGCGCGTTGCCCGGATCCATCTGATAGCCGGCGCGGTCGCCGAACTTCGGCGCGCAGTCGGCGGCCTCACGAAACGGTCCGTAGAAGGAGCTCGCGTACTTCACGGCGTACGAGAGGATCGCGGTCGAGTCGAAGCCGTCCTTGTCGAGCGCCTCACGGATCTTGCCGACGCGTCCATCCATCATGTCGCTCGGCGCGACGATGTCTGCGCCGGCCTTTGCGAACACCACGCTCATCTCGGCGAGGATCGCGAGCGTGGCGTCGTTGTCGACCTCCATGGCGCCCGTCCTGGTCTTGCGGAGCACGCCGCAGTGGCCGTGGTCGGTGTACTCGTCGACGCACACGTCGGCCATGACGATGAGCTCCGGTACGGCGTCCTTCATGCG
>JANXLV010000126.1 GCA_025355005.1 Myxococcales bacterium | reverse complement strand
TGCTCTGTGGGACCAAGTCGACGGGCGCAGCGATCTCTGGGCGGTGGGGGCGACGATGTTCACCCTGCTCACCGGGCAACTCATTCACAACGGGCGCACGTCGAACGAGGTGCTGCTCGCCGCGATGACGAGGCATGCGCCGCCGGTCGCCTCGATCGCACCGAACGTGAGCCCTGCGGTGGCGAGAGTCGTCGACCGTGCGCTTGCATTTGAACGAGAGAATCGGTGGCTCGATGCTCGACGAATGCAGGAGGCCCTTCGGCACGCGTACGTCGATCGGTTCGGCAAGCCGATCACCACGTCGCCGAAGCTTGTGGCACCCGGGCTCACCCAGGACGAGGACATGACCAGGATCGCGCCCGGCGCGGCAGTCGGGCTGCAGGTCTGGCGTAAGCCGGTCGGGTTTCAAACCAGGTTGCTGGCCGCTCTTCGGCGCGCCGGCCCACGCCGCCCGCCGTCATGGGCGGTGGTCGTAGCGGCCGCATGCGGCGCCGTCCTCGCGTTGCTGGGGATCGCCGCGGTGGTCGTCGCGAGCGCCGGCAGACGCGATGACGCGAGGCCCGTGGAGTCTGCGTCCCCAGTTCCAAGCACGACGCCCGCTGCGGCGATCACGCCGCCACCGATGAATGTCGCCACCGTGCCGACGAGCTTGGTGCCAGCGAGCCCGCCCCAGCCCGCCCTTCCTTCGGCCGTGGTCATCCCCACTGGCTCCAGCTTGCCGATCGTCGGAACGGCGTCGGCGCTGCCCGACAATCCGTACAGGACCACTGCGCCGCCGCCGCAACCTAGCGCGTCGCAGCGAGCGGCGCCTTCCGCTTCGACGAAGCCGCGGCACACGGGTGCAAGAGCGATGGACGGCGAATGAAGGTTCCGAAACGAATCGGGCGATGACGCAGGTCGCCATCATCTCCGACGTGCACGCCGGCGTGCGCGCGCTTGCCGACGCGCTCGCGAAGATCGAGCGCCTCGGTTGCGACGAGATCGGGTGCGCCGGCGACCTTCTTGATTGGGGTCTCTTCCCGATGGAGACCCTCGCGCTGGTGCGTGATCGACGCATTCCGACGATTCGCGGCAACCACGATCGATGGGCTATGCGTGACGGACGCGACGACAGCGGCTGGGATCTGACACCCGCGGCGATTCATTTTCTGAGCGCGCTCCCCGAGAGCTGGTCGCGCACCATCGATGGCGTGCGCGTCGCGTTCTGGCACGCGCGGCCGGGGAGTGACATGGATGGCATCTACCCCGACGCGTCCTCGGCGGAGCTCGCTGAGATGCTGGATCGCGCCGAGTGCGACGTTCTCGCGGTCGGGCACACGCACGTTCCATTCGCGCTTCGGGTGGGCACGCGGCTCGTGTGCAACCCTGGTGCCGTCCTGCGGAGCCCGGCGCAGCCGATGGATGGCACGATGCTGTTCGATCGGGAGAGCGGCAAGTTCGCACCTGCGCGGGGTCCGGGCGGCGGCACGTTCGGGATCCTGGACCTGCCGTCGCTCCGGTTCACCGTGCACGACGTCGTGGACGGTCGCGAGAACGACCTCGACCAAAGAGGGGAGCGCGAACGTGACACTCAAGATCGAAGTCGCCCATGAAAGCGACGGCCGCTGGATCGCGAGATGCACGAGTTCCGCGGCTGCCTACCGGCACAACCGCGGCGATGACGTCGCACGCATGCCCTCGCTCGCGTACTGAACGCAACCTTGATGGTTTCTCCAATGCCGCGCTACTCTCCGTGAACGATGTTCCAGCGCAAGCTCGCAGCAGTCGCCATCGGGCTCTCGGTCCTTCGCTGCAGCGCGTTCGGGGGAAGCGACCAGACTTCGGGAGGCTCGGACGGCGGCGTGCCGAGCGGCGACGATGGCTCGGCCGGCCCGGATGCAGAGGGCGTGGATGCAGGCTCGGCGGGGGACGGCTCGGCGGGGGACGCTGCGGTCGACGCCACGAAGACAGGCGACGCGGGGCCGGGAATCATCTTCGTGACAAGCGCGGACTTCCAGCCGGGCAGCAGCGGCTTCCGCAGCGCGAGCGATGCTGATGGCCTGTGCGTATCCGCGGCTGCGGCAGGCGCAAACACCAAGAACAGAGCCGGCTGGGTTGCGTGGCTCAGCGAAGACGACGGTGGCTCGTCGGCGTACGATCGCGTGAGCAAGAAGGCCTTTGGTTCCTACAACCGCACTGGCGATGGGCTCCCCATTGGCAGCCTTGACCTATTGCCCACCACCGGACCAAAAAACCCGATTGTGTACGATGAAAACGGCGCCAAGCAGACCAAGTGCGCCCTCGGGGAGGGCGTGTGGACAGGCACGGCGCCGAACGGCACCCTGCAGCCGGGCACCACGTGCACGAGCTGGACAAACGGCGTAAGCGGCGTCGGTACCTACGGCGATTGCTCTCAAGGAGCCGGGGCGTGGACCGCCTTCGCCCAGCTAACCTGCGCTTCGAGGGAGTTCCTCTACTGTGTGGAACAGACGCAGTGACGTCCGACGATTGAGCACTGCTCACGTAGTTCAGATTGCCGATGGTCGGCGCGCCGCCCGCGCTCGCGTCGGTCTTGTTGGCGCCGGGGCTGTCGGAGCCCCCGAAGGCGCAACATGCGCCAAACGCCACGGCGGCGAAGGGCGCCAAAATGGCCATGGAGGCAACGACGCCGGCACGCTGGGCAGCCTTCATGCGTGAAGGGTAGCGGCTGGCCTCATGGACCACGCATCTATCTCATCGCGGCCTTCGACGAGGAGAGCCTCGCGTTTGTGACTGGCATCGGGGTGATCGCGAACGCGAAGTGAACCTCCTCCAGAACTCGAAGGCGGCACGCAACGGCTCCGGACGTGCCAGATACGCTCGTTTCACTGCGCACCGTCTGCACCGCCACCTACAGCGAGAGCGCCAGCATCCGCATCAAGTACTCGCGCCCATTCACTTGCTCGCTGCGCGCGCTCCGCCAGCGATCGAAGTGAAGCGCCTTGCACCAAGGTCCCCCCGCGAGCTTGAGCGCGAGCTCTTCGGAGGCGTCCTCGTAAGCGAGCGCCGCGTCGATCACGGACTGGCTCAGGTCGCACCACGCGCATGTAAGCGGCTCGGTGTACCGGAAGCAGACGACAGTGGCGGGCATGTGGTGATCATGGATCGGTTCCGAGTCCCGGTCGAATCGAACGACGCGCCACAGTAGCCTCGCGCTACGACGAAGGCTGGACGTTCCCTCGTCCGCCGCCCGACGCGTTAGCGGTGTTGCTTGGCCAGTTGCCACCTCACCGCCGCCGCGTCCACCCTGACTCCCACCGCCGGAGCCACATGCGCCGCTTCGGCTGTCACTCTTCCCTGCGGAGCCGCCACCGCTTCACCGCTGCCTCGTCCTCCGCCGCCCTTGCCGCTCCCACGCCGGGCCGCCATGGGTGGGTGGAACGCCAAACATGGGATAGCCATTCCAGGTCCAGGTGGGCGAAGTACACCCCGCGACGGAATACGCCGTGCCCAGTTGGGCGTTCACCGGTGCCGGAGGCAAGCATGAGCAACGAACACGAGCCATTGAAGTGGGAGACCGTGAAATCGATCCCCGTGAACGGATCACCCGACACGACGATGCGCAGAGCAAGGGTCCCCGGCGGCTACCTGGTCTGCGACTCCCCATACGGTGGCCCGGGCGCGATGTGCTTCGTGCCCTGCGAAATGTGGGTCGTGGAGATTGTGGAGCAGCGGCGAGACATGCCGCGCGGAGCCCTTCCGCGCTGAGCGCCGGGCGACGACCAGCAGCGTCACCGACGTGCTCACGGTCACGACAAGGGGGAGCGGAGGAGTGCAGGCGGTGAGCTCAAGCGGTTGCCCGTTCACGGCGACCGTGAACAGCGACGAGCGTCCGAATCCCCCGCGAACCAGCAGTGCACGCCCACTGACCAGGTCGACGGCACGACGCTCACATACACGGCGTCCTCTTTCACGCTCGCGTCCAACGGCATGACGGGGAGCCTGACTGCGACGGGCACGTCGCGCACCGTGGTCGGCGATGGAACCTGCGCCGGGTGAACGAACAGCTGCACATTCACGGAAACCGCGAGCGAGGGGGGTAGTGATCGGTGGATGCATTCTTCTTCTCCGGCGAGGGGCCATTCGGATAGCCACCCGCCTGCTCACCGCTGGAGGATGATTCCGCGGACCTCACTGTCCCCGAAATGGTTTCGCGGTCCGACCGATGAGACGCGCAGGCGCACGACGACGTTGCATCTCGCAACGTTCAGGAGCTCCGCGATG
>JANXLV010000108.1 GCA_025355005.1 Myxococcales bacterium | reverse complement strand
CGCAGGGCGCGACCATGTCGATCTTCAAGCCGACCGCCGCGATGGCGCTCCACGACACGTCGAAGGAGGGCGAGGTCTGCTGGAACGAGCTCGTGACGAGCGACAGCGCCGCGGCCGGGCGGAGCCGCCTTTGCCCTCCATCAGGCGGCGAAGAAGAGCTGAGATGAAGCGAGCGTTCGGTCACGGTTTCCTCCTGCTTCTCGTCGTGGCTTCGCTGACGGCGTGTCCACTCGGGCGCGGGTCGAAGAAGCTCGGCGAGAAGTGCGACTCGAACAACGACTGTGCCGCCGCGCGATGCGAGGCGCAGCTCTGCACCACCGTCTGCAAGACGGACGCAGACTGCGCTGGCGCTGCAACGAAGATGGCGTGCAAGGGCAACACCAAGAGCGACACGAATCCGGAAGCCAACGGGGCGTGCGCCGCGAGTCCCTGAGGGCCGCTCAGGCGGCCGCAGACAGCGCGCGTTCCACGGCGTTGCAGACGAGGTCGGGCGTGAAGGGCGCCTCGAGCACTTCGACGCCGTAGAACGCCGCGAGCTCGCGCTGATCCCGGGAGAGGCCGCGGCTCGAGAGCAGGAGCGCCACGCGAGAGGCCGCAGCGCGCAGGGCGGACGCGAGCTCGAGACCGCTGCGTGAGTCGCGTAGATCCGTGAGCACGAGATCGACCGGGGCTTCCGCGCCCTCGTTGCCCTCCATGACACGCTGGAAGGCGTCGCTGCTCGTGGTCGTGATGGAGACCTCGTAGCCGCCAGTGCGGAGCAGCTGGGCGAGGAACGAGCGCGACTCCTTGTCGTCGGTCACGAGGAGTACGCGGCGCACAGCGCCCGGCCCGGGGCGGACGCTGGCGCGCTTGGCGCGAGCCGCGGTGCGCAAGCCGGAGGCGAAACGGGGCGGTCGAGAGGAGCGAGCCATCTATGAGATCAGTGCGAAGTGCGGGGAAAAAAGGATCACGCGAAAAGAACCCTATCTGCAATCGGCCGAGATGGAAACTCGTTTTTAGGCTCGTGATATTCTGTCGAGATGTGGTCACGGGTCGCGCGAGTCGCTCTCTTCACGCTGCTCCCCGGCTGCAGCCTGGTGGTTGGCTTCTCGGACCTGACCGGTGGTATCGCCCCGCAGGACGGCGGGAGCCCGTACGACGGCGCCGCGTCAGCCGCGGATGGGGCCGTTTTGACCGACGGAGCCGCCGCTGGAGGTGACGCGATGTCAGCGTCGGATGCTTCGCCCAGCGACGGCTCATCAGGAGGCAAGTCGGACGCGGGGGTGAACTGTCCTGTCTCGTGCGCATGCATGGGGAGCGACGCGTGCACGTTCGTAGGCGGCAGCGGCTCGCTCATCACGTGCAAAGGCCAGTCGGACTGTTACGTGACGTGTCCGAGCGGCTCGTGCACGGTGAACTGCGCTGACGATGCCGACTGCTACGTGACAGGTGCAAACGTCATGTGCGTGGAGACCGGCAACAGCACCTGCCACCGGATGTGAAGTCGCGTGCGTTCGCGAGTCGAGCTAGTCACTCTTGATCAAGAGAGCGTCGCGGGGCAAACCCAGCGAGGCGAGGGCGCCCGGCTCGTCCGCGAGCCTCAGGAGCAGCGCGGCCTGGCGCTTCTTCGGTGGCGTGCCCGACCTTGCGTCCTCAGCGAGCCGATGACGCAGCGTCGAGCGCGTCAGGGAGTGCGGGCCGTTGTCGTAGTCGATCCCGTGGAGCGCGCGGGACATCATGAGCACCGGCCAGCGTGCGTCCCGGCACGCGTCGCTGTTCTCCGCCCAGCGCGCGATCTGGCCGCGGTCGTAGGCCGCGTCGGAGAAGAACCCGAACGACCGAGCATACTGAACCTGGAGATTCGAGGTGTCGCCGGCGTAGCTGGCGATCGCGGCGCGAGCCTGTTCTGGTGTGCCTCCGAGCAGCAGCGTCAGCGCAGCGTCGTCGTGCAGTGCCGGGTCCGCGAGCATGGCGACGATCGCGGGCGCGACGTCGGCCGGAGCGCCCATGAAGCCGATCGCGCGCGCTGCCGCGGTGCGGGTGGAGGCCTCCGTCCAACGCGCCAGTAGTGCCACCAGCACACGCGCGGCGTCGCCGCTGCTGGTCCGTGCGAGCCCGTCCAGGTAGCACTGCGCCACGAGGCGCTGCTTGTCGCTGCCCGCCGCGAGCACGAGGACCTTGCGCGCCGCAGCCACCTGGTCTGCGTCCGTCGCGACCCATGCGAGGGCGCCGCAGGCTTCCAGCCGCGACTGCTCGTTCTCCTTCGGGTCCTCGATGAACTTCACGAGCAGCGGAGTCGCGCGCGGATCCCCGAGCTCCGCGAGCCCCTGCGCCGCGCCCGTTGCGAGCGCGCGGAGGGACATGACGAGCACGGCGCTGCCGCCGTTCATGGCCGCCTCCATGGTGGCGTCCAGCTGCGCGGGGCGTCGATTGAGCTGCCGCGCGAGCACCGCGAACGCATCCTTGTCCCTCGTGCGTCCCAGGTAGCGGAGCGCGACCTGCGACGTGGCGAACGCGGGCGAGAACGACGAGCCGCCCTTCGCCGGCAGCGGCTCCTTCGGCTCTGCCCATGCGCGGAGCTTCGGCAAGATCTTGGTCGACTCCGCGGTGGCCAGAAATCGCAGCCCATTCGCGTGTGGCTGGGGCCTGTCCGTGAGCCACGCCAGCACGGGCGCCTCTGCCGTTCTGCGGAGGTCGGCGTGGGCGTCCGGATACATCGCCGCGAGATCGGCCAGCGAGCGAGCGGCGCGGATGCGCTCGCTATCGTCCCGGCGCAGCTCCGGATCCTGCTTCTCTTCGTAGAGCGAGAGCGGATCCTGTCCCATGCGCCACGCGAGGACGGGACCAGCGCGCAGATCGCCCAGCGCACCGAGCAGGAGCGCGGCCTCTGTCTTCCAGTGCGGAGGAGGATTGCGATCCATGTAAGACGCGAGCGCGTCCGCCGCGCGCGGATCGGCCAGCGCCACGAGCTGATCCATCACGAGCTTGGTCTCGTGCTTCACGCGATCACGCCCACCCGCGGGATCCACTTCGACGAGCTCACGTAGAAGCCTGGCGGTCGCGATGTCGTCGGGGATCGGCGCGGCCGCTTGCACGCCGCCATCCGTGCGGGGCAGCTCTGTCCTCGCGCTCTCGCTCGGCGCGGGTACAGCGGATGCGATGGGCGCAGGCGCGACAGAAGGAGGCTTCGCGTCGCCTCCACAAGCCGCGAGAACACACGCAAGGCCGAGCGTCGTCCTTGCTGCGAAGCGTTTTGTCATGGCGTGAGGCTCCACTCCTTCACCGTACGCTTCTTCGCGCGGGCCTTGCACGTGTCGGCGCCGTAGCTCGCGCGCAGCTTGCCGTCCGCGAAGGTGATGATGTTGGCGTCCATGTCCTCGTACATTCCGCCCACGTTGGGGTCGGCCCAGCCGCGCGCGCGTCCGGCCTTGCACTCCGACTGGAGCTCGGGATCGAGCGGCGGCGGCGCGGGCGGCGCGCCAAGATCACGCAGGCGATCTCGCGCCACGTCGAGCAGCTGAAGACGAAAGCCCCCCGTGGTCGCAGGAGACCGGGTCTGCGACACGAACGCGATCATGTCGCCATCAACGCTCGCGACCGCGGAGAGCGCGAAGAACTTCTCTCCCGGCCCCTTCGCATCGCGAAGGTGTGCTCCAGAGGCCGCGCGCTCGTCCAGGTACAAGACCGCAACGACTCCGCGCCACGTTCCCATCGTCGAGGTCACACCGATCACGTACGCCGTTGTCGCCTGGGAGAACGAGAGCAAGCGACACTCGCCCTCGAGAGACTTCTCGAACAGCGTCGCGTTGGTGGCCTTGGACGTGAGGCGAATCGAGGTCTTCGCCTCGGGTCCGTCCATCGCCATCGAGCGCGGAGTGAGCTGCAAGAAGAGCTGGGTAGCCTTGCCCTCCATCGAGGGCGGCTCGGAGTTCGCGGCCACGACACCAGCATCTCGAGCAGCGCCCACGGTCGCACCGGCATCGAGCGAAGCCCCAGGCTGCACACGAGCGATGGACGCCACAGGCGCAGCCTGTTCCCTCGGTGCCTTTGGCTCCTTCGTGTTGCACGCAAGAAGTCCACCCAGCAGCAAACGCCAGATGATTCTCATGTCGAGGTCGCGGTCGAGGTCGAAGTCGTCACTCAGTACCTCGCCCTGGTCGCCAGGAATCTCCGGATCCCCGGCACCACGATCTCCGGCCTCTCCAGCAGCGAAAAGTGGCTCGATCGCAGCAGCGGCACGTGCTCCGCGTTCGGCATTCGCCTCGCCATCTCCTTGCTCTGGAATGCGGGCGTCAGCATGTCGAGCTTGCCGCTGTAGATGAGCGTCGGCGCCTCGATCTGCGGGAGCACATGATAGAGCGAATGCGCGTCGAGCTCCTGGAACAGACGGAGGTAGTTCGGAAAGCTCGGGCCGAGCACGTCGTCCAGGTAGCGCGTGAGCAGCGGCGACACCTCCTTTGCCTGCTTGCCGGCAAGCACACGCATGCCGAGGTACAGCGGCCACTCGGAGTAGCGCGAGACGCGCGCGAGCTGCGTCGCGAGCCCCTTGTGGTCCTGCAGGAACTCCAGCAGAGCGTGCAGCCGCTTCGGGAGGAACGGAATGCTCACGAATGGCTGAAAGCCGGTCGAGAGCGTGTGCCCGTACGTGCCGTTGATGAGCACCATCCCCGCGACGCGCTCGGGGAACGAAGCCGCGACGTCGAGCGACACCTGCACGCCCATGCTCCAGCCGATGAACACCGCGCGCGTGACGCCCTCCGCCTCCAGGATGGTGACGATGTCCTCCGCGTGATCCGTCACACCCAGGCGACGCATCGAGCGCGGCGAGTCGGAGGAGAAGAGCCCGCGGTAGTCCCACGTGATCAACCGGTAGTCGTGGCGCAACGCTTCGAGCGCGGGTGTCCACGCATAGAGCCGCCCGCCCAGGCCGTTCGCAAGGACGATCGTGCGGTCGCCCTCGCCCAGGGTCTCGTAAGCGATGCCGGTGCCATCACGTGCGACGAGTCGCTTCTGGGTGACGGACTTCTCCCACTCCGCTTGCATCGCCTCATACTACACGCATCAACGGACGGAGAGCACGCGCGCGGGGGCGGTGGTCGGTGCCATCGACTCCTTCGCGATGCGCGCCGTGGCCTCCGGAACCGTGTACGCG
Source organism: Myxococcales bacterium (assembly GCA_025355005.1). Taxonomy (GTDB): domain Bacteria; phylum Myxococcota_A; class Polyangia; order Polyangiales; family Polyangiaceae; genus JANXLV01. The sequence goes on along the minus strand of JANXLV010000108.1, from coordinate 8,997 downwards.
CCGGTCAGCGCGAACCGCACGGGCACGTCGATCACGGAGACGCTGCGGTCCACTGCCCAGCGCAGCGCAAGCACGCCCTGGATCTCGGACACGATCGCACCTTCGCTTCCCTTGCCGATCGCCTCCGCGAGCGAGACACCCGGTGGCAGCGGGATGCGCACGTCCACGAGCGAAGCTTGCGGCAACGAATGCCTCAGCATCACGCGGAGCGTGTCCACGTGACCGGCGCGCGCCTCGGCCGGCCAGACGATCTCCATGTTGACGGGGCTCGACATCGGCGGCGGCGGCCTTGACCACAGCCGCAGCACGGGACGCTCCAGATCCGCGACCAGTCCCGGCCCCTCGGTCTTCACGATCACGTCCAGCACGCGCGCCGACAGCGGTACGCGCACCGAGCCATCCTCTGGCACGATGACGTCGGTCGCATACGCCGGCACTCCCTCGCTGGGCGGCACCATGACGTGAACGCGCGTCACGCCGTGGCCTTCGAGCTGCGACGCGAGCAACGCTTGTGTGACCGCGAGAGTCGCCTCCGATGACCCGTACCCGCCGTTTGCATCGCGCATGCGCGACAGCCGTGCGAAGAGCACATCCGCGGTCGCGGGCGGGTTCGCCACCTTCACGGAGCGGAGCAGCGCGGCGATGACCAGCGCGCGATCGGCGCGACCCGAGGGCCCGCTCATCGTGCCGTCCTCCCGCAGCTCGATCGACGAGCGCAGCCGCGCGACCACGGATGCGTAGAGCGCCGCATGCTCCGGGTGCTCCGCGAGCGCCAGCACGAAGGTCGCAAGGCGCGTGGAGCCTGCGTGGAGGAGGCCACGAGACGCCTCCGCCACGAACACACCCCAGCACGGGAGGGGATCCTTCGTGGGCGCCGGCAGCACGCGCAGCGGGTCCAGGTTCTCCTCGTTCGAGAACGTCGCCACGTAGGTGGGCGGACACGTGGCCTCCGACGATGGATCGTGCACCACGTGTGTGAGCGCATCGAAGCGCGCGGACTCGGTGAAGCTCCGCGTCGAGCCCTTCGACATCATGCGATAGCGGCCCTCGGCGCGCTTCTCGAACGAGGCTGCGATGTCGGCGAGCGCGTGCTCCCGTGCGCCCTTCCGCGTGAGCGCCCATGCACGCACGCGTTGCGCGGTCTCCAGGGCGTCGAGCAGCGCCGGGAGCGACGACTGCCGCTCCGGCTCGAGGGAGTCCAGCGCCCACGCCACCGCCTCCGTATATCCGCGCGAGAGCACGAGGTCCGGGGCGTCGCGCAGCTCGTAGCCCGTGTCGAGCTCGAGCCCGAGCGCGCGCTCGCCATCCACCCAGGCGACCTGCGAAAACACGCGCTTCTCGCCCGGCGGAATCACATCCCATCCGTGCGTGAGCACGTCCTCCGCAAGGCCGGCCGCGCTTGTCTTCACCGTGAGCTCGGCGTGTCCCGTCGCGTTCGCATGTGCCCGCACCACCGTCTCCGTCATGCCGTGCGGCGCGACCGTGACGACCTTGGTCTCCGTCGGGCTCTTGTCGGCGAGCACACCACCGCGCGTGATCTCCACCGTTGCGTTCACGGGATCCTTGGTGCGGTTGCGTATGCGGATCCGCACGTCGGCGGTGTCGCCGCGCACCCACGTGGCGCCTGCCTCCACCTGCGAGGACAGCGGCACCTCCGCTGGAATGTCGATGGTCGTCGACGCGGTGGCGGCGTGATCCGGAACGCCGACGAAGGCCACCCGCCATGTGGTCTCCACGGCGCCGAGCGGAATGACGATGTGTGCCTTTCCGTTCGCGTCCGTGCGCACCGGGGGTGAGAAGTAGGCGTCGCCAGTCGCGATGCCACTGGTGCCGCGTCCGGCGCCGTGGCCGATCGTTCCGACCTTGCCAAGACCGATTCCGCTGCCCGAGCCGCCGCCGCCTTCGCCATAGCCGGAGAGACCGAGTGCACCGGCGCCGAGCGTGGTGCCCGTCAGCTCGTCGAACAGAGACTGCCATCCTGTGACGGTGTTGTCCGAGACCTCCATGTCCCACTTCGCGTCCACGATGCGGTCCTCCTGGACGGCTGCGGCGTATGGCGTGCCGGAGCGGACCACGCGCTCGAACGGATCGCGGACGTCGTCGGCGGTGCCGATGAGCCCATCGGGGCCGGGCGCGCGCAGGTCGTAGCCACGCACCACGGAGAGGAACGGGACAGGCGCCGCATTCGTCTTCGAGAACTGGATGGTGCCACCCCACGGGTCAAGCAACAGGGATGCTTCCAGGCCGTGCTCACGGAAGACGCGACGGAGCAGCGCGTTCGGATCCTTCCACACCGGCTCGTCCGGATCGAGCTGTTTTTCCCTGCGATAGTTGCGTACGGCCGCGAGGACGCGAAACAGCTTCAGGCGCGTGATGCGCCTGGCCACGTTGTCGAACGTGACCTGCGGATCGACCGCGACGAGGTCCGCGAGCGCGAGCGGCTCACCGCCCGGCGTGCGCGGCGGGTCGGTGATCGCGTCCGTCACGAGCGTGAAGAGCTCCGGGTTCCACACCCAGCGGCCGTTCTCGCGTCGGCGGACGTCCATGAGCTTCTCGGGGCTCTGCGTGGACTCGAACACGGCGCCTTCGAGTGAGCGCAGCACCTCACCGAAGGCCTTGTCGAGATCCTTGGATGCGTGCGAGCCCGGATCGTTCAGCGGCCCCTGGAACGAAGCCGGTAGCGACGCGAACAGATCGCGCCTGCGTGGATCCACCTTCGCGTCTCCCTCGAGCAGCGCGTCGCACTGGTCCCTCGCGCCCAGCGACCGACACAGGCGGAGGCGCGTATCCAGCGAGTCGATCACCACATGTCCGCCACCGAATGCGTCCGTGACAACCGCGGCCACGGTGCCCACGAGCGGCTTGCCATGACCGTCGGTCATCTCCGCTTCGATCTCCACCTTGCCCATGGGCGCGGCGCGTCCGCCGGTGCGCTTCACCGTGAGCATGGGCAGGATCCTCGGCGCGACGAAGACATGCGCGCCGATCGTGTGCGAAGCCCGCGCCGCCTCCGGAGTGACCGACGACAGCGTCCACGAGCCCATCGCCGCGTCGGCCGGCAGCGTCAGCGTGGTGGAGTCCTTGCCCGTCGGGACCCACGCGCTCACGGTCTGCGATGCCTCCCGTGCGCTTGCAAGCACGCTGAGCGCGGCCTTCGACGCAGCGGTACCGCGCGCACGGTCCACGGTCACCTTCACGGTCTCGCCCGGATGCGCGAGCGGTGGTGTAGCGCGCACGATCGCCTCGGCATCGCGATCGACGGGGACGCACACCTGAAAGGGCTCCTTGCGCTGCGCGAGCGCGGGGATCTCGTGCGTGGGGCGAATCATCACGGCCGCCGCGATGCCGCTCGCGCATGGACCCACACCGCGGAACGCGCCCACGCCAAGCGGCGCATTCCAGTGGATCTCTGCGCTGCCGGTGGCGTCGGTCGTGACCTTCTGGGAGAGCCCGTCGCCGGTCACCAGGAACTCGCCGACGACGCCTTCGCCGTGACCAGAGAGCACGTGCAAGTAGACGGACTGCGCGAGGCCGGGAACGATCGCGCTCGCCTCCGGAGTGAGCGTCGCGTCCGAGGTGGGCGCACCCACGGACACGGAGGTGCGCGCGGACAGCGCGTGCCCTTCGACGAACGTGCGCATCACCAGGTTGATCGATGTGCCGGCCGCCTTCACGAGAGTGGGAGCGTTGGTGATGCCATGCACCTCGCCCGCGCCATCGCTCGTGGCGAGCGTCGAGATCTTGAGCCACTCCTCCTCTGCCTTCTTGTCCGTGGCCTTGGGAAGCTCCAGGCCCTTCTGTCCGATCCAGTAGCGGACCTCGTGGTTCGGGATCACCTGGCCCGTCGCGTCGCGAAGGCGCAGCACGAACGGCACCGCGTCTCCGGCGAGCACGTCCGGTGTCGTGGGCTGCATCTCCACGGAGACAGTCGGAGTGCCGGGCGTCTCCTGGCGCGGACTGAGCGCGATGGTGGTCGTGGCCGAGGTGCCACGCGCGACGCGGGCGTTGAGGTTCCAGGTCCACAGCGGCTCGTCGATGCGCGGGATCGGAACGCGCAGCATCGCCATGCCAGCGTCGTCGGTCTCTACCTCCTGCGCGTGGCGGGCGACGCCACCCTCCATGAGCTCGATGACCACCTTGGTCTTCGCGAGCGGCTCGTGGTTCCTGGTCTGCGTGGCGCGGACCCACGCGGAGATCGTACTGCCGGGGACGACGCGCGAGTCCGTCGTGAAGAGCTCCACGGAGCTCGCCTCGACGCGCTTCACGGTCAGCTCCTGGGTGCGGACGTGTCCGCCGTGGCGCACGGCGATGAGCAGCTTCAGCTCCTTCGGGTAGCCCTCCGGCACGGCCACGAGGAGGCTTGCGCGTCCCTCCGCGTCCGTCTGCTGCTTCACGGACGGCGGCAGCACGCTGGTGCCGTCGAGCGTCTCCGGATCCCAGCCCGCTTCGATGTCGGCGTGGGCGAGAGGCACCGCGCGCGTCACCTGCGGAAAGCCATACGACAGCACCGACACCGGCAGCATCGTGCCGGGGGCGACCTCCAACGGCGCGTGCAGGAAGATGTCCAGGCCGCGCGCAGCGGGATCCTCCGGGGCCGACAGACCAGTGGACACACTGGCAAGCGCTGCCAGGTGGGCCACAAAGACAAAAGGCAGGGCGTTGCGCAGGCGCTTGCGCGCGGTAATGGTGGTCACGACCCAAGGTGACACGGCCTGTTGCCTGGAGTTCCGTAAATATCGCGCACACCGCGCGGAATTCGAGCTGTAATTCTTCATCGACATGGGACGGGCCAGTGCACACGCAGACATCGCGGCCTCGGTAGACCGCACGCTGCGCGTGGAGGCGCGCCGCGCAGAGCTGATGCTCGCATCGGTGCGGACCATCGCGCTCTTCCCCGTCGTTCTACTCAACTCGGTGCTCTATTTCTTCCCTGCGGAGGCAGGTTTCGCGCACGTGAACGTGTGGCTGCCGCTGCTGGCGTTCGTGTGGTTCTCGGCCGCTGCGGTCTTCGCCATCGCGCTGCGTCGTGGCTTCTACCGGCCCTGGGTCACCACCGTCATCCCCGTCACGGACGCGCTCCTCATCTTCGCGACGTTCACGAATGCCTGGCGCCTGGCGCTCGACGGCGACGCCGAAGTGCGGCGCGGCGTCGTGATCGTGTGGGCCATCTGCGCGGCGCTGCTGGCTGCGTCAGGTGGCCTACGCCTCACGCGCAAGTCCGCCATCTTCACGACCGTGCTCGCGTTCGTCTCGTACCTCGGCATGATCGCCGTCACCACGCACATCGTGTGGACGTTCTATGGGCTCAACATGCTCATCAGCGTGGGCGCGCTCGGCATGTGGATGGTGAGCATCATGCGGCGCGCGATCCGCAGCGAGGTCAGCAAGGTCACTCTCCAGCGATTCTTGCCGGATCGCGTGATCGAGGCCGCCGGCACGAACCCGCTCGCGCTGCTCACGGAGCCGCGCAGCATCGACGCGACGATCATGATGACGGACCTCCGCGGCTTCACGACCATGGCGGAGAAGATGAGCCCGACGGAGGCCTTCGCCCTCTTGAACGAGGTGCAGGGCACGTTCGCGCGCGCGGTGAAGGACCAGGGCGGCACCGTGGACAAGTTCCTGGGCGACGGCATGCTCGCGGTGTTCGGAGCGCCCGAGGCGCTGGAGGATCACGCGGCCCGCGCGGTGGAGGCGAGCATCAACATCCGCCGCGAGATCGCCGCGCTGAACATCGTGCGCGAGAAGGCGAGCCTGCCGGCCCTCAAGATCGGCGTCGCCGTGCACTCGGGGCCCGTCGTCACTGGATGCCTGGGCAGCGGGTCGCGGCTCGAGTTCACGGTCATCGGTGACACCGTCAACACGGCCTCGCGCCTGGAGAGCGCGACCAAGGACAAGGGGACCGACGTGCTGGTGAGCGGCGAGACCACGCGGCGGATCGCGGAGCAAGCGGGGGAGCAGGAGCTCGCGATCTTCGAGCCGCTCGGGGACATTCCGATCCGCGGCCGGAAGGAACCCCTGGTCATCAACGGGCTCAAGACCCGGTGATGGGGCGGCGTTCGGCGTGTATTCTGCACCGATGAGCAGCCGTTTCCTCGTCGTCGGTGTCGCTTTCGTCCTTGGCGTCGTTCGCGTCGTTGGCGTCGCCGGTGTCGCTGGCTGTGGTGAGACTCCTCCGCCGAAGGACACCACTGCTGTCGCCAGCGCGAAGCCGATCGACGCGCCTCCGGCACTGGCGATCGCGGATGCTGGTGCTCCGGAGGCGGCGGTCGCGGTCGCGCCCGTGTCGCAGCCGATGGCCTGTGAAGGAGCCACGTTGCGTACCGGCTCGAAGCAGTACTGCTTGATGACGGCGCGGCGCCCTTTCGATCAAGCTGCTTCCGAGTGCGAGCGCATGCATGGTCGTCTCGCGGTCCTTGCTGACGCGGAGGAGACGAAGGCGATCACGGCGCAGCTCGTCTCGCCGTGGGGGTATGGCAGTGGCCTGTGGCTCGGCTGCTCCGACGAGGAGGCTGAGGGCAAATGGAAATGCGACGGAAAGGCGCTCGCCTACAAGAACTGGCTGCCCGGCAAGCCGGACAACACGACCGCGCTCGAGGACTGCCAGCAGTGGCTCGCGGATTCTGGTCAATGGAATGACGCATCGTGCAGCACGATGCTCGGCTACATCTGCCGCGGCGACGCAAAGCTCCAGTGCACGGGGCGCAAGGTCACCTCTGGCAACACCGTGTTCTGCGCGCACGGCGACGACACGAAGGACTGGGACGGCGCCAAGAAGGCGTGCGCGAAGAGTGGCGGCAAGCTGGCCGTATTGACGAGCGCGGAGGAGAGCCAGGCGCTCTTCGCGTCGCTCAAACACCCGCTCGCCATCCCGTCGGGCGATCCGGCGGAGGGCCTCTGGATCGGGCTCACCGACGAGAAGGACGAAGGGAAGTTCCGCTGGTCGAACAATGCGATGATGTCCTACGGCAACTGGCTCCCCAAGCAGCCAGACGACAGCAACGGCGGCGAGGACTGCGCGACCCTCACGCTGGGCGACGGCAAGTGGAACGATGTGGACTGCATCCGCGCGCTCCCCTACCTCTGCGAAGCAAGCAATCCCGGGGGCAAATAGTCAGCGCCCGTCAGGGTCAGGGCTGGCAGGGTCAGGGTCAGGGCTGGCGGGGACGGCGCTCGTCGTGCGTCGGACAAGGAGCACGGTGCCCACGATCACGATCGCGGCCAATGCGAGCAGGACGATCTTGCTTCGCGTCGTCTCGGGTCCGACGCCGAGCTTTGCAAGGGCGAGGCTCAGGAAGTTGCTCATGCCGTGCGCGAGCATCGATGGGCGGATGCTGCCAGCGCGGAACGCGAGCCACCCGAGGAACATCCCGACGAGCGCCGCGTAGAGGCCCTGCTTCAGGTCCATGTGGAATACACCAAAGAGCAACGCGGACAGGATGATGCCCCGCGCGGGCCCCAGCGCGGCGACGGCGCGTGTCTGCACGAAACCCCTGAAAAATAGCTCTTCCGCGATGCCCGGCACGACCGCAAGGCCCAGGATGGAGACCGTCCACGCGGGCCAGGATGCCTCGTTCACGCTCTTCGTGATCACCGCCAGCACGCCGTCCTCGCGGAAGCCGAACAGCTCGAACGACTGACTGAAGAGGAAGCCACCGGCGAACGTGCAGAGCGCCGCGGCGGCGATGGGGAGCGCGCCCAGCCGGCCACGCGTCAGCCGCAGGCGCTCGGCGACCACGTGCTTTCCGAGCCGCGCACCGCCGACGGAGACCAGCGCGAGCACGAGCCCCGTGGCGCCCGCAGACGCAGCGAGGCCGGGGAGCGACATCGCCCACGTGCCGACAGCCTCGAGCCCATCGGTCAGCCCTCGCGCGCGCGCGTAGAACGCGAAGACGACGCCCGCGAGTAGCAGGTTCGCGAACAGCATTCCGAACACCGCGGCGAAGAACGCCACGACCACGGGCCACATCGCAGGGCGGACAGGTGTCGACAACGAAGCTCAGTCTATCAAAGCGGCGCTCACAACGTCGAAGGGACGTTGGGTGCGTAGATCGACAGGGAGTGGACCACGGCGTGCGGGCTGTTCGCAGGCTCCGTCGCGGAGATACAATAGCTGGTGGTCCCTGCATTCATGCCGTTGCCGTAGCTGATCTGCCCCTGGAATCCCGTCGCGTAGTGCTCCTCCGCGCTGCCCGTGTTGCACGGTGACGTCGTGGGATCGCAGCCGAGATCGACCTCGAGAGAGAAGCTCGATGGCGGCGCCCCGACATTCACCAGCCCCGGCGACTGACCCGCGGGTGCGCGCCACAGCACGTAGAAGATCGACTGGAATGCGCTCGTCGCGAGCACGAGCTCCGCGGAGTCGCAGCAGTTCAGTACGACCGCCTTGCCTTGCGTCTTCAGCAGAGACACCTCGGCGCCGTTCACCATCATGCGCGGCGTGTCGCCCGTACAAAAAGTTCCACCACCGGGAAATCCGGCGAGTCCCGAGTCGGTCGTGGAAGAGCCGCCCTCGCCACCACCACCGCCTCCGCCGCCACCTCCGTCGCCGTTGCCGTTGCCATCGATCGTTGACTGCTTGCCTCCGCATGCGGGCGCGAGGGCGACGAGCGCGATGGTCGCGACCGCAAGGGCTGCAGTGAACGTGAACGGTGTGAGGCTTCCCATGACAGAGCTGGAGCACACCATAGGACGGTCTGCATGTCACACGCTGCGTTCAGGGAAAGGCGCCGCGGAGGACTGCATGCTGCCTGGGTTGCGCAGGCGTGCTGCATGCCGCGATGACGAAGACGTCTCCGGTCAGACGCGCCCACACGCCTTCCGGCACGCAAGCGGCGCCGTTCAACGTGGGCATCGGCACGCGTGTCCATGCTCCGCCGCCTCGCTTATGCAACAGCGCCCCGTCCAGCACGATCCAGAGCTCGTGCGCCGATGGCGCGGCGAGAGCCGTGAGCTCTCTGCGCCCCTTGTTCTCCGCCGGCGCGGGCGCGTCGACGA
>JANXLV010000099.1 GCA_025355005.1 Myxococcales bacterium | reverse complement strand
GTACGAAGGCGTGGTGCGCGGAGAGCTTTCGAAGACGCCGGAGCTGCGTGCGCCGGCGATGCTGGAACGCTTGCGCGTTGTCGGCTACACGGGCGGCATCTCCGTGCTGCGGGAGCGCATGCGGGCCTTGCGTCCGCGCTCCCACGCGGAGGTCTTCTCGACCTTCACGCTGCGTCCCGCAGAGCGGCTCGAAGTCGACTGGGCAGATATGGGCTTTGCATTGCCGGGAGTGCCGCGTCGCGTGTCCGCCTTCGTTGCGGTGCTCGTGTACTCGCGCATGCTGTATGTCGACTTCACGCTGTCGCAACAGCTGGGCTCGTTTCTACGCTGCATGGATAGATGCCTGACCTTCTTCGGCGGCCTCACAGCCATCGACGTCTTCGACAACATCAAGACGGTGGTCAGCGGACGCACCGGCAGCGAGGCGATCTTCCACGGCCGCTTCGTGGACTACGCACGCGCGCATGGCTTCGCGCCCTTCGCCACGCGGCCGCGGCGGCCGACGGACAAGCCGCACGTCGAGCGCGGGATCGGCTTCGTGCGCACACGATTTCTGCACGGACGTCGCTTCGCAGATCTGGACGACCTTCGCATGCAAGGAACGATGTGGCGCGACACCTTCGCCAACGGTCGCGAGCATGAAGAGACCGGCAAGGTGCCGCGTCTCGTCTACGAGCACGAGGAGCGACCTCAGCTGGCTCCGCTCCGCGCGGTCCGTTTCGACACGGACGATCTGGAGACCTCGGGTGTCGGTCGCACGCATCGCGTGCACTTCGATCGCAACGACTACACGGTGCCATGGCGTCTGCACGGACAGAGCGTGCTTGTCCGCGCCAACGACGACTTCGTCACGGTGAAGCTCGCCACCAAGGAGGTGGCGCGACATCGACGATGCTGGTCGGTGCGCGAGGACATCGAAGATAAGCACCACGAGGACGGCATGCGCGGCGACAAGTCGGCACGCGCGGCCGGTGCTCTTCCCGATGCGCTCTTGGCGCTGGGTGAGAGCGGCACGAAGTACTTCTCTACGCTGCTCGCGTCGCAGCGCTCCATCCGCACCGAGCAGGTGCGCCTCGTGCTTCTCTGCGAGCTCTTCGGCGCGACCGCGACCGCGAGTGCGATCGACGGGGTGATGCGCACAGGCCACTCGGCGCGGAGTATGTCGAGTACGTGATGCGGCACAAGCGGCGCCTCGTCGCATCGCCACCACCACTCCGCCTCGGAAATCCCGAGCTCGATGCCATGACCGTCCGCGAGCCCGACCTCGCGGTCTACGACGAGATCGGCGCCACGCGCGCGCTGCTCGATCCGGGCGAGCCGCCCACCACCAACGGCAACGAGGGCAACACGTGAAAGACGATATCGACCTCGGTGCCGTGATGGAGAAGCTGCGTTGGCTGCGACTGCCGGGGATGACCCGCGCGCTCGAGGAGATCTGCGAGCGAGCGCGCAAAGACAACCTGACGCCGCTGCAGATCGTCGACGCGCTCTGCGACGAGGAGAAGAACAGCCGCATCAAGAGCGCCGTAGACCGTCGCATCCGCGGTGCGCGCTTCTCCGAGATCAACACGGTGGACGCCTTCGACTTCGACTGGGACACGGTGCGAAAGAAGGTGCGTGCGCGATATCTTGCGCTGCACGAGCTGACGTTTCTGGACCGCGCCGTCTGTCCGATCTTTGTCGGCACGCCCGGCACCGGGAAGACATTTCTCGCGCGCGCGCTCGCCTACAAGGCATGTCAGGCAACGCGAAGCGTGCTCTTCACGACTGCAGCGAGGATGCTGAACGATCTCGTCGGCGCCGAGGTCCACGGCCAGATCGTACGCGCCCTCCGCAAGTACACGCAGCCGTCGCTGCTCATCATCGACGACTTCGCCGTCCTCGAGATGGACACCGCGCAAGCCAAGCTCGCCTTCCAGGTCATCTCCGAACGCTACGAACACAAGCGCTCCACCTGCATCACCACCAACAGACCCTTCAAGGACTGGCCCAAGGTCTTCCCCGATCCGCTCAACGCGCAGGTCATCGCCGAGCGCCTCACCGAGTCCAGCGAGGTCTTCCTCCTCGACGGAAAGAGCTATCGAGATCCACGAAACCGAACTTGATCACTCAACTTCGAACCGGCGAGACACGTGCCCGGACATCGGCCTGCTACGCAGCCGACTTCACGCCTGCGCGCTCGCGCGAAATTGGCCAGGGCCGTGGTCCGCGAAGACCACCACCGGCGGGCGCGTGGGCGTCGGTGATTCCGGTGATTCTGGTGCCCAAGAGCACCGGTGGCGACAGCCCGAACGCTACGAGGCGCTCGTCTGGTACACCGTATCGGGAGCAGGGAAATTGAGCGTCAGTGTGAGGGCAGTGACGTGGCGGTGCCTGCGGCAAAGGGCGCGGCGATCGAGAGGGCGTGCTCGACGGCGCCTGCAGCAAAGGCCCGCGTGGCGCCCAAGAATCCGAACGACGGGTACCTCGAGCCGTCGTACATGCTGCACGAGCTCGTGCCCTCGGAGCCCGGCGCCGCGGACCGGTGACCAGTGACCGGTCCATTGAACCGCTTCGACCCGGCCCCGAAGTTCGTGAGGTCGACGCGGGAGTCGCGCATACCACGAACTTGTAGAGGGCGGCGGGAAGGTCTCGGAAGCGATGCAGGCGTTTCGCCTCGTCGTGGGCGAGACAGACATCCTCGTTGATCTTGAGCGCGTCCAGGGGCGCCTTTTCGAAGAATCCTGATACCCGCGTCCTTGCCCGATCGTCAGGCGCTTCGGCTCTCCGTCAGCGTCCTCGACGCTGCGCCTTCGCTTCCGGGCGCGATGTGAGCGGAGGCGGCTGGGCGCGGGTTCACTTCGGGTGTTCA
>JANXLV010000070.1 GCA_025355005.1 Myxococcales bacterium | reverse complement strand
CGTCGGCGCCGTCACCGTCTCGCGTCGCCCTCGTGCGCGCGACCTGCTGGGCGCGGCGGCCCGTCGCGGACTCGTCGATGTCGGCGAACGCGCGGTAGTCCGCGCCACCGTTGCGGCGCACGGTGCGGAGGAACTTCTCTTCGAGCTGGCGCACGCGCTCGCGCGACACGCCGAAGATCTGCGAGACCTCCTCGAGCGTGTGCTCGCCCTGCTCCGCGACGTCGAGCGCGCACGACCCCGTGGGATCCATGTCGCCGGGCTCGAGGTTCGGGCGAAGGAAGGTCACGGTTCCCGTCTGCGCGGAAGAGTCCAGAAACAGGTTGTAGCGGCAGGACACGTGCACGCACGGGCGCACGACCTCCGCACACTCGGCGCGCGTCTTCGGGCGCTGCGCGAGCAGGTGCCGAGCGCTCGCGATCTCACCACGCCACTCGGCGCGAGCGGCCAGTGTCGCGCGCGCGGGCGCGGTGACCACGCGACGCGGGTTACGGCGGGCTCGCACGAGGCGCTCCGCGGGGATGAGCACGCTCACGGGTCACCTCGCCCGCGCTCCCAGCCTGGGATCGAGGCTGCAAGGCCGCCCCTATTCGCTTGCTTGAACCACGCCTCCCCGATGACCTGCACGCGCTCGGTCGGGTGGTACTTTTTCATGCGCGCGAGCTTGGTTGCGCTCTTTGGATCCATCCAGCCCTTCACCTCGTGCCACTCATGGTGTCCGTCTGGAAAGACCACGCGGAAGTCGGGCGTGTAGCTGCGCACGCCACGCCGAATCGACTCGAACCAAAACGTGTGCTTCTCGAACTCCCACGAGACGCACTTGCCCTGCTTGATCATCAGGTTCAGGTAGCGCGCGTAGTTCGCCTCCCACGCGGAACGAAAGAAGGTGTTGTTGAGGTCCTCGCGATACCCGCGCTTGGCACGTGAGTACGGGTGGAACTTGCCCTCGGCGATGTTCTTCGCGTTCCGTGCGCTCATGGCTTCCGTATGCTTCATGCCGAGGGCGCCGCGTGGATGCCCCTGCGATTGCAGACGCAGGCGCATCGCTGCGCCCTGCGCCGTCTTGCGCTCGACTGCGCTGGCAAACATGGGCGGGCGCGGAGGCTTGCGCGTGATGACCTTGCGGCGGTGCTGGTCGCTGAGTCCGAGCGCGCGAGCCTTGCGGCACACGTTCGTTTTGTGGCGGCCCAAGTCTGCCGCGAGCACTGCGAGCCTCAGTGGTGGCGAGCCGGCAGCATAGTGCGCTCGCAGCTTGTCGATCTCTTCCGACGTCCAGAACATCCGTCACTCCAGAAGGCCCTTATGGACCACTTCGGCGATCGGGGCGAAAGTAGGCGCTCAGATCGTGATGGTGCCTCGGATGTAGAGCCGCTCGATCGTGCCCTTCACGTAGCCAGTGAGCGTCCAGCCGTCGGCGATGTTGTACTTGTCCGTCTCGTACGGAACCGTCGGAGTCATGCCGGCGGGGAACGGTGACACGATGTCGTCTTTGCTCATTTGTAGCGGGCCCGCCAAGTGATCTCACGCGACGGCACATCGTCGATCAGATCGAAGTCCTGTGGTGGGAACAGCATCACCTCGGGTACGCCGCATCCGATCGCCACGGCGTGTGTGATTTCGAGGATGACCATGCACTCCCAGAGCGCGCGGTGGTTTGCTTTTGCCAGCCGACGGTCGGCGTCGAGCCGTCCATCGTTCCACCAGCGGCGATCGGCCTTCACGCGCGCCTCCGCCCACGCTGCCCGCGCATGAGGGCCTGGATCTCGCGTGAGCGCACGTTGTCGCGCGCGGGCATACCGGCTGCGGCCGCCTGCGCAGCGATCCATCCAGGGGGTAGGCGTGGCACCTCCGGGAAGATCATCTCGTACATCTTCCTTCGCAAGGCATCGAACTCGCGCTCGACGTCGTGGCGCATCGCGCGCTCGGACATCGCCTCCTTCATCCAGAGCCGCTCGATGTCCACCACGACGACCCCGTCGTGATCGTGAAACGACACCCACCAGCCACCAGCGCCGTGTGGCGGCGCAGCGCTCACGGCGTCGACCAGCGCGAAGTCGTTCCACCAGCGGCGATCGGCCTTCACGCGCGCACCTTGCCGTCCCAGTGCTCGTCGCTTGCGCCGCAACGGCAGCTGACCTTCGTGAAGTTCTTGCGTCCGTCTGGGAGCTCGGCGGACCAGCCGTGGCGTTCCCATTCGTGCACATGCGCGCCCGCGAAGTCCTGCAGCCCGATTCCGAACGCGACGGGCCACATCTTGTTGCGCCACATCTGCATGCACTCTGCAACCTTGTTCCCGATGCACGGCACCTTGCACGCCCGTCCGTCGACGTCCTGAGCAGGCTCCAAGGTCCAGTTCCAGCCGATAGGCGTGCCGCACCCCTCGCATGGCCGCTTCCCGACGATCATCATGAACGTCTCGCGCAGCCCGACTTTCTCCGCGCAGGCCTCGCACAAGTACACGTGACCAATCTGGTTGCTGTCCTTCATCATCGGAGGAACACCGGCGCCAGCGAGCCGCTCTGGCCCTTCTGTCCGTCCTCGCCTTGCCCGACCACCGCGCCGCACGTGTTGCACGTGGGGAGCTTGCCCTTCGGTCCGAGCGACGTGTTCTGCTTGAACAGTGACCCCGTGCACGTGAGCGCGTGCGCTTCGAGCCGCTCGACGATTAGGCGGGTCATCGCTTCTTCTCTGCGAAGCTGGCCGTGCTCGCCTGCAGCTCGATCAGCTTCTGCACGTGCTCGATCATCGCTTGGCACTCCATGCGCAGACGCATCACGCGCTCCTCACTGTTCGCGTTCATCTCCAGGCCCGTCGCGAGGCGCTCGATCGCGCGGACCATGTCGCCGTCCTGCGCCGCCTGCCGAGCCTTCGCCGCGAGGTAGCGCATCGCGCGCACGCGGTCGGAATCCGGATCCATCGCTTGCTGAAGCGCGCTCATAGAACCCCCAGCGGGCGAAAGCGGCGCTCCGTTGGATGCCAGAGGATCGGCGTTGCGATGTCGGCCGGGTAGGCCGCGCAGATCATCTCCCGCATCGCCCGCATCGCGTGCCCTGAGAGACCCGTCGTGATGTGCTCCTCCGACCATTGGACGCATCCGAAGTCGTCGGGTGGAAGCTCGTGACGCGTGGCCATGGACGCCGCGGCCCCGTTCGCCGGGAACGGATGCCCCTTGCGAATCACGATCGCGTCGCACTCGTCGCACTTGATGTCGACGTGCGCGAAGACCACGTCCGGGATTGCGCTGTACGCGTTCTGCACGAGGTACGGGCCGCTGCGCTGCGGCGGCGGCCGGTACCAGTGGCCGGTGTAGATGGGCGGCAGGGGCGCCTCGCTCACAGCAGGTCTCCGTCGTCGTTCGGCGTGAGGCTCGCGTGCGGGTTGTCGACGGCCACGCCAGCGATCGGCGAGCGACGCCACCCGAGATGACACGCCAGGTCGCGCTCATGCGCGAGCATCCTCACACGCGAGGCGAGGGTGGGACAGAAGTGGTTCGGCGGCCTGCCGATCACGTTCTGGATGCCCGCCGCGTCGAGCACGTTGCGCACTGCGGTCGATGACTCGTCGTACGCGTCGATCACTTTCTTCATGTGCTCGATGCGTGCGGTGAGCTCGCGTCGGTGCGCGACGGAATGCGCAAGGTCTCGCCGGAGGTCGTTCTCCTCCTCGCGGCGGGCCGCACTCCACGAGTCCGCCAGCGTCTTGTTCAAGTCGACTGGCGCGCCGTCGGACGCGTGCACCCAGTAACACCCCTGGTTTATCTCGATGTAAGCGGGGCCGTTTCGTTCGCCGTGCTCGCCGTCGAGCTCGAACGTCACCGTGTCCGACGTCACGGAACGAAGCTTTCCGACCGTGATCGGCGGGGCTGACGGTACGCCCGCGCGGCTCGTCTGTGTACCTACGATCGTGTCGCCTGGATGCACGGGCCGCGGCACCTTCGGGTCGGGCGCCGTCGCCTTCTCGATGTCGTTGATCGCGCACCGGTACGCGCTCGCAAAGATCGCAGACGCGCGCCTCGCCTCACTGTCCCGGTGCTGGTAGAAGTTCTTCTCTGCGTTCTCGAGTCGTGCCCGAAGGCACGCCATGGCTACCGCTAGTGTCATGTCACACCGGCCTTTCGAAGTGCCGTGAGCGCCGCGACGATCGCGGCCTTGCCCGGCTTCACCTCCATACCCTTGATCTCGACCAACAGCGCACGTAGCGCCCGCGCGAGGTCCGGTGCCGCGGCCGCAAGGGTCGTTACCTCCAGGATTACCTTCGGGCTTCGCAGCGAAGTCGTGAGCAGCGTTTCACCGTCGCACTCGATGGCCCGCCCCGTCGGGGAAAGCTTCCACGTCTCCTTCCACACTTCCGCCTCGCTCATCGGTGGTGCCTCGTGTCGTCGGTCTGCATATGCATCAGCTCGGACGCGCTCTCAGAGAAGGTCAACCCTTCGCGCGCCATGCGTTCGCAGATCTTGTTCACGATGTCGCGTGGCTGCTTGTCCACCCATTCGCACACCAGGGCGATGTGCTCGCGGGGCTCTGCGAGCTGCTCACGCTTCATGTCCGGGTAGTCAGCTCCCGGGCCTTCGAATGCGAGGCCGACGATTCGCGCAGACGAGCCATGTGCCGTGATGACGAGTGCGCTGTCCGCGGGGATCACGAGACCCTCGTCCTTGGTCCACACTTGCACGACGCGCGTTCGCTCGTTGACCGTGTGCTGCAGCATGCGCGCAAACACACGCTCTCCGGCGTTCACGTCGCACCGCCCTTCTCGATCGGAACCGTCGTCCCCGCATCCTTGGGTGGCTCCATGCTGAACGTGAGCGTCACGCGCGAGCGGCAGAACTTGCAGTGCTTGAACTCCTTCGTGAGCAGCGGCGAAGGGAGCGGCGCGTCGTTCCGCTTGTCGCAGTTGCCGCACGTCCACTTGATGCGCTGCGCGCCGTACGCCCCGTAGATTTGCGGAGGCCGCACGCTCGTATCGGGCGCGGTGCTCACTTCGACCCCTGGAGCGGCGTTGCCGTCGCGATCGTCTTGTCGATGTCGATCTGCTTTCCGTCCTGGTGCACGATCGCCGAATTGATCGGTGTGAGCTCGAAGCGCTCGACTCGACCTCGCTGTGCGACCGGCTGCGGATCTCCAACGTCCGGGTCGCAGTCGACGAACAGCTTGCGGGCACCTGGAGCGATCGTGATGCCCACTACCTGCAGCACGCGCCCGTCCGCAACCGCCTTCACGATCTGGTTGTGGAAGAGCGGGCGCGCGAAGAACTTCCGCGCGTCCTCCGGGGAGATGTTCGCGAGGCGCTCGGCGAGCATGTCTTTCGCGACCTTGATCGCGCGCGTCGTGTCGTCGGTGTCGTCGGCGTGCATGTCCACAAACACGATGGCGTACGTTGGGCCCTCATAGACGCGCTCGGGGACGCGCCCGGCGCGCGACACACGACACGCCGTCGTCCCGCCGTGGCGCGTGTCGACGTGAACACGCCACATGTGGCCGGCGTTTTCTTCGGTGACGTCCAAGACCCACTCCTCGATCTGGACATCGTTGTCGTGGTTCTTGGACAGCGGCCCGCCGTTCAGTGCGACGGCCGCCTTCTCCGCGGCTTCGCGCGTAGACCAGACCGACTCGATGCCGTAGCTCGAGTAGCATCCCTTCGTGACCACGAACGTCGTCCGGAGCGCGCCGCTCGCGATGTCGTGCTCGCGCACGCACGCGCGCATCAGCTCGATGTCGCGCGCCAGGAAGGACACGGACGGCACCGTCGGGAGTGTCAGGATGTCCGGCTCTCTGATAAGCGCATCCACCGCTTCGGGGAAGTCCGCCTTGTACTTCTCCTCCAGCGTGTCGCGAATGACACGCGCATAGGCCTTCTGCCCGAGCGTCGGGCTGTCCTTCGCGATCTGGTTCATGCCGACGATCGCGCCGAGCAAGAGCCACTGCTCACCCATGCCCGCCGCGTCTTCCTGCTGCGTCTCTGTCTCTGTCATGTGACTACGTCTCCGGTGATGCGCGTGCGCGCGATGGTGTCGAGTCGAAGTGCCTCGCGGCCGCGCGGTGCGACCGCGAACGTCACGTTGAGGTCGCCGTTTTCGACGACGCGCTCGGCTATCCTCTTGGTTCGCCCGGCGCGCTCAAGCGCGAGCATGGTCCAGAGCTGGTCTGCCTCCGACTCCCAGTGCTGGTAGGGCGTGAGTAGGCGCGTGAGGATCCCGCGCTCTGCCGGCGTGAGGCCGCGCATCAGCCCGACTCCCAGAGCATCGCGCGCGCCTCGTCTTCGCCCATGAGGCCCATGGTCACGAGCGCTTTGAGCGCTTCCTTCGCGGTGAGGTCCGACGTCGGGGCCGGCGGGACGATCGGCGGGTGCGGGTGCGATGGAAGCACCACGGCCGGTGGGAGAGGATGCTTGCGCGGGCGACCGGGGCCTCGCCGGAGGTCGACGTTTCCTGGGAGCACGCGGAACGGCTGCGGCAGTGTGGGTGTCGCGTCTTGCAGAGGCGGGAGCTTCGCGCGCGCGGTGAGCTGGTCGAGCGCGCGCTCCTTGTCCGACACCTGCTTCTCGAGGTCTACGATGCGCACGTTCGCGGCCGCGAGCCCGTTGCGCGCAGCGATGAGGATCTTCTCATCGGTGCCTGCCGTGGCTTTTGCGAGGCGCGCCTCTGCGGCGGCGAGCTTCTCGCGCAGCTCCCTGAGCCCCTCTTCGGCGGCCAGGTGTGCACGGTTTCGCTCGTCGAGGCGCGCATCCGACTGCTTGAGCAAGATCTCGAGATTGCCGACGCGCGCCTTCGCATTGTGCAGCTCGCGCTTCGTATCTGCGGCTTGCCCCTGCGTGATGTCCAGCAGGTCGCGCAGCTTCGTCACCCGGTCTTCGGCTTCGAGCCCGCCGCGTCGCGATGCCTGGTCGAGCTCCGCCGTGAGCCGTGTCACGTCGGCCGCGTAGCTCTCTGCGATCGCAGTCAGCTCGCCCACTGTCTTCTCGAACGACGCGCGCGTCACTACGTCGGGCGGCGTCGGCAACACCTCGACCGGCTCTCCGACCCAGAAGCCGACGATCTGCCGAAGGCGCAACCAACCCGCGTGACCGGGCCGGTGCGAGATGTCCACGCAACAGGAGTGCTTGCGCTTCACGGTCTCACGCTGCGCGGGATAGGCGCCCGTGAAGAGCACGATCTCGAACCGGTCGAGAGTCATCGTTTGGCCGCGCTTGAAGTCGACGACGTCGACCACCTCCACGCCGTGCGCGAGCGCGTGCTTCTTGATCCGCTCGATGTCGCTCGTGGAGTCGTAGTTGGTAACGAGTACAGCGGTCTTCACGTCGCACCTCCGATCCGTTTCACCGTGCGCGCGACCAGCTCGTCTAGCGCAGTCGCGACCGCAGCACGCAATGCGGTGTCCATCTCGGCCTCGACGATCTTCACGACCTGCTCTCGAATCTCGCCCTCGCGCCGCTGGATCTCTTCCTTCGCGATCTCGAGCATCTCGGCCTTCACGGATGCCGCGATGAAGTGCGCGACCTTCGCGTCCGAGCCTCCGCGCTCCACGGCGGTTTCGACGTGGGTGATGATGCGCTTGATGGCAGCCTCCATCCCCTTGTCGAGATGCCTCTCCGCCTTCGCGTCCGAGGCCATCGTCGCCGTCGCCAACATGCCCGCCGTGTTCGCGTTGCTTGCTCTCATGATTCTCCATCTCCCGTGTCTGCGTATTCGCCGTCGGCGAGGTTGTCGAAGCGTGTGTACTGGTGATCGAAGCGGACCTTGACGGTGCCCGTAGGACCGTTGCGTTGCTTCGCGATGATCAGCTCCGCGATGTTGGGCTCTTCGCTCTCGCCGCGGTTGTAGTAGTCGTCGCGGTAGACGAAGCAGATGTTGTCCGCGTCCTGCTCGATCGCACCGCTCTCGCGTAGGTCGCTGATCTGCGGCCGCTTGTTTTTCTCGCTGCGCGTCTCCACCGCGCGGTTCAGCTGCGACAGTGCGATCACCGGCACGTGCAGCTCCTTGGCGAGGCCCTTGAGTCCGCGGCTGATCTCGCTGATCTCTTGCTCGCGTGACTGCGCGCCATCGCGCCCCTTCATGAGCTGGAGGTAGTCGACGATCACCGCGCCGATGCGGCGGGTCCGACGACCATCCGGGCCGACCGTGTCGAACTCGGCTTGTATGCGTCGCACCTTCGCGCGCATGTCGAGGATCGTCAGGCTCGGCGAGTCGTCGAGAAACAACGGCATCGCCCCGAGCAGGTTCGCCGCCTGCGATATGCCGTCCCAGTCGCCACGGCTCAACATGCCCGTGCGCATCTTGCTCAGATCGACGCGGCCCTCCGAGCATGCGGCGCGAAGAGCGAGCTGCTCGCGCGGCATCTCGAGCGAGAACATGATCACGCCGTATTCGCAGTCGCCTTCGAGCGGCGGCGAAGCGATGTTCACGGCGATGTTCAGCACGAGCGCGGTCTTGCCCATGCCAGGGCGCGCGGCGAGGATCGTCAGGTCTCCGTCGTGGAAGCCCGCGGTGTAGGAGTCGAAGCGACGGAAGCCGCTCGGTACGCCCGTGATCTGCGCGCCGCGTGCCGCCGCCTCCTGGACCTTTCGGATCGCGACCATGAGCGGCTCGCGGATGCGCACGACCGCGTTCTTCGCGTCGACGCGAGCGAGCGCGTAGAACGCCTGCTCGGTCTCCTCCGCGAAGGCTTTCAAGCCACCGTAGTCGCCGTAACCGGTGGCCGCCACGCGCTGTGCGGTGAGGATGATCTGCCGCGCGCCGTACTTGTCCGCGATGGTGTCGCCGTACGCGCCGACGTTCGCGACGGCGGGAGCGGCGTTGAGGACCTCGGTGAGGTAGCCCATGCCTCCGACCTGCCCGAGCCGCTCGCGCGACTTGAGCCACGAGCCGACCGTCACGATGTCGACCGCCTGCCCGACGGCGTGGAGCTCGATGACCGCTTCGAAGATGCGGCGGTGTCGCTCGGAGTAGAACCACTCCGCCTTCAGCTCGGACACATTGTCGAAGGCGGCCGGGTCGATGAGCACCGCGGAGAGCACGGCCGCCTCCGCGTCCAGGTCGTGCGGGGGCACGCGGCCCTGGTTGGCAGCTGCCGCGTCGGCGGCCGCGTTCCAGTTCTCCGTCGGAGCGGGCGGCTTCGGGGGCTCGCGGCGCGTCATAGGACCACCTCGGAAGCGGGCTTAGTGGCCAGCGACTCCGGCGCTGGCGCGGCGTCTGGCTGCCCCGTGGACGCGTCGACAGTCGGAGCCGGCGCCGATGTCGGCGCGAGGTGCGAAAGGTCCACCGTGAGGCGCGTGGGCGCGGCGTTGGACGTGCGCGGGGCGATCCTGCGCACGGGTAACTCTTCGTAGCGGGTCACCTTGGGCTCCGGCTTCGGTGGAAACTTCGAGGGCTTGGGCGCGAACGCCTGCACGTTCGTGAGCCAGGAAAGCCACCCCTCGCGGGTCGCGACCTGGTGTTTCGTGGCGCGATTCGCAAGGAACTTGAACCACTGCGGCGCCACGTCGTCCGCCTTGGGCTGACGCTTCGGGTCGTTCACGCCCAGCATCGCGACCACGTCGGCGCGCCAGCCCGGAGGGGAGGCCACGAGCGCGGGGATGGATTCGAGCGTGACCGGGTCGTGGATCGGGCTCTCCCAGCTCGGAGGTGCCGTGCTCGCTGCCGCCGTCTCCGGATCCTGCCCTCGCGCACCCGCGTTTTTTGTTAATACGGGAGGCACGGAAGGTACGGAAGGCACAGCACGGAGTGACTCGGCGTGACTCGGCGTGACGCCGCGTGACGCCGCGTGACTTTCGGTCACGTCGCGTGACTCGATGTCACGTTGCGTGGACACGTCGTCACGATTCGTGAGGCCGAGGGCAATCGTCGCGGCCGCGTGCGCGCGCTCTCTCTGGATGCGCTTTCGGAGGGCATCCGAGGCAACGGCCTCCTGAGCCTCCATGAAGCCGGGGAGGAAAAGGAACGGGGTAGGGGCCTCGCTGGCGCCACGGAAGACGACGCACCCATCCTCCAGAAGCTCGCCTAGCGGAGCTTCCACCTCCGACCACGGGCCACCTACCGCGACGGCGACGCCCTTGAGCCCAAGGCGCCCGACGACCAGGATCCCGGCACGGTCGACCTTGCGCATGATCAGGCCGAAGAGCGCCCGCGCCGTCCACGACATCGCCAGAAACTCGGGGGTGTCCCGGGTGTAGAAGCGAATGTACCTCTCGTCTTCCCATCTCATCGCGCACGCACCCTCTCCGCAAAAATCCGCTGCCTGCACACGGCGCGGAAAAGCCCTTCGACCTGACCGGCGGCATTGCCTCCCCAAGGCTCACCGTCCACGAACCGCACCACCTTCCGCTTCGGCTTTTCCGGTGGTCGCGCCCGTGCTCTTCTCTCGCGCTCAAGCGCTCGAAGCTCGCTCGTTCTCACCCTCTCACCGTGTCCAGGAACAGGCGCAAGACGCGCGGGTCACGCCGCAGCTTGTCCGTTGCGGAGGCGAGGATCTGCTGCACGCGCGTGCAGCTCACTCCGAGCTCTGTTGCGATCTCTTGGTGCGTCGCCGCGAAGTACGTGTCGATGACCTCGGCTATTGGCACTCCGTCCCGCAGGCGCTTCGGGCACACGTTGATACGATGACCCGGGGTGCGGCAGTAGCCACAGAGGCCCTTGCCGCGGCCGGTGCCCGTGTTGCGGTACGCGCGACGCTGCTGCGGCTTGCCGCACGTCTTCGTGAAGTGACCGGCCTCGCCGCACTTCCCGCAGTAGCGAAGCGCCGTCATCGCGACACCGCTGCGCGGTAGTGCACCACCGTCTCGGCGCAGAATGGTGAACACCTGCGTGTCGAAGGTGGTTCCCGATGTCACGTGCACCGGGTAGTCGCAGCCCTTCGCGAAGATGTAGTCCGCGCCCCTAACGTCGTCTTCCTCCGCGAACTTCTCGGCGGCGTGCGCTGCGCAACGCGCCTCGATGCGCCTGGCGTCGGCGCGCGTCGTGCCGTGCAGCACTGGACACCAGACGTAGTAGGTGGGCAGCGGACGGGTGGGCAGCGGACGGCTCATCGCTTCTTCTTCCGAAGCAGCACGAGCTTCTGCGCTGTGTCCGCCAGCTCGGCGGTGGCCTGGGCAAGCTCGCTGGTGATGCGCACTCGCAATCGGACCGTGTAGTGCATGCGCGCTTCCAGCTCGCGGGTGAGCGCCTGCAGCTTCGCGCGTTCGCGGGGTGCACATGATCCGCTGGGCTCCCACTCGGGGCCGTAGCCCGAGAGAGCGAGCTTCACGCAGCGCGCGACCTCGTCGGCATATTCCTTCGAGGGATGGAACTGCGCGATGCCGACCGACCCGATCATGAGCTTGAAGGGTCCGCCGCCATCGCCCGAAACGTCGACCACGCCCACCGTGAGGTCGTACGGGCCTACGGGTACCGCGCCGGCTTCCTTCTCCAGCTGCGCGACCTGCGCCTTGAGGCTGGCCACGTTGGCGGCCCTCGCCTCACCCAGCGCTTTCTCGACGGCGCGCAGCTTGTCGGTCGCCTTGAGCTCCGAGCGGAGCCACGCGATGCATCCTTCGGGGCCGTGCGTGAACGTGCCCGCCCCGGGCTTCCCGCAAGTCGTGCAGAGGTTCACGACGACACGACCTTCGCGCAGAGCTCGAACGCGTGCTCGCTGCCGATGCCCCACGAGCCATCGACGAGAGACGTCGGTCCGAACGGCACTCGGACGATCTCGTAGCGCTTGCCTGCGTGCGTGAACGTTGCGCCCGGGTGAAGGTCCGAAACGCCGCGAGCGCGGCCTAGCTCGCTGTCTAGCGCGAAGCGCTTGCCGTTCTCGAAGCACGCCGTGCGGTCACGCCGGAAAGCGGCTTGCGACGCCACGAGCGAGAGCTCCGCTTCGTCGCGCCTGCCCAGCGCGACCTCGGCCGCGCGCTTGTAGCCCGCCACCGACTCGTCGAACACCTTTGCCAGCGACCAGATCACGAAGTCGCGCACGACGTCACCGCCGCGCAGCGTGAGCACGTCGAGCGGGAGCACACGGGTGAGCCAGTCTGACGCGCACTCCGTCGCGCTGCGCGTGGCTGCAACGGATTCGGGCGTGTTCGCGCTCGATGGCTTCCACACGTCGCCCATGCCCGTGCGGACCAAAAATTCGCTCGCCCAGCGGGCGGTCGCGATCACCTTGATCATGTTGGTGTCCTCGGCCAGTGGCACCCACCGGCCTCCGGTGAGCTGCTCGGCGCGCCAGGTTATGTCGCGTCCCAGCACCACTCGCACGCGTGGGCAGAGGCCCGTGACGTCGCAGAGGATGGGAGCGCTTACGGTTGCCCGGCTCCCACCCTCCGCGTTGTCGGTTTCTTGGGCCTGCTTTGGTGCGGTCGCAGAACTCGCCTGCGTGGGGTTTTTCATCGTCGATGCCGACTCCCCTACGCCATGTGTCACCTCCTCTGTTTTCTTCGGAACGTCATGATGAATCGGGCAGCCCTTGGTGAACGCCTCGCACGTGCGCGTCTCGAAAGCGCTGTAGCGGCAGTCCGGGCCGATGCGGCATGCGCGGCGGTCATGCGCGGCCTCCGCCTTCTTGCGCGCGGCCTCGGCGACGTCGAATCGATCCTGCCATGACTTGCACGCGAAGATGGCGTCGACCGCTCGCCGGTCTGCCGCCGAGCGCGCCGCGATGTGCAGCTGCATGAGCTTGGTGTCCGCCTCGACTTCGGCCGACAGCGCGTTGATGCGGTCGACGATGCGGTGGAAGCGAGCGTGGTGGACGCGCCGGTACTTATGCACCGTGGTGTGGTTGTCCCACGGCTTCGTGTACGCGGGCAGGTCGGCGAATAGGTGCTCGCTGCTCACGTGGTAGTGCCAGCTTGCCTGCCCGGTGGGCAGGTCGACGTAGGCGCACCCGTGCCACGCCGGATCCCAGCCGGGGATATCCGTCTTCGCCAGGCCCGCGTCGTAACCGAGCGCGATCGCCATGCGCGCGATGAGCGCCACGCAGCGATTTCGCTCGAGGTAGGCGCCGTCCTTCTCCGCGCGCAGCTCATTGACCTTCTCGCTCAACGAGAGGATCGCAGCGTCCATGCCCATCAGAACCCGGTCGCGCGTTGTCTCAGCTGCCACCATTGTCGCCTCCAAAAAGTCCGATCTGTCTCTCGTCCACCTTGTCGCCGCGCTCGAGGTCGCCTTCGATCAGCGCCTCGAACGCGCGCGGATTCGTCTCTGCCAGCGCGACGCGCGCGCGCGCCGTCGTCACGTACTCGGCCTCGCGCTCGATGCCGACGACCTCGTCCCAGCCCGCGAGAATGGCGCCCACCATCTCGGAGCCCGATCCGCAGTAGGGCACGAGCAGGCGCCGCGGCTCACCCTCGCGCGTGGGCGGGAGCACGAGCTTCGCGAGGTAGCGCGTGAGGTCGATCGGCTTCACGTTCGGGTGCCCGTTCGCGCCCTCGGCGACGCCCATGTGCCGCTCTGCCGTGCTCGCCTTCGCGCAGTACTTGTAGAAGCGCGACGGGCCGCCCGTGTCCGTGTAGCCGGTGTCTGGGCGCGGCCCGTGCCCCTTCTGACCGGCGAAGATGAAGCCCCCGCCACCGTTGCGCGTGACGGCGATGCCGCTCGCGCGCTCGCCCACTTCGGCGTCGAGCTCCGCGCCTGCGGCCGCGTCCATGATCACGTTCTTCGGCCAGCCCCCGCGCGCGTTGAACGAGTCGCCGCGCGCGCCAGCGATCGCGCCATAGTCCGCCGCACGCGGTATGCGGCAGCCGTCGATGTTGAGCCCGCCCGTGCCGTGCGCGATCACGTTCTGCACGTACGTGCCGACGATCGGCTTGCGCGCCAGGATCACCGGCTCGTAGCCAGGCGCGAGGTCCGTGCCGTAGCCGTCCCACGCCTTCGCCAGGTCAGTCACCGGCGCCGTCGCGGCCGCGTGCACGGTCTCGCCGTACTTCCCATTCGCGTCACCGTGCCCGGGGCACTTCTCGCCGCGTGCAAGATACACGCAACGTGCCGCGCCTTCGCCGAGTACCTCGCGCTTCGCGCCCGCAGCGCGGTCGAGCGCCTTCCCGATCGCGTGACCCTTCGGCATGCTCTCCGCGAACATCCACATGACGATGTCGCGGATCTCGAACCCGGCCGCGCGCAGACCGAGCGCCACGAGGTCCTCCGTGCGCGGCGCCGCGTTCACGAGCAGCGGAGCGCCAGGCTTGAGCACCCGCATGACCTCGCGCCACACGTTCACACTCGGCACGTGCCACTTGTTGCCCATGAAGTCGCCGCCGGTCTCCATCTCGCCGCCCACCAGGTAGGCGACGATCTCCGGCATGCTCGGCTGCTTCGTGCCCAGGCCATACGGCACGTCGGAGAGAAGCGCGTCGAAGTACTCGGATGGCGCGGAGCGCAGCTGCGCCAGCACGTCGCCAGAGACCACCGTGAAGCACCGCTCAGCCACGATCGCCTCCGTACAAGAAGCCGATCCACGCGATGATGGCGTAGTGCGTGAGGTGGTGCACCATCTGGTCGAAGCCCATCGCCCACCAGAAGCGGTCGTTGCTTCTCCACTCCGATGGCGTCGCCGTCGGCGCGGTGGCGGCCGTCAGCGGCTTGAACCGGCCGAGGTACTTCTTCCCAGCCTTGAGGCGGTCCATTCCGAAGTGCACGCACGCGTCGAAGAGCGCAAGCAGGATCGCGGGCCGCGCATTGTCGAGCACCCACATCGCGATCAGAAACGTGAAGAGTGCATGCACCGCGACGTGCGCGAGCAGTGGTTTCGCGAAGCTCCAGTCGTCGCGGAACTTGCCGAGCATGTAGCGGCCTTGCAGCGGGTAGTCCGCGAGCCAGTGCTTGCCCTGGAACGCGACGAGTAGCGCGAACGTCTGAGGCATCGTGGTCATGCGCCCTCTTCGTCGAACGCGCCTTCGCTGGCGGTATCGTCAGTGGTCGCTTCTGGCAGCGGAAGCGCCAGCGGGTCTGGGCCGGCAAGCGCCTCCTCCGCCAGCTTCCCGGCCGCGTACGCCTCGGCGGCCGCGCCTACGTCTTCGATGGCCGCGGTGGTCGGCGCGCTCGGAGACGATGGCGCGAGCGGGAGGTCGAGCGTCGACCCGAGCGAGTCGCCGATCGCGGCCCACCCCGGGCGCTGCACGCGCGCGAAGAGCTCCACGCGCGGCCCCGGGCACATGCCCTCGACGATGCCGTAGAACGACTCCGGCTTCGCGGAGTGCGCGCCCACGGGCGCAAAGAACACCGAGCGCTGCGAATGGTTCGTGATCAGGCCGGCAGCCTTGCCGCGCACCGCGATCAAGCAGCTCTCGTGCATGTTGCGCACGTAGCGGCCCATGCCGAAGTGCAGCGGGAGCGCGTCGACAAGTCTCTGCGGGTCCGCGCCCGCGCTCACCACGAGCGCCTTCACCTCACCCGTCGTGAGCTTGCACCAGACGATCTCACTCTTGATCTCGAAGCCCCACGCGCCGCATACCTCGATCGCGTCGACCAGCATGGACGAGCACTTCCAGAGGAAGAGCAAAGCGTCCGGCGCGATCGGCGGCAGGCGCAGCGCGCAGATGTCGCGCGTGCTCATCACGTTGTAGTGCTTGCCGGCGCCGCGCTTCTTTCCGGGCAGCTTGTCGCCGAACTTCCACGGCGGGTCGGCCACCACGCACGCGTAGGGAGCGCCGCTCACTGCGCGCCCGCGCTCTCTTCGATGATGCCCAGCACGGACATCTCGGACATGATCAGGAAGGTCTCGCCGCGGAAGCTGTACTCACGCGCTCCGGTGTGCGCCTCGTAGAGGACGCGATCGCCGGGCTTGCAGTAGACGGGCTCGCGCGTGCCGTCGTCGCGAAGGATGCCGGGGCCGACCTCGACGA
>JANXLV010000366.1 GCA_025355005.1 Myxococcales bacterium | reverse complement strand
GGTGAAGTGGTTGGAGCGGTTGGAGGCGGGGGCGAGGGGGTGGAGGGGGTTTGATACAGAGGGGGAGAGGGAGTATGTGGTGGGGAGGGTGAGGGAGGCGATTGTCCGGCTTCGGCGGTAGCCGCGGTCTGATCTCCAGTTCGCAGCTTCGAATCCGACATGCTCAGCGCGAAGCGGGCGTTGACAATATCGCGAATACCATTCGCTGGCGGCGCGTAATCAGCGCGCCCTCACGTGCCTGAGTCGAGTCGGCGGTCGCCTTCCTGCAGACTTCACAAGGAGAAGGTAGGCGGTCAGCAGTCTGAGTGTGCTGGCGCGATATGAGTCATTGGGAGGAGAATCGCGGTGGTTCGTGAGCATTTGCTCATGCAGCGGTTATGTGGACGTCACTCAGCTGATCTGGCCTAGTCCCCCCAGAAGCGAAGAGAATGCCCCACGTCCCGGCTCGGTCGGTGTACCAACCACGAGAGCGCGGTCGAGCGCATGATTGATTGTCTCGCACGCTGTTTCAGGAAGGAGAATGCAGGCATGGCAAGCGGCGAGGTTTGCCAAACGCGCACCGGTTCCAGTGGTATTCTCGGAACAGATCGGATCCGCGGAACACCACGATGCGCGAGCGAGCGCACGCTCAACGACCTCACTCAGCCTTTCGGGACTACCGAGTTGCACAAGGCCGCCCAACGTACCTTCCGAGTCTCCCGCTGCCGTGTAGATGAGAAAGCCGGCCATGGGCGCCGTGTCGTCCTCAGCTATGTAAAGCCGTTCCTTAAGCGAAGCCGTACCATACCCGCTCTCAAACACGAGCTGGCTGATCATAATATGCGCGAGGCTGTGTACCAGCATATATCTCGATGCCCATCGCCAATCCACGGGCCCCGACGGCGGATTCGTTTGATAGACGTCTCGCATGCGCGCTACGAAGCCGTCCTTCAAACGATTCGCGAGCCATGCTCCGTTTCTAAGCTGCCAGTCTCGAATGGCGTCCTCTTTGAGTTGAATGAAGATCCCTTCGCCGAATACCTCCACTGCCGGCAGCCAGCGTTCGGCCGGATTCATCGGAGGATTTGCGAAGAGCTGGTGCATTGCGGTATCCGGCATTCCACTCAGTGGAGTATTGCTCGTCTCAAGTCGATCAAATCCGTAGAGAACTCTCGTCTCGCGGAGCCGCTCAACGAGATGAACACGCTCGATCCATGGATCGAATCGCTCCGGAACGTCACTGAGCACGACTCGCAGATCGGGTGACCGGATTGGATCGTCCATCCCCAACTTGAGAACGTTGTACTCGCTTCGTCGAAATGCGAGCATCTCCGAATCTGGAGCGCCCGGCTGCTCCTCGCCCTCGAGGATGATAGCGTCGGGGTCGAAGAGGGATTCCAGCGCCTTCTCTACCTGCTCAGCTGTCGTGACGATGCCCCTCTCCTTCAGCGCCGACAGCATGCCGTCTCGCGCTGCAGCTCGAGCATTCATGCTCCAAAGAAGGTGGATGGCGGAGACCGATGGGTCGTCTCTGCATTCCGCCAGTACTTGAAGTACTTGCGGATCCTGTTCACGCAGATCCGGAAGCGCAATGGCCGAGATTGTTCGTGGGAAATAGAGATTCGTCTGATTGATTAGCGCGCCAACTAGCTGCGCAGTGCACCCCTCTGCAGCTGCGTCGCCGAGCCACGGCCTCGCCCCAGAACACTTGATGCCGGCCTTCTCAAACGGGCTCGCCTCACCCTCCTCTGCACGTGTCGTCGCGCCGCTCAACGAGCGCCGCTTCCCGCACGTCTTGCACTCGACCACGACGCTCGATAGTTCCGAGCCGCCCCGATCCTGCAAGACGAGAGACGGCGCGTCGACACATGCACATCCGCACCATTCCCGCCATGGGAACTCGGACAAATGACCCACGCGACAAACCGTCACGAAGCGCGCAGGTTGCCACCGTCCGCCATCCGCAGCTGATAGCCGTCTCGTGGTCAAGTTGAACCGCTTGAGTGCACCAGTCGTTGTGTGCCTATACCAGGTAGGAAATCTGAGACCCGGGATGTACAGCCCGGCATTGGGCGGCGGTGTCTGTCCGCGGAGTCGTGGTCTGAAATCCGGAGGCACTCTGAACCGCGACACACGGAGGACGTCAGCGAGTCGTGGTTCGAGTCGCTCGAACTCATCCGGCCTCTCACACGGCACCATTCCCCTCGTGGGGTCCATCGCCTGGTGCCAATAATCGAGACCGCAAACGACATACGGAATGCCGTTCTTGTCTGTATACAACGCTCCAGGACCGAAAGGCGCGATTAGTTGAGCTAGACGAATCTGACGGTGCCCCATCGTTGACAGCCCTCGCTACGTGTTCACGCTTGAATGGCGTAGCCATCACAGATCGCCAACTCGCCGCTACGATCGACCTGCCGGAGGCTGCTCGGTACCTCTACACCAGTCCGCTTCTGCATCTTGCTAGCGAATTGCCCCGGCCACAGCATGAGGTAGCTACCTTCGCTTGACTGTGGAAATTCTTCAAACTTCTGGGGATTTCGCTCCCACTTCTGAAGAAGCTCGTCTCTTATGCGCTCAATCGCAGCGATGGCACGCTCCGCGTCAGCCGTGTGTTGTACTACTCCGCAGCGCTGGACCAAGAACTCGCATGCTTCGACGACAAATGGACGATAGGCGGACACGTTCTCCACGTCTGCGTTGCAACACATCCGCGCCCAGAGTATGAGAGTACCCGGAACTGCCCGCTGGATTGCCGCAAGTGCGAATGGTGTAGCTGACGTGGGCTCTACTCGTTCGTACAGTCGTCGGTGATAGGAGTGAAACTGCTCGAAGTGAGATCGGTCCCGACTTTTGCCCGGATTGAAAAGTGTCAGAACTAGCCCGGGTCGTGAGTCCCATCTACGTCCAACACGACCCGTCACCTGTATGTACTGAGCGGTCGTCTTCGGCTGTCCCGCAACACCCATGAGTGACAACCTATCGATGTCAACGCCGACCTCGATAATGCTCGAGGCCAGACATGCGTCGATTGGACGCGGACTAGTACTTCCATACGGCAGGGCAAGCCTATCCATCATCGCAACGATTTCGCTTTGAGAGAGACGGCTTGTCAACTCCTCAACTGCAAACAGGTGACGCCGCTGATTGTCTGGCACCGCCTCCCTGTTTTGTAGGAACTTCAGGCGCGCCTTGATGTCAGAATCGAACAGGGTTCGCGCGCCACCCAATTCACGGATGCTGTTAAAGAAGCCCATTAGAGTCCACCACGGGTCTCGCGCATCCCGATTTTCTTCGAACGTTGCGGGCCGGCAGAGCGCCGACGCATAGACCCGAACCTGTGTCGTCAGCAGCGATCCATAGCTGGCCGCATGAATTCCGAGATACAGGCGCCCGCGCTCGAGTGATCCATCATCTCGCCGCGCGTACGCTCCGAAGAAGGAGTCTCCCATCGTTAGCCCGGGGCTTGGAAACAGCCGAACGTTTGATCGTCCAGTGAGTGGCTGGACCCGTCCGTATAGCGCGAGAGTCTGTTCTTGTGCGCCACGTATCGTAGCCGTCGAAGCGATGATCTTTGGAACTACCCGCACACCTTCCCTTTCGAGTGTGCAGAAGTGCTCAATGGCCGCCTCGTAGAGACCATACATCGTACCTAGCGGCCCAGCGATTAGGTGTAGCTCATCCTGCACAATGAGCGACGGGGGGTGAAAACG
Source organism: Myxococcales bacterium (assembly GCA_025355005.1). GTDB lineage: Bacteria > Myxococcota_A > Polyangia > Polyangiales > Polyangiaceae > JANXLV01. The sequence goes on along the minus strand of JANXLV010000366.1, from coordinate 1,786 downwards.
ACGAATTGCGGTGCCATCCCTGAAACCACGACCGAGGAGCACGCCCGCCTCCGGGCGATATGCCATCATCGCAAACTTGTCAGCGGTTGCGATTACGATTGAGGGAACGACCTGATAGATGCGCTCATCGATTACCTCAACCGGAAGCCACGTCTCCTGCTGCGGTAGACCGAATGCGCACAACGAATTGACACAGAAGAGTCTTGGGCCACCGGTGGTTTCCGCGACGCCGGCGAGTTCAAATTTGCCATTCGACGCGCGACATCTACCGATTGCAGTACGACACCACGGGCACTCCGTGAGGACGAGCGGATTGCCGTCAACAGTATCAGCCTTGAAGGCACGCAAGGCCGAAGTTGCATCCCTGTTTCTGTTCGGTGTCCCGTCTCCTCCAATCCATAGTCCTAGCGTAAAGGGACGACCTGGTACTCCTGCCTCTGGACAGAGAGCAGGCCTTCGTCGGAGAAACTCCATTGCACAGACGAGACTTGCGGCTCTCTGAAACTGCTGCGTGGTCAACATGCGCAAGGTGTAGCGCATCAGCACGTTCGTTCCGTCGCGTGGAAGGTCTCCGCCTTCCTTCCTCATGACAATCCGTTGATGCCAGATCAGGAACGCAGTGGCACCGAGATACGCCTCGGTCTTGCCGCCCCCGGTCGGGAACCAGATGAGGTCTATCGTGGAACGGTCCGTAGCTAAAGGGTCAGAGAGGCCCTCAACTTGCATCAACAAGAAGGCGAGTTGAAAGGCACGCCAGCGCCCAAGACTTCCACCTTCTGCACCCGAAGCGAACACTGCCCAAGGATCGCTACCTGCGTTGACGGGAGCCGCATACTTCTTCTTCGTGTCCCACGCTATCTCCCGCTTCGAGAGCTTTTTGGTTGATATCTGCTGTAGAAGCATGGAGAGATTGGTGAGCCGAAAGGCGGAACGAACCTCAGCATCGTCTCGCAGGAGCGCGATACCTCGCTGAATTCTCGTCAACGCATCTTCGCAAAGTGAAAGATGGCGCTCCGCGACGACTGCGAGATGCGTCTCTAGCCGCGTTGCCTCGTCACGCCGGGCCTCAATCCAATTGGCATACTCAGCTGCGAGGGACTCGAGCGCCGACCACGCAGCTCCGCTACCATCGTCTGCAAGGGCAGCCAACTCACGCATTTGCAGCGACACGACCTCACCAGCGGCGTTGCGTATGTCCGGTGTCATGCTCGGGAGCTCAACTGCGGGCATGACATCTGCGTACACAGAGTCTGGTACGGCTCCCGGGGCACTATCCCACCCTGCCGCACAGCCATGTCCGATCGCCCATGTCGCCGAGTCACGGTAGAGGAGTGCTAGTGTCTGTTCGTCGTCATCCAAATCACTGAAGCTTCTGCGACCTTCGGGATATCGGACAAGTTCGCCTTTCTCCAACGCAACTTCAAAATACGCTTGGAAAAGGGTCGCTTCGTCGCGCTCACTCTTTGTCTTGGTTTCGCGCTTGTTTCGAAGTGCGACTGTAATCAGGTAGTGCTCGGACTTGCCTTTGATTTGACGGGGGAAGACGTCCACACTGAGTTGTGGGCCGACCGCGGCGTGGCTAACGATGCTCCGGCTGATTGGAACAGCTTGCGCTAACTCTGCACATGCGATTCGCACGGCACACTCCTTCGCGACCGCCGGGACCCTCCGCCACAGTACTGACTCTCGTTCTCCGCCGTCAGCAATTTGCTCAAGACGTTTCGCCGGCTCGTACCGGCCGTTCAGCTTGAACGGCTGAGAACCCGGATTCTGCCAAGGAAACGAC
>JANXLV010000361.1 GCA_025355005.1 Myxococcales bacterium | reverse complement strand
CGGCGAAGCCGCGGGCCCCGCGACCGTCCATTTCGAGGCGCCGGACCCCTTGCATTTCAGTCCTCCAGCAGGAGGACCGAGGCGTGCCGCACGATGCGGCACGACGAAGCCCAAGTGCACCGGGACCCAACGCGAGACAGGAGGTCGAACGTTGGGAGGTGCACGCAGCGGTGAAAGGCAAGGGGTCCGGCGACAAGCCGGGACAGAAATCCGCAAAAGACGGGCATGAAATGCACGTCAGGACTGCAAACCAGCGTCAGTCGGTTTGCAGTCCGTCGCGGGCTCGACATGAGGCGCCAGTGGCGCGTCATCGTCAGGCCCGCTGCGGATGGATGGCCCGGCGCAGGAGTCGGACGGCGCGCGCAAGCCTCAGGGTGAGACCTTGGAACGATAGCGAGCGTGGCGTTCCAGGTCGAGGGGCACCGGCGCTTGAGGTGCCCCTATCCCCCACCCCGGGCCGATCGCGCCGTCGCGGCGCGTCGGCGAGACGACACCAACGTCGAAGCATCGACGTCCACTGCGTCCGCAGCTCGCCCTCCGTCAAGGTCGTGCCTTCGGCCTCCACCTTGACCTCGGGCGACCGCAGACCGGCTCCACGAATAAGAGCGGCAGCTGGACGCTGCCGCTCTCGGGGTCAGCCACTTACAATCAAGAAATCTTGCTTTCTTCCTGCAGCAGATACTCGTCCAGGTACTCCCGGTACTTCTGCTCTCGCTGCTCGGCAGAGACCGGCCCCATGACGCTCTGGAAGGCCATATAACGCGCTAGGCGAACGTTCGCCTTCTCCTCTGGGGTCAGGGCATCAAACCGGGCCCGCTCGGCCTCCAGCGCCTCGTTTTCGGCCCTCTCCTTGGCCGCTGCTGCGGCTCTCGTCTTGTGCACACGCTTGAGCACGTCCGGGCTCTTGTAGGCGTCAAACGGCGCCCAGTCTTCAACGATGCGCTTGTAGAGGCGGCCGGGCGGGTTCGTGATCTGGCCGACGCCGACATGCTTCAGCTCCTGGTCGTGGATGTCGAGTTGGCGGCGGATCCGCTCTGCCGGGTAAGCCCGCACGAGGTCAGCGCTCCGGGCCGGGTTCAAGCCACGCTGGCGCAGCTGTTCGACGAGCTGAGGGTCGCTCTCCCCCATCGGGTCGGCGGCCGGCTTGCTGGACGCCTCGGGCGCCGCGTCGAGCGACAGCGAGACCTGCGTGCTGAACACGTAGACCGCCCTGTAGCGGCCCGGCGTGACCTTCTCGAGCCGGACTTCCTGCAGCAACGGCCAGCTCTGCCGTAGGTCGTCGTGCGCTCGCCGAAACTCCTCGAGCAAGTGCTTCGTCTTTTTCACGCCAAGGCGGAACCGTTCGCGCAGTTCGATCAGGTCCTCGCTCACCTGCTCGGTGTACGAGCCGCGGCGCCAGGCGCGCTTGTCGAGGTAGCTGTACAGCGCCTTCGCCAGCGGCGTCCGAAGCGCGCGGTAGACCGCGGTGTCGATCGGCTTGAGGTAGTTGGCTTCCCAGTTGGCTTGGAACCACGGCGCGGACTTCAACGAGAACACGCCGCGGCTGATCCGTGCCGGGGTGTCCAGCGAGCTCTCCCCGTACATCGCGTACTCGGTGAACAGCCCTCCCCCGCGCTCGATGAGCTTGCGGGTCTGGCCGTCGACGATCGCGTTCTCGAACTCGAGCTGCACGGAGACCAGGGTCTTCAGCGCTTCTCGCACCAGCTCGTAGCTACGGCCTGACCGCTTCCAGCCGAGCATCTCGCAGGCGTCCTGGTAGCGGATCGGCCCGATCCGGCCATCATCGCCGAAGCCGTGGCGCTCGAGCCAGGGTGCGAGGACCAGATAGTACAGGTCGCGCTCACGCTCTCCCGGCAACCCCAGGCCAACAGCCGGCCGGATGGTCACTCGCTGGCGGATGGGGCGATGGGTGGTTGGATCCCGCCCCTCGCGCGACCACAGGACCACGTCTTCTCGGCGGGCACGCTTGGCGGCCGAGAACACCGGGAGCTCCTCGAGGTTGGCTTCAACCCGGACGAGGGTGCTCTCCTGTTCCTCTGGGGTGGTCTTGTCAGCAGTCCCTTGCATGGTGGTCATCTTAGCAACTCTTGCTTCCTTCGTGAAGATAGCGACAACCGGGTTTGTTGTTGTGGTTCATATGGTTAGAGAGGGTTAGCGCAGGAGAAACCCGCTGAAATGGCGGCTGAGTCGGCCGAAACGGCCGCTCCAAGTACACGAACGGCCGCTCCAAGTACACGAAACGGCCGCTTCCGGTGCACGAAACGGCCGCTCCAAGTACACGAGAGGCCGCTTGAGGTACACGGCCACTGGCCGTTCCAAGTACACGAGGCATCAGGCGGACCGGCGCTCCCGGAGGTAAGCCTGAATCGCTTCGTCGACCGCTTCGTAGACCTTCACGCCGCGCTGCACGGCGTAGGTCTTAAGCTCCTTGTAGAGCTCGGGGCGCATCTGCAGGTTGGCCTTCACCAGCAGGGCGTCCTTCTTGGTTTCTTGATTTCCACCTTTCGGGGTGGCTGCGACAGTGGTCGCGGAGAGGAAGTTACCCCTGCCGCGCGCTGACGGGCGTGGTGTGCTCATAGGCGTTGGTCTCCTTGCTAGTTTCTAGGGTGATTTCTCGGGCGAGGTCTCGGTAGGCTTGGGCGCCCTGGTGGTCCTTGTCGAAGAGCAGCAACGGCTGCCCGGCCAGGGTCGAATCTGCGAAGCGCACGCTGCGGCGGATCACGGTTCGGTAGACCAGCTCCCCGAAGTGGGCGCGGATTTCGCCCTGAATCTCCTCCGCGTGTTTCGTCGGGGTCTGCATCGTCACCAAATACCGCGTTTCAAGGTTCACGTGTTCGGTCTCGGACTTGATGTCCTGGACCACGCGGTTGAGCAGATGCAACCCGCGAAGCGCGAGCCATTCGGCCTGAACCGGCACGATGGCAAGGTCGGCGGCGACGAGCGCCATGCGGGTCAGGATCCCGAGTGATGGGGGACAGTCGATCAGGATGAAGTCGTAGTAGTCCGCGGCGTCGCGCATCCGGCGCTTGAGGGTCTGCGCCCAGCCCGTGCGGCCAGCGAGTCGATAGTCGATCTCCACCAAGTCCTGGTGGGAGGGGATCAGCTCGACGCCTTTGATCGCGGTCTGAACCGCAACCTCGCGTAGCGGGAGGTGCTTGTCGGGGTCGAGGACCTCGTAGGCGGTCTTCTCGAAGGCGGTTTCCGGCTCGTTGTAGCCGAGCGAAAACGTCAGACCGGCGTGCGGGTCGAGGTCGATCAAGAGCACCCGCTTGGCTTCCTCTGCCAGCGCTGCTCCGAGATTCAGGGCCGTCGTGCTCTTGCCGACGCCACCCTTTTGGTTCGTGAGTGCGATCCCTCGCATAGACATGTAGGCACGATAGCATGCCTGCGGAGGAAATCAAGAGTTCCAGCTTTCAAGAACTCTCGCCTGTCGCGCACGATGGGCGGTAACGCGGACCGTCAACTGAGCGGCGCAGGCTCGTCGGATTACTTGAGCACAACCGCGCGCGTCACTCGTGCATGGTCGCCCTGTTGCAAGCGGACGAGGTAGATCCCGGGTGCGAGGCGTTGTCCGTGACCGAGCGTGAGACTGTGACGTCCCCGTCGCCGTCTTGTGCCGCATCCTCAAGGTCTCGCGCAGCGGCTACTACGCATGGCTCGTGCGCCCGGAGTCGAAGCATGCGATCCAGGACCGGATGCTGCGCGTGAAGATACGCGCGTCGTTCGATACCAGCCGCAAGCGCGTCGTGCGCCTGATGCAGGACGAGGGCCTGAAGGCACCGGCTCGCAAGCGCTTCAAGCGGAGTGCGGTGAGCGATCACGACCAGCCGATCGCGGCCAACCTCTTGAACCGAGAGTTCACGGCGCCGGCCCCGAACCAGCGCTGGGTCGGCGACACCACGGAGTTCGTGATCGGCAGCAGCGGCAAGCTCTACCTCGCAGCGATCCTCGACTTGTTCTCGAGGTTTGTCGTCGGGTGGGCGATCAGCGCGGTCAACGATCGGCACCTGGCGATGCGTGCACTCGAGGCGGCGATCAAGCGCCGTTGCCCGGGCGCCGGGCTGCTCCACCATTCCGACCAGGGCTCGCCGTACGCGAGCGAGGACTACCAGGCGGTCCTGCTCGGGCAGGGCATCACGTGCAGCATGAGCCGGCGCGGCAACTGCTACGACAACGCCGTCATGGAAAGCTTCTTCTCGACCGCAAAGAGCGAACTGGGCGATCGCTTCGACAGCAACGGCGAGGCGAAGATGGAGCTCTTCAACTACATCGAGGTATTCTTCAATCAGAAGCGCCGGCACTCGACGATCGGCCAGATCAGCCCGGCCGCGTTCGAGAAGGCGTGGGCGACTCAGGCAGCGTAATCAGACCGTCCACGAAACTGGGCCAAGCTCAAGCGAGAACATGTTCCCGCAGCTCAGCCTTGAAATGGGCGTCTGCCGCCGTTCCGTTGCCCCAGGCGCGAGCCCAATCCACCGCGAAGCTAGCGACGGGATTCAGGCCGACGGGAGCGGCAGCAGCGGGGGAGCGGGGGAGACGCGTAGGCTGATGCGCGGCAGTCTAGCGCCGGGAAGAAATCAAGAAAACCAGCAATCCAGAATCCTTGGCGGTCCGAGGCCTCATCCCCCCATGCGGAGCGGCTCTGGTGACAGAAAAAACCCGCTCCGTTGGAGCGGGGGGTCGAAAGGGCTTTCAATGGTGAGCTACAGGACCAACGCTTTTCGGAAAACTGCAGACAGCCGGAGCGTGTTGTCCATCTGCTGCCAGGGGACTGCTGGCCGATCACCGCGGTGAAGGCGTTGAACAGCGATCACCTCGTGTCGCGCGTTGAGCAGCACAACGACAAAGTGCTCACGCTTTTCGCGGCGGAGTCGCGGAAGAATCCGGACGACGTCGTCCGGGCCGCGGACGGCCTGGGGGCTTGCCGCGGTATTTCCTGAGGGTGAGTTCTCGAACGTACACAGAACCTCCGGAGGGTTCTGCCCGCGCTCAATGCGTGGGCAGAAGACCGGAGGCACCTACAACTTCACCCTACTGGTATGGGGGAATCCGTCAAGAGGGGCGTCCCTCGAACCCAGCGTCAGACTCCGAGAACTCCGTCGTGAGGCTCTCGCCCCAGGTGGACGTCGTGGTGTTCATCGCTTCTGCGTCGGCATCGTCGGGGGCCACAGTCGTGTGGCGGCCAATCGTGACGGACGTGCTCGTCGTCGTGCTCCAGGACCGGTTTCGCTCAGACATCACGCGCTCCTTTGGTTGTGGGTTGTGGACTTGCGGCCTGTTCGTCGCGGCTTAGGGGCCTCGAACACCGCAGGCAGGTCGGCGTCATCCGCAGGATCCTCGCCGGCTGAGACGGATCCCAGAAGCTTCGCCTGCCGTGCGGCGATCTCTGCTTCGATCGCTTCAGGCTTGGAGTAGTAGGCCCGCCTGCGCATGCGCCGAAGGTCGAGAAAATCGCTCTGCTCTTCGTCGATCTCCGGATCCTCAACGGTGGCGACAACAAACGGCGTGGGCGGTTCCTTGCCGACTGCCGCGAACGCGTGGCGGTCCGGATGGCGAACGAGCTCGCTGGCGAACCGATGAAGCTGGACCTCGAGGCTCTCAAACTGGACGGACGACAACTCCTCGAAGGCCTCGGTCGGCACCACCGCGCGTCCGGTCGTGACGGACCGGCCCATGGTGGTCGCATCAATCGCCCCGACACTCTCTGCAACGCCGTCCATTTCCGACGTCACTTCCACCTCGGAGACCGACTCGCTCGAGGCTTCATGCCGCGAGTCCGAGCTGCTGTGGCTCTCGCCGAAAGCAGCGCTCAACGCGGAGGAGGAGTTGTCGACGTGACTGAGTCCGACGGGGTCGAGCCCCGAGTCGGCCATATATGCCCCGTCCGCCACGCCGTCGCTGTGCACCATGCCCATGCTTGAGGAAGAACCCGATCCGCGGCTGCTGCCCTCACCGCGCGTCGTTCCGTGGCTGCTGCCGCGGGCACTGGAGCAGCCAGTGGCGTGCGACCGGGTGGTGGAGGAGGTCACGCCGTGTGACACGCCCCAGCTCTCGGTCGTGGACCGGGAATCCTCGACGCGCGAGAGCTGCCGCAGGGTCTTGAGCGCGAGCTGCACCTTGTCGGGATCCAGATGGTGACGGAAAAGCATCGCTGCGAACTCGTCCGCGTCCCGCGGGGCCAGCCCGCCAAAGACGATCTTCGCCCTGGCGTCGTTCATGATGGAATCGAGAAGCTGGCGATCGCCGGTTTTTGGATCGACGAACTGTCCCAGGTGCTGGTGAGCAAGAACGACCCTGAGCCCGAGCTCGCGTCCGCGATCAAGGCCCTCAATCAGGTCAGGCGTCACGAACAGCGAGGCTTCATCGAGGATCAGGTAGACCGGCACGACCTCGCGCGGGTTGCGCCGGAACACCTCGCGGGTCAGCTCGCTCACGATCTGGAGGCCCAGAAGCCGCTGGGCCTCGCCATCGAGGTGACGCCGCTGCAGATTGACGAGCACCAGCTGCCGCTGGTCGACGACGCTCCTCCAGTCGAGGGACCGCGTCGTGCCGTACATCGCCCGCAGTGCGGGATTCCCGAGGATGTGGCGGAAGCGGTTGAGCACGGCCCCAAGATGGTCGTCGAGGAGTCGTCCGGACTGGGACTCGCCCCGGCCCCGCGTCACCTGCCCAAGCCACTCAAGATCCGAACGGGCAGGGGACTGGGCAAGGTGGGGGAGCACCGCCTCGCGACCCGCGTTGCTCGCGTAGTCGAGCAGCAGCAGCGCCTCCGCGAGCGTCAGCCGCATTTCAATCAGGACGTGCAGGATGTTATCGAGCCAGCGCGACATTCTCGGCGTGGCGAGCGCCTCGTTCTGGCCCATCGCGCGAAGGATCAGCTCGCGCGCGACCCGGACCTGCAGGTCGTGGTTGTCCGCCCAGGGCTGTACCGGATTGAAGCCGCACACCATCCGGCGGTCGTTGGGATCGATCACGAGCATGCGATCGTCGAGCGACTGCGAGTAGCACCACCGCCGGAGCAGCCGGTGCATACCGCCCTTGGGATCGAGGACGACGATGCAGGCGTCGGTGTTGCCGACGAGCTCTTGGAACAGCCGCACGAGCAGCCGGGTCTTGCCTGAGCCGGTGGGGCCCGCTATCTGGAGATGACGGTCGAGGGCCGAGAGCGGCAGCCGGAAGGGCTGGCCGTTGGCGTGGGTGCCGAGATGGAGGTAGGTCATACGAACCCTCTCTTCCTAGCGAATTCGCGCGTGGCGCGGCCAAGGTTGTCGTCGAGCGCTGCAAGGCGTTCGTCGATGACGTCATGCGCCACGCCCTCGGCCTCCAACTGCTCCTTGCGGTGCTCGACGATCTTTGCCGTGATGGCGCGGACTTGGTCCAGGTGCATCGCGGCGTGAATGTTCTTCGACATCTCGGCCTGGAGCGCTGCCGGCAGGTCCGACAACAGGTCGCTGAATGGGGACGGTGCGGGCGCTGCCGCGGCCACCACGGGCGCCGGACGGAGCAGATCGTCGCGCTGCAGCGCGCGCGCGCGCGGAAGAAGTCCCTCGACCGCACGGCCGTGGTGGCGGCGAAGGATGGTCGCGAGCTCGCTGACATTCGGAGTTCCATCCGTGAGGAAGTACCCGACCTCGGCCGGAATGTGGTCGAGCGCCCATGACGCGACTTCCCAGCAGCGCTCTGCCGTCCCGCACAAATCCGTGGGGTCGTCATAGCGCGCCAGGTACTTGGGGGCCTGCTTGATGATGTGCGGCCAGAACGCCTGGGCTCGCTCGTCGAGAAGTGCGTGTTCCGTGGTCCACCACACCAGGGCGGCGCGAACGCGCTGCGTGCGCTGCTCGTCCGCCTTTCGGAGATCCTCGGCTTCCTGCATCAGCCGCTTCGCTTCAGCCTCAGCGTGAGCCTCTTCTTCGGCGTGACGGCGTTCAAGCTGGTGCCGCTTCTCCTCCCGCGCTGCCTGCTCCGCGCTCTCCCGCCTCGCCTGTTCCGACGCGATGTTGCGGGCAAGCTGATCCGCGACCAGAGCTCGCTCTCGCGCACCGTGCTCCTCAACGATCCGCTTGCATTCAGCCTCCCACTCGCAGACCTCTTCCGCATGAACTGCGGCCGCGAACTTGATGGCGCGATCGTGGAGGCGCATCTGATAGGAAGCCACGCCGCCGGCCGCGGTGCCGGCAAGGACAACCGGCGCCACTGCGGCGAGCATGCCGGTCGGGAGGACCTCGTGGGGAAAGAGTCGAGAGAACCACAGCCACGCGGCGATGGCGAGCAGGTTTCAGCGTAGCACCTGGCGCGAAACGGTAAAGACCCCGACCATCAACCCTGAAAGAGGGGGCGCTGCCTGCCGCTCATGCCGGTGACCAGAGCATTTGCCAGGACCTCGGCCGGGTCGCGCAGCACACGAACGGTCCACGTTCTTTCGCGCACCCCGTTACGGCCCGCGAGGTGTCGTCGCGCGAGTTGCTGCTCCTCGAACCAGGCCCCGCGGTTCCAGAACACGAAGTAGGGCCGCGGGGAGAACTTCGCCTCGCGCACAACCTCGATGGCGCGGCCGCGCACCCGGGCCACCTCGTCGTCGCTCGGCTCGACGAAAAGCGCGATGACGTTGTTGACGCCGTAGCGCTTCTTCAGATCCTCGAGCCGCGTGCTGAGCAGCGTTCCGTAGGCAAGGAACCGCTGGTCCAGCCGGGCGTTCTCCCTCCGCGCGATATCCATTTCCACCAACAGGAGGGCGCGCTGGCCGTCGGGAAACTCGGCCAGCACCCAGGCGTCCGGCTGCAGGCCGTAGGCCTTGCCAGCAAGCTTCAGCTGCACGCGAGCGCGCCGCTCGTCGCTGTTGTACCCGGCCACGCGCCAGTCGCGCGCGCCCAGCTCGAGCACGAGTTCCAACTGGGTCAGTGCCAGGTGATGATCGAAATTCGCTCGGCGCTCCGAAGCTCGCCGGTAGATCAGCTGGCGGACCTGGGCGTACGCCTCGGAATCGAGAATCTCGCGGGCACCCTTGGGGGTGATCGCGTAGATCAGCTCCGGGCTGCCATACCCGAGCGGACCCTGCGTCCAGAAATGCCGAAGCGCGTACCCGTGACGCCAGAGCGCGCCGAGCTCGTGCCGCACGTGCGAGAGCCCGCGGCCCCCGCGGTCCTTTCCGTAGGCGACCGCGAGCAGGCGGGGTGTCATGTAGCGATACTTGTGGACGAGCTCCAGGATCCGCCGCCGGCTCGGCGTGATGAGGAGCGGCTGATCGAGCCGGTCCGGCCTGAGCCGCGAGCGAGGGGGCGGGAGGGATTCCATAGGGGAGTGGCTTAGTTCCATGAGACGACGTAGCGGCTGCGATCGAGGCGGCGCATCATCTCCTCGCGCGCCGGCGTCGTGACTTTGGCGTAGATCGCAGTCGAGCGAATGCTTGTGTGCCCCAGCAGGTCGGCGACGTACTCGAGGCCGAAGCCCTCCTCCAGCGAGTGCACCGCGATCGAATGGCGCAGCGAGTGGGAGGCGACGCTCGCCGGCAGACCCGCAGCGCCGGCGTACTGCTTGAACAGCCGCTGCACCTGCAGGACGCGAAGCCCGTGCTGGTTGTTCGATTCCCGACCGGTGAACAGAAACGGGCCCCTCTCGTCGTCTCGCTTGCGCAGGTGCCGGCGCAGCGCCGGCATCAGATCGCGCGGGAGCGGATACTCCTTCGCGTCGCCGGCCTTTGCCCGGCGGATCCGGATGCGCCCGCGTCCCAGGTCGAGGTCTTCGACGAGCAGGACGGTGGCCTCGACTGCCCGGAGGCCGAAGCGGTACATGAGACCGAAGAGGGCGACGTCACGTGCGCTGCCGGCGGCGACAACTGCCCGGCGGAAGCGCCCGAGCTCCGCCTGGGTCAGGTAGCGAGGAAGGCGTTCTTTCCCCCCTGTCGGTGGTCGGGCGCCGGCGCGATCTGGCCTCTGGCGCGATCTGGGGCGGCCGGCAGGGAGTCGAATGATAGAGTTCTGTCGTCCGGGCATGGATGAGTCGTTCCGCAGGCGGGGCCAAGTTTCGCGGGTCCGCCACGAGAACCGGGCGACCGAGTGATAGCTTCTAGAGTAAACTCTATCACTCAAGGCGAAGAGGTCAATGCCGGTTGTCCACAACCGCGCGGAGACGGCGCAGAAACATGGGGGCGGCCGTGTCATTTTGGAGTAACGGGTGGGTTATCACCATCGGGTCTGGCGCTTTGCTTGGATTCGGCGGCCTCGTGGTGAGGCGGCTCTTCAAAGAAGGGGCTACCGGCCGCGCCGGCGACGCCACCATCTCTGCGCCCACGGGCGGGACCAATATCGCGAACACCGGGACCATCAGGGACGTGATAATCGGCCAACAGCACTCGCCTGATGAGACCGCAAAGGCGCGCCTGCAGGCAGAGCGTGACGAAGAACATCGCCGCGACCGTGTGGCCCGCGAGGCCGAGTTCGCGCTGTCCATGCTCCTGAACACGCTAGATACATCGCTAAAGGCGTGTGAGGCCCGCGAGCCGATCAGCGAGCCCGAGCGCGGACAGGTAGGGTCGGCACGGGATGAATGGGCCCGGCTTAAGCCAGACTTGGCCCGGCTTCGCGCGGACGACCTCGCAGAAAGCGCCGAGGCATGGATTGCGGATGTGGAGTATGCCTACGGAGAGATGTGGGACGAGCAGGCGTCGATCCGCGACGTTGCCAAGATCCCCGGAGCCGCTGCTGCCGTAGGCTTTGCGGGGCCGGTGTTTCAGCAGCACCGGATGAGGATCAAAAGCCTCATCAACCATGGCAAGGGCACGAGAGACCGCTACACCGCCATCACCATCGCACACCCATAGTCTCGTGCACACGCAGCCATGGCCGCGCCGGGGGTCAGGCGTGAGCCCAGACCTCGATCACGTATCCCATGGTTGTTTTCTTGGCGCGGCGTGGATCCCAGCCGAGCCGGATGTCGGTCAGGCCGAGGTCGTGCGCGCGCTGCGCCCACTCCCGCACCTTCTCCTCGAGCTCCTTTTTGGTCCTCGCCTCAAACGTGACTCTTTGTCCCGCCATGACTTTCCTCCTCAGCTTTTCTTGTGTTTCGTCGGGTCTGCGAGCCGATACCGATCGCCGCGCTTCAGTGTCGGCGGCAACAGCACGTCTCAGGCCTCAATCTCGCTAAGCAGCAGCCCGAGCCTCTCGATGTCACCCCGGATAATCTTTTTCGCGCAGTCTGCGCAGTAGTGATCCGGAGAGCGCGGATCCGTGAAGGCCTTGAGTCGCATGTCGCCACCACGAATCCGATGACGGCTGTTTGCCTGACAGTCGTGGGCGTTGACGGCGCGCTCGACGCAGAGCTTTGTCGGGCTGCGGAGGAGCGACTTAGCCATTGAGGATCTCCTTTTCGACCGCAGCAACGACGCCCTCGAGCGACGTCTCGATCTTGGAGAGCTCCGCCTCGTCGTACTCGGCCCGCTCGCCGGCGCGACGGCCGACCAGGTCTGCGATACGTCGATCGATTGCCGTCTTCACGACAACCCAGTTGTCGCGCCCGCTGGCTGGATCGAGGCTTCGTCCGCGCTGCTTTACCCCGCGACGGTTCAACATCTCTCCGGCAGCGTTCCGCACTCGGTCGTCGAGCGCGCGCCTCGCGGCGTCACGCTTGGCCCACTTGGGTCCGCGGATCTTTCGCAGCGCATGGACGACGGCTTCCTCGCTGTAGTCGCGATCGCCGAGGTATTCGATCGCCGCGCGAGCGCGGTCGTCACGCTCGATGAGCGGGATCTCTTCGACCGTCACATCCAGTTGCTCGCGGATCTCGATCGCCGGGGCGCCACGGCGCGGCACCACGGGCTCAGCCTGGATCTCCGGCTTGTTCCCGAAGGCCCAAGCGACTTCGGGGAGAAGCTGAGCGAAGAACTCCTGATCTGCTCCGCTGAACGCCCGGAAATCGCTCCACCGCTGCGCCACGTTGGAGCCGGCGTGGTAGATCACCGTGCCCCGATTGAGCGGATTCCCGGGAGCGTTCGGGACGATGGAGCGCATGATCCGCCCGACGAACTGGACGAATGGCGACAGGGATCTGAAGACGCTGAAAACGGCCGCGACGCTCAGATACGGGTGATCGAATCCTTCGCCGAGCATGCGGACCTGGACGATCACGTCGAGCTCGTGGTTTTCAAGCGCCGCGTGGACGCGGTCGTTCGCCTCGCCTTCCTGGCTATGCACGAAATCGGCGCGTCGGCCGCGGGCCCGGTAGGCTTCGACGATGTCAATGCAATGCGCGTGGTTGAGCGCGGAGGCAATGATCTTGAGCCGCCCCTCGCCCGTTTCCTGCCGGAGGCGGTCGAGTTCCGCGAGCGACGCATCCACGATCGTGTCCCGCGTCGCGGCGGACGTGACGATGCTGCGGCGGAATCCGGCGTCCTCGGCCCCCAGCCGGATGACATCCTCGAGGCCAACCTCGACCTCGGCTCCATCCTCGCGGCGAACGTAACGGAGGCTGGTGGGATTCAGGAGATGCCCCGTCAGGTGCTTCACGTACCCCTCAGCGATCGCGTCGCGTACTGGATAGGAATAGATGACGTCCCCCGGCATGAGGCGGCCATCGGCTCGAGTCGGCGTCGCGCTGAAGTTGATGATGCGCGCGGCAGGGAACGCGCGCTTGAGGGCCTCGTAGGTGTCTGCCACCGAGTGGTGGCCCTCATCGAAGACGATCAGGTCGAAGAAGTCTTCCGGGAGCTTGGCGAGCCAACCGTTCTCGTCGCCCTGCAACTGCCCGATGTTCGTGATGACGACATCAGCGGACCGAAGGTCTGAGAGGTTCGTCTTCGTGCCCCGGATCGGGACCGGCTCCGGGTAGTCGGGGCCCGGGAGCACGCCGCACTTGGTGTAAAAACACTTCTCCGGGTGGGCGAAGTTGAAGTCGTCGTAGAGCTGCCCGGCGAGCCGCACGAAGGGGGCGATGACTAACATCCTGTTGGCCCCTGCGGCGAAGGGAACCATCGTTATGAGCCCCGACTTACCGCAGCCGACCGGCAGCACGATGCCGACTTCCCGCGCGGCGCCTTGCGTCTCGAAGTGCTTGCGGATCCGGTGGTACCCGTCACGTTGAGGAACGCGCAGCAACGCGTTTCCGACAATGATCGGCGTGGACAAGAAGATACCCGCTTGGACGTCAGCCATTTTCTCCTCCCTGGATGTGGTGCCGCGTGAGCGGCATTACTCGACTTCGATGTCGGGCAACTTCGACTTCATCTTGGCGACCAGCACGCGGCGGCCGGCGTTGCTGCTGAACGACCCTGCGGCACCCTCCGTTCCTGCCTTCCAAAAATCGGCGCCGACGGCGGGCTCGCCGCTCGCCGTATCTCCCTGCAGATCCAGAAGAACGTCGCTCAGCGGTTCCACGTATGACGCGGGATCGATGACAGACCGCCCCTTTGACTTCACGTACTCGATGGTCGCGATCACTAGCGAGTGCATGACCATCACCCCGGTCCCCTTCTGCAGCACATAGGTTTGGGGGTCGGTGAAGGCTTCCGGGATCACGCGCTCAACCGCCTCCCAAAAGGCGGCTAGGATCTTCAGCTGGTTCTGCTGCGTGATGGACCCGAAGTACGGCGAAGCGAGCAACTGCTTCAAGGACGCCACGAGGCCGGCCGAACTGATCGTCGTTTCGGCCTTCGGCTGACCGGGAAAGCGCAGGCGGTGGCGCCAAGGGGGCGTGTTCTGCAGCTCCTCGACGAGGGTCTGGGCCGTCACCTTCCAGTCCTCGTTCCGCTCGATGAGCATTTCCATGCGCCGGGGGTCGTTGTCGGCGAGCTGTTTGAGCAGATCCAGCGCCAGGTCGGTGCGCACACTCTTGGCCGTTGAGTTCACGACGTAGAACTGCTCCATCTCCTGCTGCTCGTTGGCGCCGAGCATGCACACGAAGGCGATCGTGAACCCGGACCATCGAGCAGGATCCTCGTCGACCAGCTTTGCCAGGGATTCGATCCGATGCTGTCCGTCGACGACGTAAAGCCGCTCACCGTCGAGGCGCAGAGAGAGCTGCCCCTCGACTTCGACGAGATGCTTACGCGACTCGAACTCCCGCAGGTTCAACAGGACAGCCGTAGGCAAATCCACGCGCCCGTTCTTCAAGTCTGCAACCAGCCGATTGACGCGGGGCGTCGCGACCTCGCGCTGATACCCGGTCTTCGTGCGGGTATCTCGCCGCGGGATCTCATGGAGCTGCACGAGATCGCCCGCCGTGATCAGGCCGATCACCAGCGGGGTCTTGGTTCGGTGGAGCGTGGTCGCTTTCGCAACCGGGATATCCACAGAGGTTGCCGTGGCTGCTTGGGACATCGATTTGCTCCTTGGCCGTGGTCGATTCATGCGCGGGGCTCCTTTGGCCGATGGGTCCACGCGGCTCGCCGCGCGCGAAAGCCCACGCGGCCCCCTGGATCCATACGGGCTTCTGATGACGGATCCAATAAATGGATCCCACATTTGGATCCATTTTCTGTCATGACTTGGTGAATCCGCCTAAATGAAAGAGGGGCCGAACATTGCTGTCCGGCCCCTGGCGGTCCGAGGCATCTCCCCGAGGTTATATCTGGCGTCCCAGACACCACGACTGGCTACGTGGACTTTCCCTCACATGCGGATATGGCCCGGTAGAAGACACGGTAC
>JANXLV010000327.1 GCA_025355005.1 Myxococcales bacterium | reverse complement strand
TCGAGGTCGTACGATGTCATGCAGGTTGCACGTCATCTGTCTCGGAGGCGCTCTTCACCCATGAGAAGCTTGCTGCTTTGTGGTCTTGGTCTTGGTCTCTCGCTCGGTGTGCTCGCGATCGCATGCGGCGGTAGCAGCGGTGGCGGCGCGATCGGCGGCGACGGCGGGAGCGACGACGGTGGCGGACAGACGGATGGCGGCGGCGTGACGACCGGCAAGGATGGCGCGAGCGGCAGCGACGACGGCGGTGGCAGCGCGAGCGACGGCGGTGACTCTGGCTCGATCCTGCTTCCCGTGGGCGCGGCGTGCGGGGCGGATGGGCAGTGCCAGAGCAACGGCTGCGATGACACGATGCACTGCGCGGCGGGCCGCAGCTGCACGCAAGCGAACGGCGGTCGCACCTGCGGAGCGAACGGCATGGAGAGCTGCTGCACGGCGATCCAGGTGCCGAAGCCCAAGGCAGCCTTCACGCTCGACAAGTACAGCGTGACCTCTGGCCGTTTCCGCGTGTTCATCGACAAGACCGGCGGCGACGTGCGCGGCTACGTGCACGCAAACCGACCCGCGTGGTTCGATCCCACGTGGGAGGCGTGGCTGCCGAACAAGATGGACGACGGCACGACCACGCTCGCCGCGCCGCACCAGTACGCGCCGGGCGCGGGCCTGGACGGTGTCTACCAGCAGCTCGGCCCCATCCACTACGGCACCGAGGGCCCTGGCAACGAGGGCTGCCTCACGAGCGAGGTCGGCAACGCGCGCACGTTCCGCTTGCCGGACGCTGCGAACACCAACCTCTTCGCGGACACGCAGCAATACGCGCAGGACGTGCTCGATCAGAAGCCGATGCAGTGCGCGACGTTCTACATGCTCGCTGCGTTCTGCATCTGGGACGGTGGGCGCATTCCGACGCTCGACGAGCTCGACTACGCATGGGACAAGGGCACGCCTGCGAGCTACCTCTATCCGTGGGGCAACACGCCCGCGCCCGGCGGATGGGACTACCCGTTCGACACCAAGGCGCACGCGATCGCCTTCGGCAAGCCCGCGCCCGACGGCGGCGTCGACCAGACAGTTGCAAACTACAAGTATAACTTCTGGCTGCCGGACACGCTCTCGTGCATCGGCGACGATCCGGCCAAGTGCGACTACTCGATCTACCTCGCGCCGCCTGGTCGCTTTCCGAAGGGCAACGGACCCTTCGGCCACGCGGACCTCGCGGGCGACGTCTACAACATCGCGATGCCGACCACGTCACAGGTCGGCGTCGACCCTGCGGTGATGGCGGCAGGCCTGGCGCGCACGGGAGCGTTCGACAACCACGGAATCCCGAACCAGCACCCCGTTAGCGGTTTCAGGACATACACAGCAGCAAACAAGTACATCGCAGTCGGCGGTCGCTGCGCCCGCTGAGAGGTCCGGGTCGACGTCATCAACCTACTGGGTGACGCCGACCTCCTTGTAGAGATCGCTCGACTTGTAGACCACTCCGCTCTTGATGGTCCTCACGACCTTCCGGATGTTGTCGATGCGGATGAGCGGGTCACCGTCGATCAGCGCCATGTCCGCCTCCATTCCTACGGCGATCGAGCCCGTGGTCTTTTCCTTCTTCATGATGCGCGCGGGGACGATGGTCGCGGTGGCGATCGCTTCGGCAGGCGTGAGGCCTGCGGCCACGTAGAGCTCGAGCTCGCGATGAAGGAAGAAGCCCGCGAGGCTGTCGGTGCCTGCCGCGATCGGCGTGCCGTTGTCCTTCAGCGCCTTCACCATCTTGAGCATGGCCTGGAAGGATTCCTTGTATCTTGCATCCTTTCCCTCGGGGACGGGAAGCCCGCCGCGCAGGAACTGACGGCGAATCTGCACGGGCAGCCGCGTGGCCACGGGCTTGATGCCCGGGCCATACTCGCCCACGCGATCGACGAAGAGCCCCTCGAACACGACCAGCGTGGGATCCACGGTGGTCTTCTTGTCCTTCAGTAGCTTGAAGAAGTCCTTCGCCGGCTTGCCCGCGAGATCGAGCTCTGGCGCGCGGTCTGCGACGATGGTGAAGCGGAGCGGCGTGCGGGTGTCCGTGTCCTTGTCGATGAAGAAGTTCAAGAACAGCATGTTGACGTGGTTCACCTCGTCGTAGCCCGCGCGCACCGCCTCCTCCGCGCGCATGTGCACCGGGATGTGACCCGAAACGCGCATGCCTGCCTCGTGCGCTGCCTGCGCGAGCACGGGCACCAGCTCCGGCTTCATCGAGTTGTAGATCTTGATCTGCTCGTACCCGCGCTTCTTGTAGAAGGCGACGGCTGCCTTCGCTTCATCCTCGGTCTCGGCGGTGATCTTGGCACCTGCGGCCTTCTCGCCGCGCCCCTCGATGAAGCCCGCGCGGACCACATGCGGGCCCGCCGTGCGGCCCGAGTCCCAGGCTTCCTTGTAGGCGTCCAGGCGATCCGGATCGTTGCCGACGTCACGCGCCGTGGTGACCCCCGCCGCGAGATCGAGCACGCCGTCCGACGGACCAAGGTGCGAGTGCATGTCCCACATGCCAGGGATCAGCGACTTGCCCTGTGCATCCACGAGCTCCGCGCCCTTCGGCGCTGGCGTCCGCTTCGAAGGACCCACCGCGACGATCTTGTCGCCCTTGATGACCACGGTCGCGTCCTCGATCCACTTGCCCTTCACGACGTCGAGCACGCGCGCGTGCTGGATCGCGAGCCCTTCCGGCGGCGGCTTGTGTGCGAGGCGCTTCTGGATGTCCTCGTCGCGGGCGGCGTCCAGTCCCTTCTGGATGTTCAGCAGGGCGGGCATCTCGCTCACGGCGGTCGACGTGACGACGGAGTACCAGGCATCCACGTACCCGAAGAGCTCGTCCTTCTCGTCCATCCACACGCGCGTGGGCTCGAAGCTGATGCCGTAGATCGCGTAACCCGTGACCACGTGCACCTTGGGATCGCCGTCTTGCTTCTGGAGCTGCCAGTCGCCCGTGCGCTCCATGCGCGCCTCGCCCTCGGGGAGGAGCGCGATCTTGCCGCCGTTGTTCTTCAGCGCGCGCGCGAGCCAGCCCAGGCTCTCGATCGTGGGCGCGAGCGGCACGTAGAACACCGGGCCCTCCACGTCCTTTTCGCCTGACTCCGCCGTGCTCTTCCACTTGGCGTGCTTGCCGGTGAGCGTGAAGTGCTCGTCGATCGCGGTGCCCATGGTCTCGTGACCGGTCGCATCGAATGATGTGAGCGTACCGTCCGCCGCGAAGCGAATCTTCGCGTTCACCTCCGGACCACGCCCGTTCTCGTGCTCCTCGTAGTGGTTGTCCACGACGCCGTCCGCGCCGTAGCGGAGCACGCTGTCACCCGACGGCCGCGACTGGATGACGATGGTCTTCTTCGTGGTGCGCGCGGTCAGCACCGGCGGCGTGGGTGCCGGCGTGGGCTCCTCGCTCGCCGTGGGCTTCGGCGGGGGCATCACCGGAGCAGGAACAGCGCCGTCGTTCGGGGGGCCACACGCGTCGAGCGCAGCAAGGGACGCGACGGAAATCAGAGCAGCGAAGAGCGACCTCGTCATGGGCGACAAGATACTATGGGGCCGGACCAAGCAAACGAACATCCGCCGTGGTCGAGATCAAGAAGGGCCAGCTCGATGGCGCGATCCGTCCTGGTCGCAAGCGCGACATCGGCCTGTCGATCTGGGTGTTCGCGCACGGCTTCGTGGAGCTCGTCCAGCGCCGCCGCATCAAGGTGAAGAACGCTGCCGTCGCGCAGACCTACTTCGACACGTTGTTCGAGCCGCTGCTCCAGGGCCTCCTGGTCTAAGGAATGGGAGGCATGAGATTGACTGCACGCGTCGGGATCGCGGTCGTGGTTTTTGGCGCGGTTGCGGCGCTTGCGTGGCTGAGGCCATGGGCCCGCGCCGACGTGATCGTTCCCGGGCATGTGAGGGGCGCTTCGCTGACGGACCACACGCTCGTCGTCGTCGTTGACGATCTGTCCCGGCCACATCCGGAGCAACCGATCGATCCCATGAAGATCCTGCGGGTCACTCCGGGACAGCCGCCCGCGGTCATTGCAGCGGACCTGGTCGACGTGAAGAGCATCGCAGCGTCACGCACGCACGTCTTCTTCCGTGTGCGTTCGGTCATCGGCGCCGCAAAGATCTTCGCCGTCCCGCTCGCAGGTGGCACGCCGCGACCCGTGGCGACTAACGACGACACGAGTCCGCTGGTCGCGTCTGGAGACCACGCGTGGTTCATCGACAAGCTCGGGGACCTTGCGGAGGTGTCCGCGTTGGCCGATGAGGCCTCGATGATCGCGAGCGTGGTGGACGCGCGCTGCCTCGTCGCCGACGAGCGCGGGCTGGTCGTCGTCACGAAGGACAAGATCCTGACTCTGGAAGCAGACCCTCAAGTTCGCTTCGTTGCCGTGGTGCGCATCGACCGCTGCGAGGCGAGCGTGCTCGGCGACGAGATCGCGCTGGCGTCGTGGACCGAGGGCAAGCGCGACGGCGCGGTGGCGCGGATCCCCCGCAATGGCGGCACGGTGGTCACCGAATTGCTCGACCAGGGCGCCTTCCTCAGGCCGTGGCTCACTCCCCGCGGCATCGTGTTCCGCTCCGCCATCGGCGGCCGCGTGCGGGTGCTCGTGAAGCCGCGGGACCTCGGCGCCACGCCGACCGAGCTGCTCGGCGGTGACGTGAGCGAGTACTGGGTGGATGGCGCCGACCTCTATTTCATCCGCGAAGACGGCTCGGATGGCCTCTTGCACCGACGCTGGTGACCGCGCCAGGGCCGGCGTCGCTCAGCGCCGCACAAGCTCCGCGGCCGTTCGGAGCTGCACATCCATCGCGAGCCGTGCCTCCTCCGTCGGTGCGCTCATCGCCTTGCCGCGCTGCACGTCCTCGAGCGCGACCTCGATGTCGGGCGTGAGACCCACACCGTCGAACGTCTGGCCGTTCGGCGTGAAGAGCAGGCTCATCGTGTACTTGTAGGCATAGCCGTTCGGCAGATCGTCGATCATCTGCACGCTGCCCTTTCCCATGGTGCGCATGCCGACCATGCGCGCGTGACGCGTGTCGCGGAGCGCCGCGCCGATGATCTCGCCACCCGACGCCGTCTTCGCGTCGACCAGCACCACGATGGGAACGTCGCCCAGGATCGGCGCGCCCTTCGACAGCATCTTCTCCTTCGCCTCCTTGCGCTTCTTCGTGGAGACGATCTCGGAGCCCGCGGGCACGAACAGCTCCGCCGTGCGCACGGCCTCCTGGAAGAGACCACCCTGGTTCTGCCGCACGTCGAGGACCAGGCCCGTGACCTTCTTGTCCGCGAGCTCGGTCAGCGCCGCCTTCACTGCGTCGTGCGTCCGCTCCGTGAAGCTGGGGATGCGCACGTAGCCCACGTTGCCCAGGAGCACGGCGTGCGCCGGCGTGTCGAACGCGATCCGCTCGCGAACCACCTTCACGGTGTCCAGCTTGCCGTCGTGGAGGACAGAGAACGACACGGTCTCGCCCGCCTTGCCGCGGATGTCGGCGACCACCTCGCGCACCTTCATTCCCTTGTACAGCTTGTCGTTCACGCGAACGATCGTGTCGCCTGGAACGATGCCGGCGCGCTCGCCCGCGGAGCCGTGAATCAGGCCCGTCACGGCGATGTAGCCCGTCTGGGGATCGAAGTTGATCTGGAGCCCCACGCCCACGATCTCGCCTTTGAGGTCCGTCTTGATCTCATCCATCTCGCGCGGCGAGAGCAGCTTGTTCCACTTGCGCATGCGCGGATCGAGGCGCTCGAGCATGCCGGCCGTGGCCGCGTGGTAGAGATCGTCGTCGGTGAGGCCTTCGGCGTAGTACTGCTCCTGCAGGTGCGCGCGCACCGTCGCGAACGCTGCCTCGCCGTTCGTGAATTTCTCCGACGGGATCTCCTGCTCGTCATCCCATTCGTGGTTGCTCGAGGACGCGGACGGGGACGCGAGCGCCACGGCCATCGGCGCCGCTCCGGTTCTAGCGGCAGCTACGACGTCGCTGGTCGGCGCGGGGGAGGTCTCGGTCGCCTGGCTGCAACCCGTGGCGATCAGGAACGCGACGATCACGTGTGATTTGTCGATTTTCATGGGTTCTGCTCTTCGTTCTCAGAAAATGGAAAGGCTCTTGGCGTCGTGGCGTGCGGTGTCGATGCGGGGCTCCCGCCCGGGCTCGACGGCGGCGTTGTTGCTCGACTGCGCAATGCGCAGTGCGCTCGGTGCGGCGAGCGCGACACACGCCGCGACAGCGACCGCGAAGATGCCCTGATAGAGGGGGATGCGCCGCTGAAACATGGCAGTGAGCTTCCTGGTCGTGCGCGGCTTGAACTTCTTTCCGACGTTCTCACGCAGGCGCTCGCGCGTCTCCTTGGATGGCTTCTCACCCGCGCCCGACTCGATGCGGCGCTTCAACGCCAGATAGAAGCGGAGGCAATCCGAGCACGACACGAGATGCTCATCGATCCGATCGCGATCAGCGTCCTCGCACGCCCCGAAATGGTAGGCGAACAGCTCCTCCCTGATTACGACGCAATCCATGGCTTCATCTCCTTACGAAGGACGGTGATCATCCTGAAACATCGAGACTTCACGGTGCCGAGCGGCACCTCGACGAGATCCGCGATCTGCTCGTTCGAGAGCCCACTCGCGCGCAGGTGGTAGACCTCCAGCAGCGCCGGCGGCAGGCGCTCGAGCGCGAAGTCCAGCGCGCGCCCCACCTGCGCGGCCGCGAGCACCTCTTCCAGATCCTCTTGCGTGGTCTCCGCCGCCTGCGTGAGCGCCGCGCCCTCCGTGTTCTTGTCCAGCCGCTGCGTCGCGCGCATCCGGTTCAAGGCCATATTTCGCGCCACCTTGTAGAGCCATGGGCGAAAGCCAGCGGTCACGAACATGCCGGGCTCGGCATCGAGCGCCTTCATGAAGGCATCGTGGAAGATCTCCTCCGCGTCGCGCCGGTCTGCCAGGAGCGCGCGCAGATACGAGAAGAGGCGCGTCTCATACCGTGCGTAGAGCGTGTCGAACGCGCGGATGTCGCCATCCCGCACCCGAGTCAGAAGCTCCTCGTCCGTCTGGGGCAAGCGCACGTCCCTAAGTGATCTCCCACGCCCGGAATGGTGCCTGGCGAGAGAAGAACACCGGCCGAGCCAGAAGGTTCACGAAAAAACCGACCCTCGCGCGCCCGTCTTTTTTCGCGGGCCGGAGCTTATTGGCAACCATGCCAATAGTCGCGGTCGCGGTCGCGGTCGCTGTCGAGGTCAAGGTCAAGGTCAAGGTCGAAGTCGAGGTCAAGGTCAAGGTCAAGGTCGAGGTCGAAGTCGTTCGGCCGGCTCGTTTCTCACGCGATTGGCGCTACACTTCAGCATCGTGAGTGCGCTCGAGATCATGCGTGTGGTGGTGACCCTCGCAGCTTCCCCGCTGCTGCCTCCCCGCATGCTCCCTCCACTTCCCCCTCCAGCCTCCACCTCCACCTCCACCTCCACCTCAGCCTCCACCTCCCGCGACGAGGGCTCGCTCTGCTTCGCCCCTTTTTTCTACGGCGTGGATGGCATCAAACGGTACGTGCTGGAGTGTCTCTCGGCCGGTGGGGACGCGAGTGATCCGATGATCCCGGACTGCACGGTGCCTTACACGTTCGACTCGGCAGGCCGACACCACTACATCGCCGCTTGCATGGACGCCGTGGAGGAGCCGTGCGCGGTGCCCTTCAGCTTCGACGACGACGGCACGAAGCACTACAAGTCCGCGTGCCTTTCCGACTGACGCGGAGCCGTAGCCTGTCCTAGAAAAGCGGCGTGAAACTCGAAACGCCTCTGTCCCGGAAGCTTGGGCTCCGCTACCCGCTCGTGTGCGCGCCCATGTTCATCATCTCCAACAAGGAGATGATCGTCGCGTGCGCAGAGGCGGGGATCCTCGGCTCCATGCCTTCGCTCAATGCCCGCACGGCCGAGACCTTCCGCGAGGACCTCACCTGGATTCGCGGCCGCACCGACAAACCGTTTGCGATCAACCTGACGATCGGGCTCACATCCAGGGAGCGGATCGAACAAGATTTCCAGGCGTGCATCGACTTCGAGGTCCCCGTGCTTCTCACCAGCTACGGCAACCCGACCGAGCTGACCCGGCGCGCGCACGAGAAAGGACGCACTGTCTTCCACGACGTGATCACGCTCGCGCACGCAAGGAAGGCCGTCGCCGCCGGCGTGGACGGCATCATCGCCGTGGCCGCCGGTGCAGGTGGTCACGCAGGCCGCATCTCTCCTTACGTGCTCCTTCCGTGGCTGCGGGCGGAGCTGACGGTGCCCATCATCGCCGCGGGTTGCATCAGCGACGGGCGTCAGGTGCTCGCGAGCCTCGCTCTCGGCGCGGAGCTCTGTTACGTGGGCACGCGCTTCATCGCATCCCGGGAGTGCGGCGCGGTGGACGCGTACAAGCAACGCATCACCACCGCCACCCCGGAGGACATCGTCTACACGGACGCCGTCTCCGGCATTCACGCAAACTTCATCAAGGACACGGTCCCGGAGGGCTTCACCCCGGACCGCACACCGGATGGCGCCAAGCGATGGAAGGACATCTGGAGCGCGGGCCAAGGCGTGGGGCTCATTCACGAAGTCCTGCCCATCGCCCAGATCGTGGACGACCTCGCGCGTGAGGCACACGAGGCCCACGCCGCCCTTGCGTGACACAGGCAAAATAGCGGTTTCAATGCCTGGCGTTTGCAACTAGGTTGCCGCGCCGCATGGCGAAGAAGCTCGTGATCCTGCTGCGCCACGGCGAGTACGACACCTCGCCGCTTGGCACCCCGAGCCTCACGGCCCGTGGACGCGAGCAAGCGCGTATCTCCGCGCGTACCCTGAAAGGCATCTCGCTCGATGCCGCGTACTGCAGCACCATGCTCCGCGCGCAGGAGACCGCCGACGTCGCCGCCACGGAGCTCAAGGTCCATTTCACGCGCTCCAAGCTGCTCGTCGAGGGCATGCCCACGCGCGTTCCCTCCATTCCTTCCACGGCGAAGCAGGTCAAGAGCGACCGTGATCGCATGGACCGCGCCTTCGACAAGTTCTTCCAGCCGAGCAAGAAGGAGCGCACCGAGCTCCTCGTCTGTCACGGCAACTTGATCCGTTACCTGCTCACGCGCGCGCTCTCGCTGCCCGCCTCCGGATGGGCGCGCTTCGTCTCCAACCACTGCGGCATCACGAAGATCTACGTGCGCGAGCACGGCATGCGCGTCGTGTCGTACAACGAGACCGTGCACCTTCCGTTCGGGCTCGTCACGTGAGCGACAGCCCGGAGAGCGACCTAGTTCGCGCTCTCCGCGAGAAGGCGGGCAACACCAAGGAAGACCGCTTCACCATCACTCACGGCGACGTGTTCGTTGGCGTGAGCTACTCCGGCGGTTCCAGCTCTTCGCTCTCGATTTACACCCGCTACGACGCCGTTGCGAAGGGTGAGCACGCCGCCGCGCGCGAGGGCGGCAACTACCGAGAGACCGCTGTGCCGCAGGTGCCGGTCGCCACGCGCCCCATGAAGATCGTGATGCGCCCCGAGGCATATGCCGACAAGGACGCCAAGGCATCCGGCATCAACGTGGAGCACCAGACTGGCGACGAGCTCTTCGACGCCGCCGTCTACGTCGACTCGCCCACCACCGACCACGAGCTCCTTCAGGCCGTCCTGAACGAGGACGCGCGCCGCGCAGTCCTGAGCCTCTTCGATCTGGGCCTCCGCCGGATCACCATCGACGACGCCCACGGAAACGTGGAGGCGTATCTCTCCGAGTTCGTCGTTGCGCAGGGGAAACCGGATCGCGCCGACCTCATGCTGGATGCGTTCTCGCGGCTCGCCTCGTCCCTGCCGGTGGTGCGCGCGAGCGGCCAGGTCAGTGCGCCTGCGCCGTTTGGTTGCCTCATGGGGTTCGGTGGCGCGTTCGCGGGCGTGCTCGGCGTCGCCGCCATCCCGCTCTTCTTTGCCATCGCGTCCGGGTTCGATTGCACGGAGGGGTCCGCGGACGGAGAGGGCTCGAGCTTGAAGGATGGCTGTGGGGCGCCGGGCGTGGTGGCGCTCGTTTTGGCGTTCGTGGTGGGCGTGCTCGCGTTCGTGGTGGCGCGCTTCTTCGTCACGGCGCGGCTGCGCGGGCGATCGGACTCTGCGTCACGGATCTTCCGGCTCAGCATCATCTCGTACGCGCTTGCAGCCGAGATCACGTTCCTCGTCGCCGCGTACATCGGCTACGCCGTCCGCTGAGACTGGGGTAAAGTCCACACGTGACCTCGACGTCGAACGCGCCGCCCGACCTGCGGCCCAAATACAAGTACTACGACCTGGTGATGGCGGCGTTCGTCACCGTGCTGCTCTGCTCGAACCTGATTGGCCCCGCGAAGCTCTGCACGGTGGGTGGCATCACGTTCGGCGCTGGCAACATCTTCTTTCCCATCAGCTACATCTTCGGCGACATCCTCACGGAGGTGTACGGCTACTCACGTAGCCGTCGGGTCATCTGGGTCGGGTTCGCAGCGCTGCTCTTCGCGTCGATCATGAGCCAGGTCGTCATCCGGATGCCCGGTCTGTCCGACGCGAGTCAGATGGAGACCCAGGCCGCGATCGAGCGCGTGTTCGGTGGCACGTGGCGCATCGCGCTCGCGTCGATCTGCGGCTTCTGGGCGGGCGAGTTCGCGAACTCCTACACGCTCGCGAAGATGAAGGTCCGGAGCGAGGGCAAGCGGCTCTGGCTACGCTTCATCTGCTCCACGATCGTGGGTCAAGCCGTGGACACGGCGGTCTTCTACCCGCTCGCGTTCTTCGGCCTCTGGACGAACAGTCAGCTCTTCGCGGTCATCATCGCCAACTACGTCTTCAAGGTGCTCTGGGAGATCCTGGGCACTCCGGCGACGTACGCGATCGTTGGTTTTCTCAAGCGCAAGGAGCAGGAGGACTACTTCGACCGCGACACCAACTTCTCGCCGTTCACGATGAAGGACTGACGCTGGCGGTCGCGGTCCCCGTCGCGGTCGCCGTCTACTTCTCGCTGTCCAGGTGCGCCATCTGCATCGAATGGTAGCGGTCACCCTTCACCGCATCACGCGGGAAGATCTTCTCGAGCTCCGCGAGCTCGTTCGCGCTGAGCGGCTTGTCGAGCGCGGCCAGCGTGTCGTGAAGCTGCGTACGCGTGCGTGCGCCCACCGTAGGAACAAACGTGGGCTCCTTCGCGAGCACCCACGCGATGCACAGCTGCGCGGCTGTCTGTCCGCGCGCCTTCGCGAAGTCGGCGAGCTTCGCGACCATCTGCTCGTTCGTGTCCTTGTGGTCGCCGTTGAAGCGTGGCAGGTGGTTGCGGAAGTCGGTCTTGCCCGTGGGCTTGCTTCCTGACAGGAGCCCGCGCGAGAGCACGCCGTACAGCGTGGCGCTCATGCCCAGCTCGTGGAGCACCGGGAAGATCTTGGTCTCCGGGTTGCGCGTGGCGATCGCGTACTCGATCTGCAGGTCGACGATGGGGTGCACCTTGGCCGCGCGCCGGATGGTCTCGGGACCGACCTCCGACAGACCGATGTGCTTCACGTACCCTTTCGTAACGAGGTCGGCGATCGCGCCGATGGTGTCCTCGATGGGCACGGCGGGATCGAGCCGTGCGGGACGGTAGACGTCAATCGCCTCCACGCCCAGGCGCTTCAGGCTGTACGCGCAGAACGTGGCCACCGCCGCGGGCCGGGTGTCGTTGCCGAGCCACGAGCCGTCCGGTCCGCGGAGCGCTCCGAACTTCACCGACAGCTGCACCTTGTCGCGTAGCCCGGCGATCGCCCGACCGATGAGCATCTCGTTGTGGCCCATTCCGTAGAAGTCGCCCGTGTCGAGCAGCGTGACGCCGCGCTCGATTGCGGCGCGGATGGTGGCGATGCTCTCGTCCTCCGACGATTCGCCATACATGCCCGACATGCCCATGCAGCCGAGCGCGAGCGGGAACACGGACGGACCTGTCTTCCCGAGTGACACCTTGCGAACGTTCGAGTCAGTCATGACGTGCTCCTTGTGTGTGAAGGAGAACCTACGACCAGCAAACGCATCACACTAGTGAATAGGATATATATGAAACATGAACCAGGCGTATGGAAGGGATCCACGCTTCACGAGGCTCCCGAAGACGCTGCGCGAGCGCGACTACTTTGCGCACGAGCACGTCGTGGTGTCCTACGCAGGCGATGCTCGTGGTGTGGTGGAGGACGCGCTGGGCATGCCGCGAAAGGTGCGGGTCTCCGTTTCGAGCTTTGCGTACGTCGGAGATCTGGTGGAGGGCACGCCGCTATTGGCAACCGTGCCAATACTCATCGCAGAGCACATGCAGAAGGGCCACCCGCACCTCCGCGCGCGGCCGCTGCCGATTCGACTACCCAAGGTGCCCATAGAGCTTCTCTGGTCCAAGGTGAAGGACGAGGACGGCCCGTCGCGCTTCGTGCGCGGGCTCGTCGCGCGCGTCACCGCGCGGCCGGCTGTGGTATCGAAGGGGAAAACATGACCAAGCACGCGCGCCATACGGTCGACTGCGACCTCCTTCCGGCGTTCACGGCGGCCTACCTCCGTGTTGCAGGTGATGAGTGCGCGTTCATCGAGGCGCACACGTCGCACGCCGTGCCTCGGCTGCTCGCGGCGCTCGAGGCCCAGGGGCTCGCGCGAGAGGCGGTGCGACACGTTGTCGTCACGCACGCGCACCTCGATCACGCAGCCGGCGCGGGCGAGCTGCTCCTTGCCTGTCCGAACGCGACGCTGCTCGCGCATCCCCGCGCTGCGAAGCACCTCATCGATCCGTCGAAGCTCGTGGCGAGCGCGACCGCGGTCTATGGCGAGGAACGCTTCAAGAAGCTCTACGGCGTGATCAAGCCCATACCGAGCGAGCGCGTGCGCGCACTCGAGGATTCAGACTCGTTCGAGCTCGGCGACGCAAAGCTCTCCGTCTTCCACACGAAGGGTCATGCGAATCATCACTTCATCGTGGACGATCCCGCGGTGGACAGTGTCTACACCGGCGACACTTTCGGCCTGGTCTATCCGGCGCTCCAGAAGAACGGTCGGTTTGCGCTCCCGTCCACGAGCCCCACGAACTTCGACGGCCCGGAGGCGCATAAGGGGATCGACAAGGTGCTCTCGCTCGGCCGTCGCTTCGCGTGCCTCACGCACTTCGGCGCGTTCGAAGACGTCGCCGAGATCGGCCGTCAGCTGCACGCGTGGATCAGCAGGGCCGAGGAGTGGGTCGCTGACGTCGCCGCGACGACGGAGACGGACGCGGAGGGCACCGCACGCCTGACCACCTCGTGGCGTGCGGCGATCGAGTCCGACGCGAAGGCGCGCAACCTGGGCTTCGACGCGAAAGCCTCCGAGCTGCTCAAGCTCGACATCGAGCTCAACGCACAGGGGCTCGCGTTCGTCGCCGTCAATCTGCTTCGCTCGGGTGGCCCTTCAGCACGTCGGCCATGATACGAAGCGCGTCCCTGTGCAGACGCGCGAGGACCCGCTCCGAGTTCGCGTGCAGGTACAGGTCGACGTGGTTCGTCACGCCTGGCGCCTTCACCTCCACCAGACGCCCCTGCGCGAGCAGCCTGCGCGCCGCCAGCTCCGGCCCATACGTGAGCTGCTGACACGCCGCAGCGAGCTCCAGCGCAAGGCCGATCGTCGCTGCCTCGTGCCCCTGCGTGCGATCACCACGCGTGAGCGCGAAGCCGTCCTCGCCCGGGAGCACCTGTCCGCTCGAGAACTGCACTGGCACCACGAACGGGATCTCCCGCAGGCGCTCGAGTGACGGCTTCTTCCCGAGCTCCTCCGCGAGCGCTGGCGGCGCGAACAGCGCGACCTTCACGGGCCCCACCTTCGTGGACACCCACGCGCGGGGCAGCTTCTCTGCCGAGAGCGTCAGCGCCATGTCGATGGCGCCTTCTTCCGCATACGCGCGGATGGTCGCGGGCCCGGCCTCCAGCACGCGAAAGTGCGTGGGCGCGAGCGCGTTTGCGAGGTGTGGGATGAACTCCACCGCGAGGTACGACGGACCCGCGACGGTGACGCGCGTCTTGCCCTGCCGCGGCTTGGGGAGCTCCTCCGCGCGTCGTACCAGCTCCTCCAGGTCCGCGTTCACGTGCTTCGCCGCGTCCGTCAGGATGATGCCGCGCCCGCTGCGCTCGATCAGGCGCACCTTCAGGTAGCCCTCCAGGCGAGCGACGGCCTTGCTCACCTGTGATGGCGTGACGTCCAGCTGACGCGCCGCCATCGTCACGGAGCCCGAGCGTGAGACCGCGAGGAAGGTGGCGACGTCGGCGATGCGCAGCTCGTCCAGGTGTTCGAGCATCGAACGGCAGAATATCCCGCTGAGAATCCGGCGTGCGTGAATTTCGCGTGCCACCACGCGAGCCTGCCGCGCGCGTCCTCGAACGTTGCGCCTCAAGATCCTGGAGGGTGTGCCGTTCCACCTTGTGGGTAAAGAACCGTGAGAATCACCGCCAAAAACCTGCTGGTCCTCGTGGCGCTCCTGGCGTCCACCGCGTGCAAACACCCGGACTCCGAGGAGGGCAGCGAGAGCTCGACAGAGGAGCACTCCGACGGCGACGACAAGGACGAGAAGCCACACGAGAAGGCGCACGAGAAGCCTGGGAAGAAGCTCGCAGACGGCGCCAAGGCAAAGTCGAAGGCCAGGGCGAAGCGCGAATCGGAGTCCAGGGCGGACGACGAGAAGCTTGCCCATGTCGAGAAGGGGCACGCCGAAGACTCTCGCGGCTCGGGTTCGAGCCAGGAGAGTCATGTCTCCGCCGCGGACCCCAGCGATCTCCTCGCAAAGAAGGAGTACGACGTGCCCTTCATCGAGGGCCATCGCGACCCGCTCGCCCTCACGCGCGGCTTCCTGCGCGACGTCCTGGCAGACAACGCGAAGTACATGCAGAAGCATGACGCGGGGTTCTTCAAGGACTTCGCTGGTGCACAGACTCCGCGCGCCACGGTCATCACGTGCTCGGACTCGCGCGTCCAGACCTCTGCATTCGACACCACCGCGGAGAACGACGACTTCATGATCCGCAACATCGGCAACCAGCTCGGCAACTCCGAGGGGTCGGTCGAGTACGGAATCCATCACCTGCACACGCCGGTGCTCTTCATCCTGGGGCATACAGGATGCGGCGCCGTGAAGGCGGCGATGGGGGACTACAGCAAAGAGAGCGACGCCATCAGCCACGAGCTGTCGTCGCTGCATGTCCCGCAGCGCAAGGAAGGCGTGAAGGACGAGGACCCGAAGCTGTGGCTGGACGCCGTCGTGGACAACGTCAACGATCAGGTGGCGGTGGCCGTCGTGAAGTTCGACGATGAGCTATCGCGCGGCGTGCTCACGATCGTCGGCGCGATCTATGACTTCCGCAACGATCTTCATCAGGGGCCTGGCAAGGTCGCGATCGTCAACGTCAACGGCGTGACGGACCAGGCGAAGCTCAAGGCGTTCACGAAGAGCGTGGGCGGCACGGTCGTGGAGGAGGAGCCCGCGCCTGGCAAGGCGGGCAAGGACGCACCTGCGATCTCTTCGCTGTCGGAGCTGCGTCAGGCGCTCGCGCACATCCCAGTGCGCGCGTCTTCCAGCGACGTTCACGCAGAGGCTGCTTCGGACGTGGCGCACGCGGCGATGAGCATGGCGCACCCGCGCCCGCACGACGAGCACGCCGTGGTGAAGGCGCCCGCGAAGGACGGGTCGCATGACGTTCCGATGAAGATCGAGCACGCGCCCGAAGCGGAATAGTCGTGGATCACGCGGGTCTGTCGGGGCGCGCGCTCACCAGCCACACGGCAGCGGGCAGCGCGACGCCGCCGTCTTCCAGGTAGGCCTGGAACAGCGTCGTGAGCTTCTCGCGCGCCGTCGCGGCGATCTCGGGCGTGCCCAGCTCGCGCAGCGCTCGCGCAGTGGGTCCGATCCTCAGCGCGAACTCGGTGGCCTCCGCGACGGTCGCGCCAAGGACCATGGGGCGATCGGCTGCGGTGAACGTGATGTCGCGATAGCCGGCCTCGGTGAGGATCCCGCGGACGCGCGCTTCGCTCGCGAACGCGAACGGCCCGGGCGCATCGGGCGGCGACTGCGGCATCTCCGGCAGCAGCGGACGCACGACCTCGAGCGGGTCGTGGGACCACGCGTTCTCCTTCATCGCACGCCAGCACATGAACAGGAGGCGCCCAGATGGTCGTGTGGCGCGCGCCAGGTTCTTGAACGCGCGCACCGGATCCGCGAAGAACATGACGCCGAACCGCGAGAAGACCAGGTCAAACGCGCCCGCTGCGAACTCATGCGCCGCGGCATCCGCGTTGACGAACGCCAGCACGCCTTCCGCAAAGCTGCGCTCCGCCGCACGCTCCCGCGCACGCGCGAGCATCGGCTCGGAGATGTCCACGCCGAGCATGCGGCCCGGCGCGCCGCCTGCCGTGATCATCCGTGCGAGCGCCAGGGTCGTATCGCCTGCTCCACATCCGACGTCCAGCACGTGCTCGCCCGGCTTCGGGGCGGCGGCGGCAAGCGCGACCTCCGAGAGCTGCTCCATGTTTCCGTCGAGGATGGCCTGGCTCTGCGCCCACATCTTGCCGGCCTCGCCATTCCAGTAGTCCACTTGCGGCTGGTTCTCACTCATGGCTCGATGATTAACACCACGGCGTCTTTCCGTCGCGCCTTGCTTGCCACGCTCCGACGCCGCCGGTAATCCTCAGATGGGCCATGATGACACCGTCGTTCAGTGGAAGCGTTGACGCGCTCGAGATCGCTCGGGGGCACGACGGACTATTCCGAGGGCATCCGGACCCCGTGCTGATCGTCGGCGCGTACTGGCATGACGGAGCCATGGTGCGGACCTTCGGGCGCAGCCTGCACAGGTTCGTCGTCACGAAGAACGCGCCGTGTCGTGCGTTGAGCGATGCGGTCGCGCTCCCCGCGTGCGCGCCCCCGCGCGGCTCATCGGGTACCTATGTGATGCTGGTGATCGCGGTCGAAGAGAACGACGGCAAAGGCGTCGCCGAGCTCTTCGGCAGTGTGGAGCGGCCGGGGCAGCTCCAGGTGTCTGCGCTGGAGGCCACTGAGATCGACACGTTCAACCTCGCGGCCATCCCGCGCATCCGCGAGTGGAGCGTGCCAGTGCCGGTGCACCTGCTTGCAGGGGGCAGCGCCGTGTCTTCGATGTGCAACTCGGACACGCTGGTGGGCGCCTGTGCGTTCTGGATGCCCGCGCGCGTGCCCGCATCCGCGGCGAGCTACCGCGTGCCGTTTCGCTCCGAGGATCGCAAGAACGACTGGACGGCGCTCCTCACCATCGCGAGCTGACGATGCAGGCAGGAGACATGGTCGCCCAGAAATATCGACTCGAGCGCTGCCTCGGGCAGGGCGGCATGGGCGAGGTGTGGGCGGCGACGCACGAGGTCACGAAGAAGACGCTCGCGCTGAAGTTCGTGAAGAAGAGGGCGGGGCGCTCCGGCGCGGATGAAGGCGCACAGCGTCGCGCCCTGCGCGAGGCGCGTGCAGCGTGCGCGGTGTCGCATCCGAACGTGGTCGCGGTGCACGACGTGCTCGAGTCGGAAGAGGGAACACCGATCCTGGTGATGGATCTGCTGCAAGGGGAGTCGCTCGCGCAGCGGCTCGAGCGCGAGCACACGCTGTCACCGGCGGAGACCGTGCGCGTCGCTACGGAGGTCCTGTCCGCGCTGGTGGTGGCGCACGGCGTGGGCGTCGTGCATCGCGACCTCAAGCCGGACAACGTGTTCCTGGAGACGTCGGGCGCCGTGAAGATCCTGGACTTCGGCATCGCCAAGCTGCGCGGGAGCGAGGGGCCCACGAAGGAGACGCACCGGCTCACCGAGAGCGGCGCGATGGTGGGCACGCCGCACTACATGTCACCGGAACAGGCGTTCGGCGAGACCGAGGTGGACCTTCGCGCGGACCTCTTCTCCGTCGGAGCGGTCATGTACGAGTGCCTCTCTGGCAGCTTGCCGACCGACGGCCAGAACCTGGGCCAGATCCTGAAGGCGCTCGCGACGGGGAAAATAAAGCCGATCGGCGTGCTGATGCCCGCGCTCGCCGCGCCGCTCGCCGCGCTGGTCGACAGGCTGCTGTCGGTGGAACCGTCGGAGCGACCCGAGTCCGCGACCGCGGTGCTCACCGCACTGAGCGCGCTGGGTGATCTCGAACGTGACGCGTACGTGCCCGAACAGCGAGAAGATCGGGCCGCCACGCTGATGCAGAAGCAAGGCACCCCACCGCCAGCGACGCGAGATCTGCAAGGGACACCGCCTGCCAAAAGGCGCGTCTCACCGTGGGTGATCCGCGCCGCGGTGGTGCTCGCGCTCGGGTTGGTGGCGCTGGGGCTGCGGCGAACGACGACGTTGCAGTTGACGACGACGACGCCACCACCAACGACCTCGACCTCGACCTCGACCCCGACCCCGACCTCGACCTCGACCCCGACCCCGACCTCGACCTCGACCCCGACCTCGACCTCGACCTCGACCTTCCCCTCCGCCGCTCCTTCCTCGATCCGTCGCGATCCCCCCACCACCGTCCCTTCTTCTTCTTCTTCCTCCGGGGCTCCGAAGCTTCTCGGTACGCCGTACTGAGCTCTCGGTTGGCGTGGCGATCTTCGCGAGGTAGGCTCGGTTCCCGTGAAGCTCTCTTGCGCAGCCCTTGTCGTCGTGTTGCTGCTCGCTGGCGCTTTGCCCTCGGTCGTGCGCGCAGCGGATGCGGGCGCCCCTCCTGTTGTCGCGAAGAGCGACGACACGGATGCCGCGCGCGACGCGTTCAAGCAAGGCTCTGCGTTTGCGGCGGACCTGCAGTGGGGTGCCGCGCTGGTCGCGTTCGAGCGGTCGGCGAAGCTTCGTCCGCATCCGTGGACCACGTACAACATCGGCGTGTGCGAACGTGCGCTCGGGCAGTACGTTCGGGCGCGTGCGACGTTCTCGCGTGCACTCGCGGAGCGCCGGCCCGACGCGACACTCCCGGACGCGACGGTGGCGGACGTCCAGCGCTTCATCCATGAGATTGATGGGCTCGTCTCCACGCTCACCCTCCGCGTCACTCCGATCGATGCGACCGTGACGATCGACGGCGCGGCAGTCGCGGCTGACAAGGACGCTCGCACTCCAGGGGCGCTGCGCACCGTGCTGGATCCTGGCTCGCACGTCCTCACGGTCGCGCACGAAGGGTTCGGCGACGCCGTGCAGAACCTCACGATACGGCCTGGCGAGACCCGCGACGTGGAGCTCGCGATCGAGAAGCTCCCCGCCACGCTGGACGTCGGCGCGGACAGGGACGACGCAGTGGTGACCGTCAATGGGATCGACGTCGGCGTTGCGCCCGTGCGCCTCTCGCGCCCATCCGGGACGTACCATGTGAAGGTGCAGAAGGCGGGCTTCGTCCCGTACGAATCGGACGCCACGCTGAAGGCTGGTCAGAAGACGGACCTGCGCGCGAAGCTCGCCGCCGAGCAGCCCAGCATCTTCCGTCGGTGGTGGTTCTGGACGGCCGCGGGCGTCGTCGTCGCAGGTGCCGCCACCACCACCTACTTCCTCACGCGCCCCGATCCCACGCGCCCCGGCGTCGACGGTGGCGGCCTGGGCTGGGCCGTCAAGCTCCCTTAAACAGCATCGCCTGGCGCGAGAGCCATCCCGCCAGGCTTCGTTTCGAGCTGCGCGCGGTGCTCACGTACAAGAGTACGTTCCGCTCCGTGCTCGCTCGAAGCCTTGCCTGACGGGCGGCTCTCACGCCATGCGACGCTGTTTACCCAGAAACAAGAACGGTAATGACCCACGCGTTCCGGAACGCGACTGATGATTCGTCAGATGGTCGCTCTGTCCTGAGTTTCGCGGGCGGTGAACACGAGAGGGCGGGGGGCGTCCGCGATGTTCGGCCGGGTGGCGCGGCGCGTCGTCGCGAACGAGTCCACGGGTGGGGGCGAGCTCGGAC
>JANXLV010000288.1 GCA_025355005.1 Myxococcales bacterium | reverse complement strand
TTCCGATCGGGAACAATTTTCCCGAACGGGAATATTCTGGTGGAAACCTGCTAGGATCCTGGGAGATGGCAGCCAATGTTCCCGATCGGGAAGCGACCATTGCCGAGTTTGTCCGCGCACGCCGCAAGTCCAACGGCTTGACCCAGCGGAAGCTCGCGGAGCTGGCCGGCGTGGGGCTGCGCTTCGTCGTCGAGCTCGAGGCGAGCAAGCCGAGTCTTCGCATGGACTCCGTGAACAGCGTCCTTGCAGTCTTTGGCAAGGCCCTCGGCGTGACCGATGCGCCCCGCGAAAGGGAGTGAGCAGTGCACCCGTCAACGATGCAATCCGTTTTCGCGCCGCCGACCCGGGTGCGGGCTGGCGTCGTTCGCATCGACGGACAGAGGGTCGGACAGATCGAGGACATCGAAGGGCGAACGATTCGCTTCACGTACGACGCTGCGTGGGTCGCGACGAAGGACGCGGTACCGGTGTCGCTCACGCTCCCCGTGCGCGCCGAGCCGTACGAATGGACGACGCTTCATCCATTCTTCGGCAATCTCTTGCCGGAAGGATGGCTCTACGAGATCGCGCGCACCAAGCTCAAGATCGCTCCGGATGATTGGTTCGGGCTTCTGCTCGCGACATGCGCCGACTGCGTGGGTGCGGTCGAAGTGGTCCCACTCTCATGAGCGCCTGCCAGGCTTGTCTGCAGCTGATCGCCGCACCGGCGCGATACCACGACGCTTGCCTCAAACGGCTCTTCGGAACGGCGACAGCGCCGCTGATCGACGTCGAGATCGCTCAGCTTCACACGCTAGGACTTGCCATGGCGGGGCACACATCGATCTCGGGGATCCAGCGCAAGATCTCCCTCGGTCTGTCGGCCGATCGCGCGACCCTGAAGCTCGAGATCGACAAGGGGCGCTACATTCTCAAACCGACAGGAGAGAACTTCCCTTCGCTGCCCGAGAACGAGATCACGACAATGCAACTCGCTGCGCTCGCAGGCATCGACATCCCGCCGTGTGCGCTCGTGCCGTTGAAGGATGGAACGCCCGCATACCTGGTTGCACGGTTCGATCGACTTCCGGACGGCAAGAAGCTTCGACAAGAAGATTTCTGTCAGCTCGGCGAGCTCCTTCCGGC
Source organism: Myxococcales bacterium (assembly GCA_025355005.1). Classification (GTDB taxonomy): domain Bacteria; phylum Myxococcota_A; class Polyangia; order Polyangiales; family Polyangiaceae; genus JANXLV01. Next base: position 70,084 of record JANXLV010000288.1, on the reverse strand, counting down.
CGCAAAGTACGACGGCTCGGCCGAGCTGTGCGCGCGCCTGGTCCGAAAATTCGCGAGCGAGCCGCTGATCGAGATGACGAAGCTCTTTCGACGAATGGTGTTCTGCTGGCTCACCGGCAACGGCGACATGCACCTGAAGAATTTCTCGCTGCTCGCAGGAGTGGATGGTCTGCAGCGGCTTTCGCCGGCCTACGACATGCTCTGCACGCGCCTTGTCATCGCCGGTGATCAGCTGGCGCTTCCGGTCGGCGGCAAGAAGGACAACCTCAGGCGGCGCAACTGGCTCGACTACGCCGCGTACTGCAAGCTGCCCGAGCGCGCGGCAACGCGCGTCCTCCGCGAGCTTCGCGACGTGCTCCCCGAGTGCATTGCTCTGGTGGAGCGCTCCCCGTTACCCGATTCGATGAAGGCGACCTACAACGACCTGCTGAACGCACGAATGCCCGGACTGACGGAGTAGCGCGGTAGCCGCGGCTTGCGCAGCGCTCCTCTGACGGTGTGGAGCTGATCACCGTTTCGACGTGGTGCCCCAGCGCGGCGAGAGCCTGGACACCTCACTGCCCGCGAGCAGGAAGCAACCCACCCCGAAGTCGTCGTAGTTCGGCCGGGTGTCGTAGCCGACTGGCTGGCCGTCGGATGGCTGCGCGCCGGTGCCCTGCACGTAGCCCAGCGTCCCGTCCGGGTGCACGGCGGTGGAGAGCATCGCGCCGAATGACGACGCCACGATCGGCCCATATTCGTCCTCCTTCAGCACGCCGGCGCCGACACCCCACGCCATGCCGTACACGAACAGTGACGTGCCCGTGAGCTCCTTGCCGCCGAAGTGGGAGGGATCGCGGAGGCTCACGTTCCAGAAGCCGTCCGCCCGGACAAGGTCGCGAAGCGCCCCGGACATGGCGACGAAGTCGCTCACGTACTCCTCGCGATGTGGGTCCGTACGGGGAAGCACGGACAGGACACGTGCAAGGCCCGCGTAGACCCAGCCGTTCCCGCGTGACCAGTAGCAGCCCTCTCCGTTGGGCTCCGCGTAGGGCGGAGTGAAGTGCGCGTCGCGCCACCAGAGGTGCGCGCTGCGATCGTAGAGGCCGTGGCCACCGGCGACGTCGCGCGTGTAGCTGTACAACGCATGCATCTTCTCCGTGATGCGCGCGTCTCCGCGGAGCACGCCCAGGCGCGCGAAGACCGGCATCGCCATCTGGATCGCGTCGATCCACGTCCAGTCATCCGAGGTGTCGCTCTCCACCATCGCCATGATGTTGGACTCGAGCGGGGACAGGTCCACCCTCTCGGGCTCCGCCGAGAAGAGCGTGAGATACGATTGCGCCGCGCACTGGTCATCCGCCAGTCGGGTTCCGGCGGGGCCGGCGAGCTGCCACCCGTGGCTGTCTCCCCATGCATTCGCATACGCGAGCAGGCGTGGAGCGGGCGCGACGCTCATGAGGGCGGAGAGACCCTCGAAGTACACCGCACGCGTCCACGTGTTGGAGGGGACCGCCTTGCCCACCACGATGTCCTCGCCGGGCGATGGCCACTCGGCCATGAAGTGATCGTTCACGCGCGCCATGACGGAGAGCACCTCGCTGCGCAGGAGGGGCGCACGCTCGGGCGTCACGCCTGGGCCGTCAGCCGGGACGGAGTCAGCCGCGGGCGGGACCTCAGGTGACGTCGCCGTCGCGCACGCGGAAGAGAGGACGGCAAGGCAGGCGAGCGAGCGACGGACACGCATGGAGGCTCCCCGGATCAACGGCACGCGCTGCGCGATGGTTAAGGGCGCTCAGCCGCCATGACGAGACAGCCACGCGGTGAACGTCGCCGTGGTCACCGTCGCTGAGCCTCTTGGGCAGGTTGGCGGCGAGCGTGCCACCGCCAAAGTTGCACACGGTGCGCTACTCGGGCGTGCTCGGCAGTGCGAGCCGGCTGCGGTCGCGAGTCGTGCCAACACCACGTGTCCCGCGGCACAGTCTAACGAAGGTCGACTCGTGTCCGCGGTGCCAGGGCCGCCTCACGCTGCTGGCGCTGGTCACCGACGCGGTGGGTGTTACGGTCCGCTCTCATGACAGCCTTCCGTGCTCGCTCTGGCGTGCTGCTCTTCGTCGCTCTTTTCATGAGCGCTCTCCTTGCAGCGTGCGGCGGCTCCTTCGGGCAGCTGCACGACGCATTCCGCGAGGAACAGTACGAGGTGGGCCTTCGCCGCATCGAGTCGGCAAGACCAGGCAGCTGGATGGACATGTACAAGCGGTACTTCCAGGCGGAGCAGCGCTTTGCGCGCCACCAGCCTGGCGACGCCGAGGCGACCGCGCTCGTGTACAAGGACGCGATACATACCGCCGCACACGCCTGGGGCCGCGAGAGCGACGGCGTCGACATGGACGTGTTCCGAGCTGGCATGTACCGGATCCAGGTTCTGTCGTTGCGACGCATCGTGGAGCTGATGGAGAAGGAGCCGTGGGTGAAGAGCGCCTGGGTGCCCGACATCATCGACGACTGGCGGGACCTGGAGAAGAAGGAGAACGGAAAACCGAGCATGGAGTCCCTCGCCGCGTGCAACCGCGTGGCTGACGGCATGCTGCGCGTGTCGAGCGACCCCGAATCCACAGTCACGCGGCTGATCGCTCTCAAGCATACCATCGAGCGCTGCATGAACCGGCACGGCGACGAGCCGGAGTACGCTCCACTGACTGCCGAGGCGAAGGTTTTGCTCGAGCGTCTGGATGCCCAGTACGACGCGCCGGAGCTCGCCGACGCTCGCGAACGCTACGAGGCCGCAGAGGAGGTCGCCTCTGCTCGACGGCGCGCCGACGATTTGCGCGACATCGCAGAATACAGGGCGCGGAGTGAGCGCGAGGAGGCCGCACACAGGGCAGAGCAGCGCCGGATAGATCAGGCAAACGACGACTATGTTGCCGCGCGCGCCGCCGGTCAGAAGAAGTGTCGCGAGAAGTATCCATCCCTTTCACCGGCGGGCATGTCCGAGGAGTGCCGTGACCAGCTCAGCCTGATCTTGCCAAAGGCTCCGGCAGACGCTCCGGCATCTGCCGCGGGCGAGAGGACCTGCCCCACGTGCAATGGCACCGGCATCTATCGCGTGACGGTCGCGATGGGCCAGTCCAACTACCGCTGCACATCCAACGGACACGGAGGCCAGAACTGCACGGAGGGAGCCAGGACTGATTCGCAAACCGCAGGACGCCCGTGCCCTCAGTGCAACGGGACTGGCCACATCCCAAACTGAGCGCACCACGACAGGCGTGTCAGTGTGACGTGAATTGCCCAGAAGGCTCCGCGGGCGTGAAACGCTGCAATCTGGGGCGAAGCATCACGGCACGGCGGTTGCTCGAAGGCACGTAGAAACACATGAAGCAACGCCGCACGATCCGTCCTTCGTTCATGGTCATCAGTGTCGGCGCGGCGGCCGCGATCGTCGCCGCGTGCACGTCGGGCAGCGCCACGTCCCCAACCGCAACGTCATGTCCGCCGTCCGAGCCGAGCACCGGAGATCCCTGCGCCGGCTCACTGCACTGCTTCTACGGCACCATGAAATGCGGGCTCGAGGACGGCCCCATCTTCAACTGCGTGGATGGCAAATGGGTGGGGGCGGCCATGGTCGCTGGCTGCAATCCGGGCGCGCCCATCGACTCGGGGTTCACTGTCCCCACCGCCGATGCAGGTGACGATGCCGCTGAGACAAGCAGCGACGCCAGCTCGAGCGGCGACTCCGGCGACTCCGGCGACTGACCGCAGCAGCGCCTCCGGCGTGATGGGCTTGGGCACAGCAGCTCCGCGCTCGGGCATGCTACGCTCATGCTCGCGGAGGACGCTGCCATGCGAGAACTCGTCGGATGTCCGGAATGTTCGAGGCACGTGCGCGCGTCCGAGACGTCCTGTCCGTTCTGTTCGTCCCCGCTCACCCCGCCGGAGGCGAAGCGACGAGTCGCCGCGCTTCTCGGTTCGGGGCTGCTCTTCGGCGGCTGTGCCGGCGCACAAGGCCCCGACAACGGCGGGTCGGACGGCGCCGTGCCCCTTGGCGATGCTGGCGATGCGGGGCATGCAGGCGATGCGAGCGCCCGTGTCGGAGACAACGAGGAAGCGTACTCGTTCGTCCCCGTCTACGGTGCATCTGGGTGCGACTTCGCACCGGCATCTCCCAGCGCGCCAATCTCGCCCATTCTCGGAGGCGCCGTGATCGCAGCGGCTGCCGTGGCCATTCTGCGCGGCCGCCGCTCGCCCTCGTGAACGTCGCTGTCGTGGCCGTAGATCCTACGGCTCGTAGTCGACCCAGAAGTCGTCGAAGCGGTACTTCTGCGTGGCGCTGGCGTCAGCGCCGGCCTTGAAGTTGGTGCGCGCACCGATGCTCACGGAGAACGACGTCGCGGCTGCCACCGGCAGCGGGTAGTCCAGCGACGCCGCGGGAGACGGGTCGCCGTTCAGGAACGCACCTTGGGCATGCCGGACGCCGCAGACACGTCCACCGTCACGCGCAGGATCGTCCAGGTGCTCACGGGGACGCCGAGCGGGAGGGTCGCGCTGTTCGCGCTGAAGCCGCCGTCGCTCAGGACCTCCTGGACGACGAGGTTGCCCGTGGTGCCCTCCGCGGAGAGCGTGATGTTGACGTCGCCCCCGGCCGCGGACACGTTGACCTTCATCACGGCGGTGTTGGTCTCGTTGTCGAAGGGACCGCGATAGTACGCCACGCGCGCGGTGATCTTCTTCGCCGCCACGGACTTGTTCTCGTAGACGGCGAACGCAGGCGCGGACGCCGTGCCCGTGGCCAGCATCGAAGCAGGAGGTGAGGTGGCGGTCGTGTTGTCGACGCCCAGAGAACCGGAGGTCGCGCTGAAGGCGGTGGAGGGGGCGACTCCCTCGTCGAAGTCCACGCAGAAGAGGTGCGCGTCCGGGACACATCCAGCGGCATCGCTTGCTGGAGGACCACCATCGACGGCCGCGTCCGACCCACCACCAGGCACATCCGACCCACTGAAGGAGCTGCACCGCAGCAGCAACAGCGCCGCAGCCACACTCGCGATTGCTACCAGGAAGCCACGACCTGCCATGGAGCGAACGTATCATGCGCGTCACGCCACGTGATGGCTGTCATGTGTATCGCATGACCACCAGCGTCACGTCGTCGTCGTGGGCCTTCGCGCCCATGTGCGCGGCGACCGCAGCGAGCGCGTGCTTGCGAATCTCGTCCACCGGCTCGTCACGATGCTTCTCCACGATGGCCGCGATGCGCGCGAGACCCATCTCCTCCCCGGCCGCGTTGTGTCCTTCGATGAGGCCGTCCGAGTAGACGACGAGCACGTCGCCGCTGCGGAGCATGAGCTCGGTGTCCACGGTGTGGGCGACGATGCTCTCCATGGCGCCGAGCCAGGTACCTGGCGTGGGGACTTGCTCGCAGGGACCTTCCTTGTGACAGAGCAACATCTCCTCGTGCGCGCCCGCAAAGACCACGCGCCCGTCTGCCGAGTACTTGAGGAGCGTGAACGTCACGTGCTCGTCCTGCGACAACCGCGCGCGGATGTTCTCGAACATCAGAGAATTGAGCGTGTTGACGATCCCGCTCGGCGCGCTGTCGGGCATTGATCGAACCAGCGCAGAGACCAGGCTCTGGATCATGAGCATGAGGAGGCCCGCGCTCAGGCCGTGCCCGGCGACGTCACCGATGCCGATGAAGGCGCCGTTCTTGAAGGGGAGCACGTCATAGTAGTCGCCACCCACGTCGCTGGCGGGCGCCATGGATGCGGCTATTTGCAGCCGCTCCACGCTCAGGTTCTTCGGCAGGATAGAGGTCTGGATGCGCGTGGCGATCTCCATCTCCTTGGCTGCGCGCTCGCGCTCGGCGAGCTTGCGGCGGCTCGTCGCGATCTCGGAGACCATCTCGTTCATTGCCTGTGCGAGCGCCCTTACCTCGAGCGAGCCGGCGACCTTCGCGGTGGGACGCAGCTCTCCCTTCGCCACGCTCCGCGCGAACGTTGCGAGATCGAAGATGGGCTTCGCGATACGTCCGGAGAACGTGAATGAGAGGACGAACGCGGCCAGCAGCGCAACGCCGAAGACCACGTACAACAGGTGCAGCAGCTGGTCCTTCGGCGCGAGGGCATCTTCCAGCGACCGCATCAATGCATACTGCACACGATGCGCACCGACATAACCAGGCATGGGCGCGACGACCGCAAGAAACCGCTGTCCGCCGAGGGTTACCTCCGTCGGCGCGCCTGGTGTCACGCTCGCCAGCGCGGCGTCCACGTCCGCCGGGGAACCTGGCGCTCCGGACAAGGCCACGGTCTTCCCATCCACCTGCATCGCCACGCCGCTCGAGCACTGCCGCGACGCCGCCTCGGCTGCCTTGTCGTTGAAGCGGTATCCGATTCCGACAACGCCCACCACCGTGGTGCCGAACGCGAGCCGACGCGTCTGCATCTGTATCAGGCTCTCCTTGCCGGCGAGCTGGTCGGTGACGATCAGGGAGGCCTCGCCGTTGCTGAGCGCCGTCGCGATCATGGGGAGCTTCGACATGTCGAAGCCGCTGGCGGCCGCATCGCTGGTGTCGGCGAGGAGCACCCCGTTCTCGTCCGTCATCAGGAACGTGTCGCTCTGCAGCGCTCGCTTCAATTCCTGCGCAACGCCGAGCACGGTCTCGTGCGTGACGTCCTCTGTCGCGGCCACGGCCTTCAAGCGTGGCTCTTCGGCGACGACGCGGCTCTCCGTTCTGAGCAGCGCCTCGCGTTGCTTCAGCTGCTCGACGAACACGTCCTGGCTGCGCGAAAGTCCATCGCTCACGTCCCGTCGCGCGGCGCGATCGATCACGATGGAGACCGCGAGCACGGTCGCAAGAAGCGGTCCGACCACGAGCGACAGAACGGCGATGAGGAGCGTGGTGCGAAATTTCAATGAGGAGCCCCTCCGTCGGCAGTTGCGTTCACGCGGATCGCCTTCTCTGGTTCGGTCCGAAGGCGCAAGGGCTTGGGCAGGCGCGCGGAGTCGAAGCTCTGCCCTCCGCTCGCGAGCGAGCGCGAATCTTCCGGCACGCCGAGCTCACGCGCCATGGCTTGCGGCACGCGGAGCCACGTCAGGCTGACGTCGATCCGCCCTGATTTTCCCTTCGGAAACGTGAAGCGCTCCACGCGTGATTCGTCGACGCCGATGCGCGTGTCGCTCTCCACGCGCGCGGCGCGGTAGAAGGGCGCCGGCTTTCCGTCGCCATCCACCAGGACGCGACCGTAGACGCGCTCCCACCGCTGGACGTTCGCGCCGCTCGCATCGCTCCGTGAAACCGCGAGGACCAGGCGGTGCTCCGGCAGCCCAGTGGGCACCGAGTGACCAGCGCCTTCGTTCAGCATCGTCACCACGGCCGCGAGCTCGTCCCCTTGGGTTTCGACTCCCAGCGTTACCTTGATTGCGTCACCGCTCATCTCGTCCAGGGCGAAGTCATGCCGCGCGAGGCGCCGTGTGCCCTTCGCGCCAACGGCCAGCGCCGCCTGGCGAGAGGCCATGTGGCAGTCCTGGCACTCGTGGCTACTCGCGTATCGGCTGCGCTCCCACTCTTCGTACTCCGTGAAGAGAGGAATGGCGCCGGCACCGTAGAGAAGGTGACACGAAGCGCATTGCTTGGATTGCGCATGCCCGGGCGAGCAACCCATCTTGTGGAAGTAGTGGTTCTGCGCGTCGCAGAGCGGGCCATAGCGGGTCGTGTCGTCCACACGCAGCGTGAACCCTTTTCCCTCTCGTCGCGGCGTCATGTCTGTCATCAGGTGGCAGGAGTCGCAGCCGACGCCGTCGGCCGCCGCGGGATCGTCCGCGGGGATCTTCGCGCGCAGAGGGGCATGACATCCGTCGCAGTCGGCGCCATGACCCGCAGCGTCACGCATCTTCGTGAACAACGGAGTGGTGACTGCACGCGCATGCGCAGACGGTCGCCAGCTCGACTCGATGTCGCCGTGGCACTCTCCGCAGCGATGGGACGGAAACGCGAAATGCTCCGCGGACGCCCCCGCGGCATCCACGGACACCGCTGCGACCTCCTTCTTTGCGGGCTTCGTACATCCAGTTGCGAGCAGCAAGATGAGCAGGGTCGGAGACGCACGGATCACTGGTAACGGCCGTACGGCGTACCGTCCTTGCGGACGTGACGTTGCTGCCTCTGGCCCTCCTCCAGCTTGGTCGTGACCGTGGCTCGGCCGCCGGCAGTGACGATCACCTGTCCGCGCCACTCCTCTCCAAATGCCTGCCAGGCGACGATCGGATAGGTGCCCGGAGGAACCCCTCCGATCTCGAAGGTGCCATCCGCGCGCGTCATGGCGAAGTAGGGAGTGTCGACGACCTTCACCTTGGACGCCATGTCCGGGTGGATGTTGCAATAGATGTCGACGACGCCAGTGCGATTGAACACCACGGACTTGCTCTCGCCCGCCTTGTAGAGCCCCAGGTCGAAGCGCGCTGGCTGGGAGACGGAGAACACGTTGTGGAATACGCGGTCGTCGTTCGGGAAGTCGACCGTCGTTCCCTTCATCACCACGTTGACGGGAGGATCGAACTGTAGCTCCTTCTGGTGAATCGCATGCCTGCGCGCCGCACCAGTCACGGGCGCGCTCTCGATGTAGATCACGACGCCGCCGGAGCTTGGTCGTGCAGCGCCCCCCTTTGTGAGGGTCACCGTGCCCGTCACGGTCCCAGATGGCTCCGACCATGCGTCATCCGGTCCCAACGTGATCAGCGCCAGCGTCGTGAAGCCCAGAAATGCGTGCTTTCGCTTCATTGAAATGCCCTCAAAACTTCAGCACGAGTGAGCTGGTTGCCACGTCGTTTGGAAACTGCGGCGCGCGTCCAAGCTGCTGCACGTGTGTGTATTCCGCCTTCACCACGACGTTCGTTCCGACCTCGAAATGCGCACCGCCTGTCACCCGCATCAGCTGTGAAATATAGACGAAGCTGGTGCCGTCTCGATGGAACGCGTCTCGTGTGTCGACGCGCGTATACGGCGTGAGCCAGTTCAGCACACGGTACCCGAGCTGTGCGTAGGCCCCGGTGAAGTGCAGACACGGTGCCGTCGCGCACGGAGGGTCGCCGATGTTGGCGGCGCCCTGCGCGATACCGTGCACCCACTCCGCTGTCAGGACGATGTCCTTCCAGTCGATCGAGAGATCCGCGCCGGTTTGCCATTGAGGCACGCCGTCATCGCTCTGCAGGTCCTGTGCGCCATACGCGCCAGAGAACCCCGCTTCGAACCGCTTGCCGATGTGAAGATCGTAGGAGACGCGGCCGGACACGGTCTTGACGTTGTTGGAATCGATCTCGTTGTAGAACGGAAACAGCTCCACGAAGTTGCTGCCGTTCGCGACGGACACGTTGAGCGCGAGCCGGTCGTCCAGGAAGCGAGCGCGTGCCTTCAGCCCCAGCGGGCGGCCGCACGTGTAGCGGCAGATGAGCGAGGGCGTGACGGCGAGCCTGTCTGGCGCGTCTTGCGTGCGGTACTCCACGCCGAGCACCGAATCGAACTTGCCCGCGAAGAGGCTGAGCGACCAGCCCTGCGTAGGAACGATGTACTCTGCATATCCAAGCTTCACGTCCAGGAAATCGCCGAGGCCAGGCAGGTCCTTCGAGTTCTGGCCACGGATGGACACGTTGCGGGTGCGGGGGATGAAGTCGACGGCCGCGTTGAAGGTGAGTGATTCGTTCACCGCATGGAACAGCGCTAGATCGATGCTGTTGACGATGAACGATGGCTTGCCGCCGTTGTGGATCGGATCGAACGTGAGCGCGCGCGACGGGCCTGTATCGGCGGGCTCACCCCGGGCATTCACCATTGTCGCAAGCGGATCGCCATAGAAGACCCACTGGCCGGCAATTCCGCTGGTTCGATATTCGGGGAAGTAGGCATAGTCGGTGTCGTTGCGGATCCCGGCGCCGTTCCCCGTGGTACCGAAGAACCCGAAGTCGATATAGCCGGTGAACTTGTTCGCGATCGGAAGAAGCTTGTCGACGCGATCGGACGTGGACTTGTGGTCCTCCTTCAGCTCATCGAGCTCCTGGCGAAGGCGACGCGACTCGGCCTCGAGCTCACGCAGCCGCGTCTCCTGGGTCGGGGCGGCTGGCTCTGCTCCCGCGGATGGCGGCGGCTGAGTGGGGCTCGGGCCGGCGCCACCGGCGGTGGGTGCTCCGGCGTCGCCGGGGTCCTGTGCGACCTGCGCCCATGCGCGCGTGGACGCCAGCGACGTCAGGGCAAACGCGACGACGAACGCCACATGGCGGTTCATGATCATCGTGGCGAGTCGCGCGACGGGGCCTCGCTTGGCCGCGGGCTCACTCATGGACCTCTGGTGAGGGCTGCCGGCACTGCTTCTCCGGTCAGCGCATGCAGGAACTCCACTAGCTGCGTCTTTTCCGAGGCGGTCAGGTTGAGCGGCACCATCAGCGGATCCTTCGTTCCCTCGAAGGCTCCGGCGGCACCACCGCCGCGATCGTAGTGGTCAATGACGTCTTCGAGAGTGGCGATCTGGCCGCCGTGCATGTACGGACCCGTCATCGCTACTTCGCGGAGTCCCTTCGTGCGGAACGCGCCGCGGTCCGCGTCCGTTGCGACGAGGCCGCTCGCCTTGCCGTCCTTGGGGCTATCGCTATAAGCGCCGGAGCCATTCAAGGCGTTCGCCGTGAGCTGCGGGATCCCCGCGAAGCGCCCCTGGTCGGACGTCGGGACGTGCGTGAGATCACCCTGATGCTGCACGACGCCAGTGTTGTGAAACTTGTTGTCGCTGAGGAGCGGGCCCGCGTGGCATACGACGCAGGCGGCCTTCCCGATGAAGAGCCGTAGACCAAGCTTGGCCTGGGTGTTCATGGCCGCCTCATCCCCGGCCACGTAGCGATCGAAGGGAGAATTTCGGGCAACCAGCAGCGTCTCGTACGCGGCAAGTGCCTTGCCGAAATTCGCGAAGATGCGGTTCACCACGTCCTGGTCCGCCGGCTTCATGGTGTTCCATGGGCTCTGCGGATCGCTCGGGGGCTTCAGCGAGTCGGGGAATTGTTTCGCCGTCGCTGACGCAGGATCCAGGCCCGGATCGAGGTCTGGATCGAAGAGCGCGTTGTACTCGGCCTTGTAGTTCGCGTAGAGCGCGTGGGCGACGTGCAGGCGGCTCGAGTTCATCTCTCCGTTCGCCTCGACCGGCAGAAGCGCCTGGACCCAGAGCGCATCTGCGCGACCGTCCCAGAAGAACCACTTGTAGAATGCAGCATTCACGAGCGGCGGCGTGTTGCGCAGAGTCCAGCCCGCGGCCACCGTGCACGAGTTGGGCACGGAGCGAACGTCTTGAAAAGTCGCGTCCGGCTGGTGGCAGCTCGCGCACGAGATCTTGCCCGTGTCGCCGATCTGTCCAAGGCCGCCGTTGCCGCTGGACAGAGCTCCCGCCGCCAGGATCGTTCCGGAGAACCTGGTGTCGAAGAAGAGCTTTTGCCCGAACGCGGCAGCCGCGGCGTTCGCGGCGTACTTGTTCGTGGGGTCGGATTCGACCGCGGCCAGAGGCGACAGCGCACCGATCGTGGCGCGCTCACTTCCGGTGAACGTGACGTCGCCGCCCGCGCTGTCGCTACATGCTGCCGCAAGGATGACGAGCCCGGTCCCGAGCATTCCCGCATACCCGAACGTCATCCGCCGCGGCTCCACGGAGGTCTCAGGCCTCCGCGCCATCTTCGTGAACGATGCTGACGATCGACACGGCGAACGTCCTCAGCGCCGCGAGACTGCGCTTCTGCCAGGGGATGGTCTTGCTGGCGACGAGCCGGATCTTGTAGGAAGTGGCATCGGGCAGCTGGCTGGCGCTGCGAAGCCAGGTGACGAAATGCTTCACGCCGGAGGAGTTCATGAACTCCAGTTGCGTGAGATCAATGATCACCTGCTTCGCGTGCTCGGCGAGCGCGATCTCGTGGGCGCCGATGAGGATGCGCTGGAGCGCGTCGATCGATTCGAGGTCGACCTCTCCGGAGAAGCGCACGGTGATGACGTCCGCGTCCTTCTGGGACTTCGTGGTGAACGCGCCCTCGTTCTGCGTGAGCGTCGCGATGCTCATGCGGCATCCGAGAGCGGCATGCTCGCGACGATGCGGACGTACTCGCCCTCGTCATATACGTCGACCAGCATGTCGGCTTCTGCGCGGATGCGCGCGATACCAAGGCCGCCGTCGTCGGCGCTGTCGGCGCGCTCGACCATCAGCTCCAGATAGAAGACCTCCGGATCCGCGGTCGCCATCGCCAGCGCTTGCGCCGTGAGGTCGGTGATGTCTTCGCGCCGCGCCTTGTTGCGCGTTTCGATCGTCACGCGTCCGCGTGTGTCTTCGCTGGAGTGGATCTGGAGCGTTGTCTGACCGTCCGTCGAATGCCGCACAACGTTCTCGAGGAGCTCGTGCGTGGCGAGCGCGAGTCGGGCGCTGCGTTCGCGATCACCAAGGACGCGATCGAAGATGGACGTGACGGTGCGACGAATAACCGTTACGAGCGGTATCGTCGGTTGAAATGTCAGCTCGAACTGCAAGCTTCCCTACCTTCTGATGATCGCATCGTGGCCCCCGAAACATCACAGGAGGGCGAGACGAACCGTCGTCGTATGATGATGAGACCTCCGCCTAGCTCAACTGTCAACGGCCACCCAGCCCATTTTGGACTAGGCGAAGTTGAGCCATGAGAACGCGGCGTTACAGCAGCAATCGAAGCATTGAGGCTTATCTCGGTCATGGCGACGGGAGACGGCGCACGCCGAGATGTTCTGGCCTCACGAGCACGCATTCCGTGGAGTCCACCTGGACGATCTCCGCTAGCTCGGACGCGGGTGTCGCACAGACTCGCTCTGCGACGGCGTCGCCCACGTGACGGCACTGACGGATCCACACGCGCTCACGGCCTCGCTCGAGCAGGATGGTGCTCGCATCGCTCATCTCTGTGTTGCCACGCAGCCCGAGGGCATCGAGAACATCCTGCACGAGCGGGTCGTCGACGCGTGGCTCTGCGACGTCCCGGCCGATCCGCCAGGAGGCCTCCACCACGATCGGCAACGGCGATCCCGCGATCGAAAGGCGACGCACCGCCTTGCGCGAGTGCGCATGCGGAAACGTAACGCGTGCCACCGTGCCGCGGTCCGGAGTCGATTCGAGGGTGATGCCTCCGCCGGCCTGTTCGACCACCACCTTGACTGCATCGAGGCCCACGCCGCGACCCGAGACGTCCGTCACCACGTCGGCCGTGGAGAAGCCTTGCTGGAAGAGAAGCTCACCCAGCTCCGCGGTGCTCGCGTCCTTCGCGGCGGCGGCGCTCAGGATGCCGCGCTCCACCGCGAGCAGTCGGACGCGAGGCCAGTCGATGCCGCGGCCGTCGTCGGAGACAGAGAGCTCCGCGTCGTCATCGCCGTCATTCATCTCCGAGACTTTGATGATCAGACGCGCCGTGGCGGCCTTTTGCTTGCGCTGGCGATCGCCGGCGGGTTCGATGCCGTGATCGATCGCGTTGCGAACCAGGTGGAGCAGCGCCGTGTCCACGGCCTCCGCCACCTCTGGCGTCACCCGGAGTCCGCTGCGCGAGACAAGCTCGACATGTACCTCCTTGCAGAGAGAGTAGGACAGCTCCTTCGCAGCGCGCACGTGCCGCTCGACGATGTCATCAACGGGCACCGCGGTCGCATCCATCACGGTCTCGGAGAGCGCGGTCCATGCCTCGCGCAGGCGCTCGCGCGTGGCCCCTGTCGCGCTCTCGGCCTCCAGGAACACCTTCGTGGCGGCGGTGCCCAGGCGGTCGCGTGCGCGCCCGTTCAGCCGATTCGGGCGCTCGCATTCTCCGACGAGGGAGATGCGGGCCTCCGAGTCCACGCCTGGGTGCATTGACTGGCGGGCTTCGATGAGGACGGAGTCCAGCTCGCGGATGAACCCGTCGAGGTCGACGCCGGCCGGTGCCGCGCCCGGCTTGTTCATGATCAGCATCGCGATGAAGCGCATGCCCATCGTCATCATCAGGTCGACCGTCTCCGGAACCTGGAAGAGCCGCGTCTCGGCGACGTCGAACAGATCCTCCAGTCGGTGGCAGAGCAGGCTCACCTCCGGAAAGCCCACCATGCGAGCGTCGCCCTTGAGCGTGTGCAAATGCCTGCGGACGAGCGCTGCCTCCGAGGTCTCGGCCCGACCTTCGAGCAGGCCGAGCCACGCGGTCTCGACGCGTTCGACCTTCTCTGCCGACGACGTGCGAAACCGCGTGATGATCGTTGCGGGCAGAGGGACGGTCACGCTCACGACTCGATCGTGATCAGCTCCGTGGCGAAGCACTGCAGCGCGTGCAAGCTCCTTCGCTGCCAGAGTGACGACTGGCTCGATTGAATGCGAATCCGGTACCGCCCCGGTTCGGGCACCTCGCGGACCCGGGTGACCCACCCGATCATCTTGGTGAAGCACGACGAGCTCATGAAGCTCACCTTGCGAAGGTCAAGCGCGACCTCTTTGACTCCATTGTCCTGCGCGAGCGAATGAATGCCGAGGAGGAAGGTCTCCATGAGAGTCAGCGCGGCCGCGTCTGCTTCGCCCGTGAACACCAGCTGCATGGTGGTGCCGTTGAGCTTCTGAGTCGCGGAGAACGTGCCGACGTCCACGTCGAGCGCTTGGTTCGCGCTCGCGCCAGTGTTGCTCATGATGCCACCGCCGCGGGGATGGTCGTGCGCGCGTCGACGGTCAGCTCTTCACCATCGATCGCGTACGCGACGGACATGTCTGCCTCCGCACGGATGCGTCCAAGGCCGAGCCCCGAGCCTTCGGTTCGGGTGGAAGCTCTCTTCATCAGCTCCTGGTAATGAGAGAACGTGTCTTTGGCCGCGTTCGCTTCGTTGAATGCCTCCGTGACGATCTTCCGGTTCTCGGCGGTCGTGCGGTTCTTGGTGCGCACGAGGACGTTGCGCGGACCGCCCACCTGCTCGACCTCGATCGAGAGCAACGTCTCACCGTCCGAGGAGTACTTCACCGCGTTCTCGAGTAGCTCGTGAGTCACCATCGCAAGCCGCTCGGTGACATCCAGATCATGAACGATGCGTTCGTAGAAAGCAGACACGAACCGTCGCACGACGGAGACCAACTCCACGTTTGGTCTGAAGCGCAGCTCGAAATACGCTGCTAGCTTGTCCTGTTTCATCTATGCCTCGCAAACCCCCCGCGGGGCATTCATTCTTCGACCGGATCGCCTTGCGACGCAAGCCCTGCTTGACGCGAGAGCGGGCTTTGTTTTCCGCAGAAAACTGGTCACTTGTGTTGCCATGGGCGGTCACCGTTCGCTCAGAAACGGATCCTCCAGCCAGGACACCCGCAAGCTATTGGAAGTAGATGACTAGCCAGAATCGGCCACGAACGGATTGCGCCGGCAGGCACACGAGAAGCCAACCGAACGACCTTCCGGTCGTGAGCGTGCGCCTAGCGGGGGTCGGAGCGCGCGGGCAGCGCGTCGGGTGAGTATGCGATCGCGCAGATGTTCCGAACGAACTCCACGAAGGCTACTCCGTCGCTCATCTTGCGCAGGAACGCGTCTGCGCCGGCGGAGCGCGCGCGCGACTCCAGGACGTTGTTCGGAAGGTCCGAGACGAGCACGACGGGAACCGATTTTCCGACGCGCGCCTTCACGCGCTTGCACAGCACATCGCCGGTGACGTCGGGCATCTGCACATCCATCAACACCAGATGTGGCGCCCAGCCCTCCAGCACTGCCTCGAACTCGCCCGCGGTCATGGTGGTTCGCACCTCGAAGCCCGCGCTCTTCAGCAAGTGATCGTGAACCGCGAGAGTGATCTCGCTGTCGTCGATGAGGAGGATGCGGATGGTGGTGACCTCGAGTGGCAGTCTCTCCGGCAGCCGCGTGACGCGGGCCTGCGGATGCTCCAGCCCCGCGGGCGGCTCCGTGTCCGCCTGCTCCGCCGCGTCGGGCACAGTCGGGTCGCGCTTGCGCTCTGCCTCCAGCGCCTGGAGCGCATTGTCGTACGACTGAAACTGGCGCGCTGGCCGCGAGCGCGGCGGACGTCGCACGATCTTTTCGATCTGGTCGGGGAGCTCCGCCCATGCGCCGGTCCCGTGAGGTGCAAGCGCCCGCGCGAGCTCCGCCGCGTCGTTCCATCGGGCGTTGACGTCGCGCTTCATGCACCTGGCGACGACCTTCGCGAGATCCTGTGAAACGGCGCGGCTCACGCTCGAGAGTGACGGCGCTTCGGCCTGCAGAACGGAGGTGATGAGA
Source organism: Myxococcales bacterium (assembly GCA_025355005.1). Classification (GTDB taxonomy): domain Bacteria; phylum Myxococcota_A; class Polyangia; order Polyangiales; family Polyangiaceae; genus JANXLV01. The sequence goes on along the minus strand of JANXLV010000288.1, from coordinate 53,854 downwards.
TCTCCGAACTCGCCGCCGAAGGGCAGCTCACCGCTGAGCAGCTCGTACATCACGACGCCGAGGGACCACAGATCCGTGCGTCGATCGAGCACGCCCTTTCGGAGCTGCTCCGGGGACATGTACGGAAGGGAGCCCAGGATGCGCGCGCCCGACAGCTTCCGGTCCTCATAAGACTCGGTGGACTTGGAGACGCCGAAGTCGAGCAGCTTGACGAGCGGGCGCTCCTCCGCGCGGTCGATCAGGAACAGATTGGTGGGCTTGAGGTCACGATGAATGATGCTCGCGGCATGGGCATTCGCGAGCGCCTCCAGGGCCTGAAGCGCGTAGTCCGCTACCTTCGCCGGCTCCATCGGCCCGCGTCGCAACAGGAGCGCGCCCAGGTCGCTTCCTTCCAGATACTCCATCACCAGATACGGCGCGCCGTTGGGCAGCGCGCCCGCATCCAGCACCCGAACGACATGCTGGCTGTTGATCGACGCCAGCGCCCGCGCCTCCAGCGAGAAGCGGTCCACCATCTCGGTGGACGTCACCGTGCCGGGCAGAAGCACCTTGATCGCCACGCGCTGGCCCAGGATGACGTGGGTCGCCTCGTACACCACGCCCATCCCGCCCTCGCCGGCGACGCCTTCGATACGGTATTTCTCGGCGATGATGTCGCCCGCGATTGGGCGCTCAGGTGCCTCTGCAGAAACCATCCTCCCGGCACGATACCGCACGTTGCATTCTTTCGGAACGGCGTGCAGCGGTGGTAACTCTGGAAGCCAGTGGGGGCTGGTGCGTAAGTCTGGTCGCCGCTCGCCGCTCGCCGCCCGCCGCTCGACCTGCACCTGCGTGTCTGCGCATGAGCGCGGCGTGATGCGCGGGTTCCGCCTTGCGCGGCTCGCGATCACGAGAGACGATTGGCCGCTGCGCCAGCATCCACGACTCGTTCCCGGGGAGGCCACATGTCATCGTCATCATCCATCGCATCGCGGTTCGCGCTCAAATACAACCCGGAGCAGTACCGCCGGATCATCGCGGGCAAGGAGATCATTCTCCACTGCCATCATTACAACTCGCGCATTCAATCCACGATCGAAGGCACGCCGCAGGTCGACGGAAAGAAGATCTTCTCGCAGGCCGCAGAATCGACCTTCGCCGAGCACGTGACGGCAGCGCTCGATCCGGCCGACGACACGGCGACGAAGTGGCAGGTCGCGGGCGCGCTCTACGCGCACCTCGGCTATGGCCGACTCGACCTCTCTTCTGTCGACGGCGGCGGCGTGACCGCGACGGCCTCGCACTTCGTGGAGGGTTGGAGCGCCGGCTTCGGTCAACGCAAGGCGCCCGTGTGCACGTTCACCGAAGGATTCTTGCAAGGCGCGCTGCACGCCGTCACGGGTGAATCGGCCCATTTCGTCGAGCGCGAGTGCATGATCACCGGCGCGAAGGCGTGTCGCTTCGAACGCGTCAACGGTCGCCAGGACGCGGTGCGCGGCATTCACAAACAGCCGTTCGCGCACACGCAGAAGAAGAAGACCTTCGACAGTCCGGCCAACGTCGACGCAGCGAAGATCGTCAGCGCGCTCGTCGGCATGCCCATTCACGGCAACGACGAAGGGCTCATTCCGGCGTTCGGCGTATACCTCGCAAACACACCCGCGGACTTCTACAACCTGGCGAGCATCCGCTTCATCGAAGAGATGGAGAAGCACGGACTCGGCAAGACCGCGCGCCGCTTGCTCGTGTCGGACGCAGAGACCTGCGCGATGAACACGTTCCGCGGCATCATGAGCTCTGCTGAATGGGCCGGGCTCGTGCAGCCGATGATCGAAAAGGAGTCCGACAACCTGTTCGGCATCGTCGCCGTCAGCAACGCGCTTGGCTGGGGCAACTGGCACGTGGACACGTTCGCGCCCGGCCGCGTGCTCCGCATCGAGTCGCTGAACGGCTACGAGGCGTACGGCTTCCGCGAGATGCGCGGGACCAGCCAGTCGCCACAGTGCCTCATGCTCTGCGGCGTCGCGGCGGGCATCATGGCGCTTGTCTTCGGCAAGGGGACCGTGGAGGAGCGTATCGGCTCCTACGGATCGGCGGAGAGCGAGTGTGTGTGCAGCGAAAAGGCCTCCTGCGTCTTCACGGTCGAGAAGCTGTGAGCTTTGCGGCCTTACCGTGAGCTCGTTCCCATGTGCGCTCGCAAGGAGACGTTCAAGTACTTCTTCGACCGCAACGAGGTGTTACTCGTGTGGGAGCGGCTCGCCGCCGCGATGGGCAAGATCAAGCGGAGCGACACGATGAAGACAATCGAGATCGAGACGCCCGCGCTCATCGTCCGCTCCACGCTGCTCGGCAATCCCATCACCGTGTTTCGCAAGCGCGCGTGCAAGGCCGCGGACGTCGCTGCGTTCCACGTGCTGGTGGGATTTTCGGAGGAGGAGCGAAGCCCATGATGAACCGCTTCGGAATCGGTCTGCTCCGGCTCTCGTTGCAGCTCATCGTGGTGTCGGCAGACCAGACGTTCTGCTCCCTGCTCTCGTGCCAGGAGTCGGACGTCGTCGGTCGTGCGCTCGATGATCTCTTGAGCCCGCGCGATCGGCGCGGCGCGCTCGCGCTCTCCAAGGCGATCAGCGGCGGCGCGGTCTCCGACGAAGCGCCTCATGCGGTCATCGATCAATCGGTAGGCCTTCGCGTGGGGACCATTGACCACCGCACCCGCATCCGCTTGTCACGCGACAGCGAAGGCTTCTTCGCGCTCGTCGAACGCCTGCAGGGGGACGCGGACCTGCTCGACCGCATGTCGCGGGGTGACCACTACTTCACGAGCGTCCTCAGGCACAGTGAGGATGGCGTCGCGGTGCTGGACGCGGACAATCAGCTCCTGCGCCACAACGCGCAATTCTTCGAGCTCTTGCGGGTGACGAATGCGCGCGGGATCGCTGTGACGGAGGACGCGGTGACTGGGCTCCCGCTGCGCGAGCTCCTGCCGGCAGCGGTATTTCGGCGCCTCGCGAGCTACTTGAGCGTTCGGACCGATGACGACGTCGAGCTCACGGAGCAGGCCACGCACCATGGGCGCACGCTGCAGGTCCGCGTGACGCCGCTCTCGGCGCCGCTCCGTGGCCGCATCGGCGCGCTCGTATTCTTGCGAGACGTCACGGTGCAGGTGTTGCTGGCGGAGCGCGACGCACGCGTGATGCGTGACATGGAGGACTCTCGCGCTTTCCAGGAGGCGATGCTGCCATCGTACGATCCGCCCAAGGGCTTCGCGCTCGACGTGGTGTTTCGCCCGGTGGACCGCATTGGCGGTGACTTCTACGACGCCGCGAGCATCCCCGGCGGGATGCGCGTGCTTGTGGGAGACGCAACCGGGCATGGCGTCCGTGCCGCGCTCGTCACCATCCTGGTGCGGTGCGAATACGAGGCGATCAAGCTGTCCGCTGCGACGCCCGCGCACGCGATGAAGCTGCTCAACGATCGCATCGCCAGCACGTACCCCGAGCTCGCGATCGTCTTCACGGCGTGCATCATGGACGTATCCGCGGAGACGGGCGCGGTGACGTTCGCGTGCGGCGCTCATCCACCCCCCGTCCTGGTCACCGAAGGCGCGGTGCGCGAGATCGAAGCGACGGGCTCTTTCTTGGGGAGCAGCGTCGTGCCGACGTTCACAGATACGACGGCGCAGCTTTCGCCCGGCGAGACGCTCTTCTTGCTCACGGACGGAGTCGAGGAGGCGGGGACGCCCACGCCGTTCGGTGGCGAACCCATGCGACGCGCCCTTGCGGACAGCGCTCGCTGCGAGAAGCCTGCCGCCGCCCTTCACCAGCGTCTGCTCGCGTACCTTTCACCGCGCGCTCCGGACGATGACGTCATCGTGCTCGCCATCACGCGCAAAAGACCAGAAAAACAAGAGGACACGTGAGCACGGCAGATCTCCAACTCAATCTCGAAACATTCAGCGCTTCGAGCACGACGGACGCTGTCATGACCACGATGAGCCTCAGCGGAACGGCGGATGCGCTGGCGCTCGCCGCGTTGGAGTCGCTGCTTTCACAGCTGCACGACCATGTCCTCGCCGCGCATCACAAGACGGTGCTGCTCGACTTCACGCAGCTCGGGTTCATCAACTCCTCGTGCTTCGCGAAGCTGATCGCCTGGGTGCACCGCGTGCGCCTCCTGCCGGAGGCGTCGGCGTACACGATCCGGATTCGGACCAGCGAGAAGCAGACCTGGCAGCGTCGTAGCTTGCATGCGCTGAAGTGCTTCGCCGTCGACGTCGTGACCATCGAGACATAGATGCCCAGCTTACCCGAGGAGCTAGTGGCCCGTTTTCGTTGCGTCTCATCCGAGAGGGTGGAGCGCATCGAGGCCGGCTGGCAGGCGCTGATGGAGCGTCGCGAGCGGAGCACCACGATCGCGGAGGTACGCCGCGACCTGCACACTCTCAAGGGCGACGCCCACGTCACCGGGTTTGCGGAGGTAGACCTCCTGGCGCACGAGCTCGAAGATCTGCTCGAGTTCGCGATCGGCAGCGGGTTCTCGTTTCCGCAGTCCGTGGACGTGATGATGGTGATGGGCCTGCATTTTCTCACGATGCTGCTCATGAGCGCGCCGGGAGTGTCGACGGCGGGAATCGATCTGAAAGGATTCTTGAGTGAGCTCCGCGAGGTTCAACGGGACGCGCGCATCGACGCAGAGCGCGGAGCGGCGCTTCGAAGTAGCCCTCGCAGCGCTTCGGGCGGACACCGCCTGGACCAGCTGAGTGACTCGAGCCGCGAGATGCTCACGGCGGCCGCGACGAACGTGTTCCTGGAGCGCGCCTGCGCGATGGAGGGGCCGGCGCGCGACCGACTCGAGGTCACGTGGTTGATGTTGCGTTCGATCGTGGCGAACGTCACCGCAGTGCGGCTTCAGCCGCGCCTTCATCGGCGTGCCGACGCGTCCGCGGCGCTGGCTCGCGCCCTGGGGAAAGAGGTCAACGTGACCGTCTCGTGCGGTGACCTGACGGCCACACCCGAAGCTGCGAATGCGCTGGATGTGGCCTTGATGCACCTGCTCACGAACGCGACCGACCACGCGATCGAAACTCCTGCGCGCAGGGCAGAGGCCGGGAAGGCCGCAGGGGGAACCATCGCTGTCGTCGCCACGGATCGCGGCGCGTTCCTGGAGCTCACGGTGGCGGATGATGGAGTCGGGATCGACTTCGATCGGCTTCGAAGCGTCGCAAAAGAAAAGGGCGCGCGCACGCCAGAAGAATGTGCGGCACTGACAGAGCAGGAGCTCCTGGAGCTCCTGTTCGAGCCCAGCTTCTCCACGTCCACCGTGGTCACGCAGCGATCGGGTCGAGGCATTGGCCTGGACGCCGTTCGAGCAGTGCTGGAAGAGCGAGGCGGAGCGGTGAGCGTGGGCGCGACGGCCAAGGGCAGCGGTACGACCTTCGTGGTGCGCGTGCCCAGCGCAGGAGAGCATGTGATGGTGCATACGTTTCGCGTCCCGGGCAGCAGCGTGACTCTCGCCGCGAGCGCGGAATGGAGCGCGACACTCGAGCCAGCGGGCGCGCGGATTCCGGTGGCTCACACGGATGTCCTTGGTGCGCTTGACATACCTGCAACAAACGGCGGCGGAGACCCCGACCCGGCGACGCGGATCTTGAGCCTCACGCGTGGAGCGGAATCGTTTGCGCTGACGGTCTGCAGCGCCGTTACGCTACACGCGGCCGAGAGACTCTGCCGCACTGCAGACCACGAGCGCGCAGAGGTCGTGCGCGTCGACGGCACCGAGGCTGTTCTGATTCGCCCAGAGCTCCTTCGCCCGAGCGGGAACATGGAGAAGGCCCAATGACCGCTGGGAAGGGCCTCGTTCGTGTCCTTGTCGTGGACGACTCGGCCCTCGCGCGCGCAGTCCTCAAGCAGCTGCTCGAGATGGAGGGCGACATCCAGGTCGTGGGGGAGGCGGCCGACGGGAACGAGGCGGTGCAAGCGGTGCTTCTTCACAAGCCCGACCTCGTGACGATGGATATCGACATGCCGCAAATGGGCGGCCTGGAGGCGATCCAGAACGTGATGGGTAAGTGCGCGGTGCCCATTCTGGTCGTCACGGGCGAACGTCTTGGTCCCGGCTCGGACCTTGGGTTCCGCGCCATCGCATGCGGCGCGCTCGATTTCACGCCGAAGCCGAGCGTGTTCGACGAGGTCGCTGCGGCGGAGCTGCGGGCCAGCGTGCGGCAGCTCTCGGCCGTGCCCGTGTTCACGCATCTCGCTGGCCTCTGGCCGCTCTCCTCCGTGCCGCCGCCCGCTGCGGGCTCCGCAGCATTGCGCGCGCGGCCGCTCGAGCTGGTCGCGATCGCCGCGGGCGCTGGCGGGCCTCGCGCGGTGGCCGCGATCCTGCAGCGTTTGCCTGCGAATTTCCGGGTGCCCGTCGTGATCGCCCAGCATCTGCCGCCACAGTTTTCGCCGGCCTACGCGCGCTACCTACGCTCGCTCACGACGCTGAAGATCGTGGCCGTCACGGAGCCGCACGAGTGCAGCGCGGGCGAGATTTGCATCGTGGGCCGCGATGCGCATCTGGTGTGCACGGGCGACCGCATGTTCGCCGCCGTGGAGGAGGCGCCGATCCAGGCGCGCAGGCCTTCGGCCGACAGGTTGTTCGCGTCCGTCGCGGAGGTCTATGGCTCGCGCGCGATCGGCGTGCTGGTGTCTGGCTGCGGCAGCGACGGCGTGAAGGGACTCTCGAGCCTGCACGATCGCGGTGGCCTCACGATCGCGGAGTCTTCCGGCAGCGCGATGCCGAACGAGATGCCGAACGCGGCGGTCGCAGCCGGAGCCGTGGATCGCGCGCTCGCAGCGGAGCTCATCGCGGACTACCTGGTCGCGCGAGTCTCCACGGAGCAAGAGCGCTCCACCCGCCCGCCGTTGCGCCCTGAATGACCGCGGGTGTGGGGTTCGCGATGTCCGCACGAAAGAAGTGGCCGGGGCGCGCCAGGGTGGATATCAAGAAGCTGTGATTCTGTAGGGGGTGCCGAGTGAGCAAGACCAAGAAAATGCGGCGTCTGACGGTGCTGGCGGTGCTCGCGCTCCCTTCCGGCATGTATTTGCAGACTGCAGGTTGTTCTAGCTCGTCGTCCATTGCGCCCACGACGGCGCCGCCGGGCGGCACCTTCGGCGCGCTGGTCACGGTCCATGTCGTGGGCGGCGGACGTGTCTACTCGCAGCCCACCGGCGTTGACTGCCCGGGCTCGTGTGCGCACTCCTTCATCTTCGATCAGGGGACGGACGGCGCGCTTAGTGGCGTCAGGCTCACGGCAGAGGGCACCCTCGCCTGGAAGTTCGCCGGCTTCACCTTCAATCAGGTCAGCGTCGCCAGTCGCGGTGAAGGGCCTGGGTCGTGCCAGCCGATCTCGCGACAGTCCAGCCCTGCTCCGGCGGGCGTCGACACGAGCTCGCTCTCGATGACGCTTCCGCCCGCGGAGGTGACCGGCACGAGCGAGGCCGAGGGCGGAGCCTTCTGCAGCTCGTACACCAGGATCCCCGCCGCCTACGACGTCACGGCGACGTTCGTCTCCACCTCGCCGACCGACGGCGGCGGCATGGTTGACGGCGGCGACGCCGGTGGCCCGGACATGCTCTACGATCGGCCAACGCTCAACGCGATCGGGCGGCGCATCTTCTACATGGGGAGCACGAACCAGGTCCTCTGGCAGACGGACGACGGCGCGCAGTCCACGGTCTCCTACGGCGCGGCAGGCGGGTTCTCGCACGGCACCGTCACCACCACGTCACTCATACAGAAATTCTGGGGCGGGTCCAGTGCCCTTGCGTTCCAGTCCAGCGGAACGTTGTACGGCGTCTTTTCGCCGTTCACGACCACCACGCTCTTCAGCTTCGCGCCCAACTGCGCCGCGCTCACCGCCGACGGAACATACGCCTACTGCTTCGGCACCGACGGCACCTACGCGCGCTGGAGTCGGTTCTCGCCGTCCACCACCATTGCCATCGACAATGGCTTCTTCAACGTGAGCGGTCTGGACAACGATCCTGGCCAGAGCTTCGCCGTCTTCTCGGACAACGGTGGCAACGTGTCTCGCGTCAGCACCACGCTCTTCGACGGCGGGATGCCCCAGACGGATGCAGGGCTCATCCAGATCGCCACCTCGCAGTTCTCTCCGCACGAGGTTCACGTACTGGGTGCCAGTGCATACTTCATCGCCAACAGCTCGCAGCTCGCGAGCGCGCCCACCATCGGCGGCGGCCCCGTGTCGAGCATCGGCACGACGCACTTCGGTCTCACGTCCTTCGCGGTCGACCCGTTCGAGGCCTTCATCGTCGCGGCCATCGTTCCTTCACAGGGCGTGGGTCAGTCCTCCATCATCCGCGTATCGCTCCCGGCGGGAACGACCACGACGCTCCGCTCCGGCCTCACAGGCGTCGGCGGCGTAGCCACGGACGGCAACTACGTCTTCTGGACAGACATCAACGGACGCGTCTCCAAGGCCCTGGTCCCCTAAGCCGACTACTATTGCGTGCTGGTGGGGATGTCGCGGCAGACGATGTGGGAGTGCGTGCCGAAGTTGAGGCTCGCGTCGGAGCCGCCCGAGTAATACAGCGCGCACTCCTTGTCGTCCTGGCAGCCCGTGTACTGGCAGAAGCCGGTGACGCATGAGTAGAAGGTGTAGTTCATGGGAGAGCCACACTCGAGATCGGTCTGGCAGGGGACCACGCAGGTGCCATCCGTGCGGCACGTCGCCTGGACGTTGCGCGTGGCCGCGACGCACTCGCGATCGGTCTGGCACGTCCCGGAGACGCACTTGGTGGCGACGCAGCGGTTGAAGGACGGGCAGTCACCATCCGTCTCGCAAGGTGGCAAGCAGGACCCGTTATCGCAGTAGTCGCCGGGCCGAATAGCCGAGCACTGCGTGTCAGTCGTGCACTGTACACATTTCCCGCCCGAGCATTTCTGGGAGCCGCCGCAGTCCGGATCGGTCGCGCAATGGAACTGGCACTTGCCGTTCTCGCAGGCGTGCTTGGCGGGGTCGCAGACGCAGTTCGACATGTACTGCTGGCAGGAGAAGTTCGCCGGCCCGGCGTCTCCGCACTGGAGCTTGAGCTGATCGCACTGCGGCTGCGAGAGGAGCGTGGTGCAGCAATCGTCGGCGATCGCGCACTGGATGACGTCGCAGCTCTTCGCGGTCTTGTCGACGTTGAACTCGCCGGTGACACACACGCCGCCACCACCTGCCGTGGCGACCGGGATGCACGAGAGCCCGCCCGCGCAGTCGTTGGTGGTCTGGCAGGCTTCGCCTTTTCGCGATGCGCGCGATGGCTGCGACTGCGTCGTGCCGTTGCTGCACGCCGCCATCGTAGCGAGCATCCCGAAGGTGCCCAGCGCCACCGTGACAATTCCCACCGCCAGACCAAAATTGCGCGCGTTCATCAATCACCCCCCGCCGTCAGAAGCTGGACCGGAGGCTACCAGCATCGTTGGCCGGAGGTCCCTTTTTTGCGCACCGGTGCAGGCATGGCCCGTGCTTCCGCGACGGGTATGCGTCTGAAGAGCGACGCGCGGTTCGGGCCTCCGCTACGCGAAGCCATCCGCGATCCGAAGGTACTGGAGGACGGTTCGGTTCTTTTCGGCTCCTGGGTGGCTCGCGGTAACATCGGCGCCGGTTCGCGCGGGCGTGGGCCGACACTCCGATGGACAACACGATCTACGACGCCTTGCGTGTGCTCGCCCATCGCCACCTCTCGCGAAGCGGCGGGAACACGCTCAACACCACCGCGCTGGTGCACGAGGCATGGCTGAAGCTCTCACGCGGATCGGGTGCGTATAACGATCGGGGACACTTCTTTGCGGTGGCCGCCACGGCCATGCGGCAGATCATCATCGATCATGCTCGCAAGCGTAAGGCGCAGAAGCGTGGTCAGTGGTTCTCGTCCTCGTCGTCGCTCGACAGCGTAGGACAGGAAACGCACGTCGAGGAGCTGCTTGCCATCGACGAGATCATCACGTGCCTCGCCGCCCTGGATGAGCGGCTCGCGACGGTGGTGGAGTGGCGATTCTTTGCGGGTCTCGCCGAAGAAGAGATCGCATCCGCGCTCGACGTGGACGTGCGCACGGTGCGCCGGGACTGGCGAAAGGCCCGCGCGTTCATCGTGACCGAGCTCGCCAAGCGCTGAGCGCACGAAGCGCCCGTATCGGTCCGCTGTTCGCGGCGTGTACGATGACGCGTTCCGATGTCTGGTGGAGGACAAGACGCACAAGCACGTTTTCACGCCGCGATGGCGCTGGTCGACCGCGCGCTCGATCTCGATGCCGATGAACGGCGTGCCCTTCTGGATGGCGAGGACATAGATCCAGAAGTGCGCGCGGATGCCCAGCGGCTTCTCGACGCGGACGCAGCCGACGCTCGCGTCCTCTCGGGCCCGCTCGCGACCGACCTTCCGTCCGCGTTGACGCGCGCCGCTGTCGACTCCGCACGCGCGGCGGAGCCTGGCCGCGCGATCGGTCCGTTCCGACTCCTATCGAAGCTCGGTCGTGGCGGGATGGGCGAGGTCTGGGTCGCCGAGCGCACGGGCGCGGACTTCGAGCAGCGTGTCGCCGTGAAGCTCCTCCACGGCGCCGGCGATGGCGAGGCTGCCGTGGCTCGCTTTCGTCGTGAACGTCAGATCCTTGCGCGGCTGTCGCATCCCCGCATCGCTCGGCTCCTCGACGGTGGCGTCACGGCGGATGGGCAGCCGTGGCTCGCGATGGAGCTCGTGGATGGGCTGCCACTGGTGAAGCATTGCGTTGCCGCGGAGCTTGGCGTGGACGCGCGCCTGCGCCTGTTCATCGATGTTTGCGACGCGGTGCAGTTCGCCCATCAGAACCTCGTCGTTCATCGCGATCTGAAGCCGAGCAACATCTTGATGGACAAGGCAGGGGCACCGAAGCTCCTGGATTTCGGGATCGCCAAGCTCCTCGAAGTCGATGGCGACGAGACCGCGCTGACGGCAGCCGACGAGCGGCCGATGACGCCCGACTACGCCTCCCCCGAACAGCTCCGAGGCGGCGAGATCACGACCGCGAGTGATGTGTGGGCGCTCGGAGCCATCCTCTACGAGCTGCTGACGGGCGTGCGCGCGGCCCGTGCGAGCACGCTCCGCGACAGGAGCCGCGATGGTACGACCACGGGAGGCGAAGCACCGCGTCCCAGCGCTGGCGTCGACGCAACGGCGCAGAGCACCAGTGGACCCGTCGGGCTCTCGGCGGTGGCGCTGAAGAAGCGGCTGCGTGGTGATCTCGACGCCATCGTGATGAAGGCGATGCGGCCCGAGCCGCATGAGCGATATGGAACCGTCGACGCGCTCGCGGCCGACGTGCGTCGCCACCTCGATGGGTCGGCTGTGGTTGCTCGCGGCGGTGCGCGGCGCTACCTCCTGCGCACGGCGCTGCGGCGTCATCGCATCGTGGTCGGCGTGATGTTCGCGGTGTTCACGGCCCTCTCTGTTGGCCTCGTCGGAACGCTCTGGCAAGCAAGGCGTGCACGCGAGGAGACGCGCAAGGCCGAGAAGGCGCAGGAGTTCCTCATCGGCATGCTCCGCGCGTTCGATCCCAGTCAGGACGGGACCAAGGAGCTCACGCAGAAGGACATCCTTGCGCGCGGCGAGGCGCGCGTGACCGGAGATCTCGGCGATCAACCGGAGGTGCAGGCACGCCTCCTTCGCGAGTTCGCGGAGACCTGGTACGGCCTCGGAGACGCGACCCGCGCGGAGGCCCTCACGCGGCGCGCTCTCGCGATCCAGCGCAGCGTCTTGCCGGCACGCGATCCGGAGATCGCTCTGACGCTCGTGGTGCTGGGTGAAGTGACTGGCGAAGGGGCGCTGCCTCCGGCCGAGGTCATCACGTTCCACGAGGAAGCAGCCGCGATCGCGCGTGAGCATCGACCCGATAGCGACGCGACGCTCGCACGGGCGCTTGGCGGCATGGCGATGATGAAGCGTGCGCTCGGCGAGCTCGCCGAATCCGAGCGCCTCTTTCGTGAAGTGCGGTCGATCCTGCGCGCGCGTTTCGGCGACGAGTCCGAGCAGAGCCTCGAGGCCGCGAGCAACTTCGCCAGTGTGCTGAGCGACGAGGGGAAGTATCAGGAAGCCGCAGGCACGGAGTCGCAGATGGCCGCGCTCTACGCGAAGCTACGCGGTGACGACAACCCCAACACGCTCCGTGTCCGTCGAAACCTCGCGCGCGATCTCGTGAACCTGGGTCGCTTCGAGGAGGCCGAAAGAGTCCTCACGGACGTGGAGGCACGGGCGTCCGCGCTCTTCGGTCGTCGCTCGTGGGATGTGGACCTCATCCTGGTACAGCGAGGCCGTGCGCTGGACGGCCTTCGGCGCTACGACGACGCGCTCGCCGTGCTTGATCGCGGCGAGGCGGACACCGTCGCTGTCGAGGGACCAGAGTCACGCACGCTCTCGCTCGTTCTGGAGGCCAGAGGCAACGTCCTCCGCCATGCAGGCCGCGGCGGCGAAGCGGTGAAAGCGCTCCAGCGCGCGCTCCAGATCCGGAGCAAGGGAGGCGTGATCGACGTCGAGACGGCGCGCATTCGCATCGCCCTCGGGACAGCTCTCTGTGACGAGCATCACGACGAAGAGGCGCGCAGGGAGCTCGCTTCGGCGCTGCAGTATCTCGAGAAGGCTGCCCCATCCCACCCCGACATCGTGATCGCACGTGCCGCGGTCGCATGTGCCGGGCCGCCAAAGTAGCGACGGCCGCGCAGGTACTGAGCTGAGAGTCGGGTAGAGTACGGGCATGCTGCGCATCGCGGTCGTGGGAGCGGGTACGACCGGTCTCTTCGCCTCTCTGGTGCTCGCGCGGGACGGCCACGACGTCGTGCTCCTGGAGAAGGACGCGCGACCCACGACGATCGCGGCGGACTCCGTGGCGGGCTGGCGACGCCCCGGCACGCCGCAGGCGTTTCTGCCGCACGGGCTGATGGCGCGCGGGCGAACGCTCTTGAAGCGGCATGCGCCCCTCGCATGGCAGCACATGCTGGATGCGGGGGCCGTCGAGGTGGCGGTCGCTGTGCTCGCTCCGCCCGGTCCGCGTGAGCCCGAAGACGATGAGCTGGTGGTCACGTTTTGCCGCCGGCCGCTGCTGGAGGACGCGCTCTGGCGTGAGGTCGCCACGGAACCACGGATCGAGCTCCGGACGGGCACGACGGTCACCGGTGTGGCCCCTCCCTTCGGACTCGACACTGACGCTGGACCGCTGCGGGCAGATCTCATCGTCGACGCAGGTGGTCGCCGCTCGGCGCTCTCCCGGTGGATCGGCGCGACGGATGCGGCGATCAGCGAGACCGGCATGGCCTACTACTCCCGTTACTACGCGCTTCAGCCAGGCGCGGAGCTACCCAGGGGCCCATGCGCTCGCAGGCGGCGCCGACCTCCGCCTGGACGCGTGCGGCAATCGAGGCAAGGTCGCCCGACGCGGTCACGAACGCGCGAATGGTGCCGTTGGCTTTCGCATCGGACTCGAAGCTCGCGTTCATGGCCCCACCCGAAAGCTCCGGACAGGTGATCTCGCCGAGGACTTCGGCCGCACCGCCTCCTGCTCCACCCATGCCCAGCTCGCCTCCGCAAGCCACGAGCACGCAGGACACAACACCACCAGCGAAGAGGCCACTCCCAAGACGATTCGACATGACCACGAGCTTCTTTGGCTGGACGGCGTCCTTGCTCCTGATCTTCGATGTGGAACTCGACGCGCCGGTTGAGCGCGCGGTTCACCTCGGTGTCGTTCGGCGCGAGCGGGCTCTCTTTGCCCATGCCCTTCGCCGTGAGGCGCTCCGCGGCGATGCCGTGGCCGCTCAGCCACTTGGTGACGGCCTCGGCTCGCTGCTGCGAGAGCTTCTTGTTGTAGTCGGCACTACCAACGTTGTCGGTGTGGCCCTCGACGCGAACACGCTTGATCTCCGCGTGCTCGTTCATCACCTTGGCTACTTCAGTGAGGAGGCCGTCGCTCTCCGCCTTGAGCGCTGCCTTGTTGAAATCGAACTTCGGTTGCTCCAGGATCTGGATGAGCCCGTTCTTGATGAAGACGCGCGGACAGCCGTTCGTCTTCGGGTCCTCCGACTTCGGGCCTGCCTGATCCGGACAAGCGTCGACGTCGTTCGGGATCCCGTCCTTGTCGCGGTCGGTGTCCGGACAGCCGTTCGTCTTCGGATCGTCGGTCTTGATTCCGGGGACATCGGGGCACGCGTCGTCCTTGTCCAGGACGCCGTCACCGTCGCGGTCGGGTGGGCAGCCGTTCGTCTTCGGATCGTCCGTGCGGACGCCGGCAACGTCGGGGCACGCATCGACGTTGTCGGGGACGCCATCGCCATCGCGATCGGGTGGAGGCGGCGGACAGCCGTTCGTCTTCGGATCGTCCGTGTGAACATCACCGCCACTGAGACTGTGCCGCGTGATACCCATCATGCGGCGCCTCACGCTGCTGGCGCTCGTCACCAACCCAGAGGAGGCGCAGAGGTTCGCGCGCAAGCTGGGCGATCCGAGCGAGCTCCCACCGCGCACGCCTGCGAGAGGGCCACCGTACTGGCAATCCCGCGCGCTACGCAGGCTCGCGGTAGAGGCCGCCTGATCACCGAAGAGCCGCCGCGTGCGGCATGGCGAACGTGTGCGCAGAACTGCGAAAACAAGCGCATTGGCCACATTCGAGCTCGGCGAGAGAGGTGAACGGCTGCGTCGACTTGAGCACCACGTGCGCGACGCGCGATTCGCCAGACAACAAGCGACACGCACCACCTTCGCATCGACGCAAACGGCGCACACACGGCTGCGAGAAAGGCAGCGCAAAACACGCGGGGCTGCGCGGCACGTCGGGTGCTTCAGGCGCGTCTGCCCCCCGGAGAAGCATCATGCCCGATCTCACCACGCACTGGCTCGGCCTCACCCTGAAGAGCCCGTTTGTCGTCAGCGCCTGTCCCATCTCGACGGACCCTGCTCTGGTAGAACGCGCGGTGGAGGCGGGCGCAGGCGCCATCGTCATGCATTCGCTGTTCGAAGAACAGCTCACCGCGGACCAGATGGCGGCGCACAGCTTGCTCGACGTCCTGGCTGACTCCGATGCGGAGTCGTGCTCGTTCCTGCCTGACGTCGACGCCTTCTCGCTCGACGCGGAACCGTACATGAGGGAGCTGGAGCGGCTGCGCACGCGGGTGGACGTCCCTATCGTCGCCTCTCTCAACGGTGTGACCCCTGGTGGCTGGACCCGCTACGCAAGGCGACTCGAGGCCGCCGGCGCCAGCGCGCTGGAGCTCAATCTTTACGAGGTCGCCACCGAGCCAGACGAGGACGGCGCCGCACTCGAGAAGCGGCAGGTAGAGGTGGTGGCGTCGGTGGTCGCTGCAGTGTCGATCCCGATCAACGTGAAGCTCTCGCCGTTCTACTCCTCCGTG
Source organism: Myxococcales bacterium (assembly GCA_025355005.1). Lineage (GTDB taxonomy): Bacteria > Myxococcota_A > Polyangia > Polyangiales > Polyangiaceae > JANXLV01. Next base: position 38,451 of record JANXLV010000288.1, on the reverse strand, counting down.
CCCGCATTCGTTCGCAGGCTCGAGCGGGCGGGCGCGAAGGGCGTGGCGGTGTTCAACCGCTTCTACCAGCCCGACGTGGACATCGACGAGCTCGACGTCGACCGGCGCCTCGTCCACTCCACCCCCGCAGAGCTGCCGCTCCGCCTCCACGCCCTTGCGATCCTGTCGCCCGTGACCAGGCTCTCGCTCGCGTGCACGGGCGGCGTTCACGGCGGTCGGGACGCGGCGAAGGCCATTCTCTCCGGCGCGCACGTCGTCGCGCTGGCGTCGGTCCTGCTCCAGCATGGGCCAGAGCACCTGCTGGTCATCAAGAGCGAGCTGTGCGAGTGGCTCGACCGCAAGGGGTATCGCGGAAGCGCGGAGGCGCGCGGCGTGCTCGACCTGAGCTCGTCGCCCGACCCGCATGCATGGGAGCGCACCAACTACACGCGCGTGGTCAAGGGCTGGCGCGCGTCGCCGAGAGGTCCTGGAGCAACCCCATGAAGCGACCCATCATCGAGCCCTTTCGCATCAAGGTCACGGAGCCCATCCGCGTCACGACAGGGGTCGAGAGACAGAAGATCCTGGAAGTTGCACACTACAACCTGTTCGCCGTCCGGGCAGAGGACGTGATCGTGGACCTGCTCACGGACTCCGGCACCGGCGCAATGAGCGCGGAGCAATGGGCCGCGATGATGCGCGGGGACGAATCTTACGCAGGCGCCAAGAGCTTCTTCCGCTTCGAAGACGCGGTGCACACGCTCACCGGTGTTCCGCACGTTTTTCCCACCCACCAGGGCCGGGCCGCGGAGCGGATCCTCTGCGCGGTCTCGGACCTCACGGGGAAGGTCGTCCTCTCGAACGGCCTCTTCGACACAACGCGCGCGAACGTGGAGGCAGCGGGAGCGCGTGGACTCGACCTTGGCCGCGCGGATGCCCTCACCGCACACGCGTCGTTCGGCGGGGACGTGGACCTCGACGCATTCGATCGCGCCATGCGCGAGCACGCAGGGAACGTCGCTCTGGTGGTGATGACCGTCACCAACAACACGGTGGGTGGACAGGCGGTCTCGCTCGAGAACCTCACCCTCGTGTCGCAGCGCTGCAGAGCGGCGAACGTCACGTTCGTCCTGGATGCCTGCCGCTTCGCGGAGAACGCTTACCGCATCAAGCAGGACGAGCCTGGTCAGGCGAAGAAGCCGCTCAGCCAGATCGCACGCGAGATGTTCGACATGTGCGACGTGTTCACGATGAGCGCGAAGAAGGACGCCATCGTCAACATGGGCGGGATCCTGGCGGTCCGGGACAGGGCGCTGGCAGAGAAGATTCGCGTCGACCTCATCCGAACCGAGGGGTTTCCTAGCTATGGCGGGCTCGCGGGGCGCGATCTCGAGGCCATCGCGCAGGGGCTCCACGAGGTCCTGGACGAGGCATACCTGGAGTATCGCTTCGCGGCGGCGCGTTACCTTGGACAGAAGCTCGCGGACGCGGGTCTCCCGGTGATCACGCCGGTCGCCGCGCACGCCGTCTACGTCGACGCAGGCGCCGCGCTGCCGCATCTTGGAGCGCACGATCTACCGGGCCAGTCGCTTGCCTGCGCGATGTACCTGGCAGGCGGGGTGCGGACCTGTGAGATCGGCGAGCTGATGTTCGGCGCCGACGGGCCGAAGCGTCAGCTGGTGCGGTTTGCTCTGCCCCGGCGCGTCTACACCCAGAGCCACGTGGACTGGGTGGGCGCCGTTGCCGAGGAGGTTGCGGCGGTCAAAGCTCGCCTGCCCGCGATGCGAATCACCACTGGCGCGGACGTGAGGCTGCGGCACTTCATCGCCGAGATGAGGCCCGAAGCGCCGTTCCCGTTCGGCTGAGCGTCACGTCGGTATCTCGGAGGAGCGCACCGACCGCGACGGCAAACGCATGATGCGCGATGGTGTTGTGGCCCGCCGGCGATGGAGAGTCACTCGTCCATCGAGACTGCGAATAGAGCGTCAGCGGCTATTCACCAGCGCTCAGGCGGCGAGATTGGAGCAGGCGGTGGCGCGGTCTGCATCCACCGTCACGACGTCCACGTGCTGGGGCGCCAAAGTAGCCGACTACTTCGCGAGCGTTCCCTGCGTCGCGCACGCGGTGGTCGCTGCGGGAGACAGCGCGCCCGTGATGCTTGCCGTGCCGGTCTGCGTGTTGATCCGGATCCGTCCGGCGCCGCCACCACCACTGCTGGCGCTCAAGGTTGCGTCCGACGACGATGGGCCATCAGCGCCGTCGAGCGTGGTTCCGAACGAGCCCAGACCACCGGCGCCGGACTCCATCGCCTTCGCGCCGCCCTTCGCCGCGTGGTCCACCGCGCCGTTCTCACCGACGTCACCGTTCCCCTGGCCTCCACCGCCGCCGTTCGCAGCGATCGCGCCGGCGATGGTGACCGTCCGGGACTCGATCAGGATCGAGCCGCCGCTTCCGCCGCCGCCTGCGCCGTCCTTGCCGAGGCCACCGTAGGCGCCTCCACCACCGCCGGCGCTGATGAAGCCCATTGCGTGGAGCTCGAACGAAGTGCCGGCCACGAGCTGCAGTGCGCCGCCGCCGCTGCCGCCTCCTCCGGGGCCGTTGTTGATGACCGCGCCACTACCGCCCGCAGAGCCACCGACCAGCGGGATCAGCGTCGCGCCTCCCCATGCGGACGTGGCGGGCACTGGCGCGGAGCCCATCGTCGCGGTCTGCGTGCCCCCTTTCCCACCGAGTCCGCAATACGAAGCGCCACCGCCTGCGAGTCCGGTCGCGTCGCCCGCGGTGCCACCGCCAGTGCCTGAACCCTTCGTGCGCGCCGCCGTGTTCACGCTGCCGCCTGCAATGCCTGGTGTCACATCGATCGATCCGTCGAGGACCATGGTTCCCAGCGCGACGAGGACGACGGGGCTCGTTCCACGATTGAGCAGCGCCGTCGTGCCTGCGTCGATCCGCAGGGACTTCATGATGAACACGGACAGGTGTGAGCCATCCCCGAGCATGAGGTTCTTGTGCACGACGCGGTTGTTCACGTCCTGCGCGCACTGGAAGAACGTGGGCCCCTCCGCGACGTCGCCGTCGATCACGCAGTTCGTCCCGTGAAGGACGACGTCGTCCGCGGCGGACAGGTCGATGCCGGTGAGGTCGACGTTGGATGGCGAAAAGCCCAGCACGGAAGAACCGCCGTCTGCCCCCGCGCCCGCGTCCGTGGCAGCGCCGCCCGAGCTCGTGGACGAGCAGGCGGGTGTGAGCACCAGCAGAGAGGACAGCGCGGAAAAGGCACAGATCGAAGCAAATCGATGTTTCATGTCCAGATCCACGTGAACCGGTCCGAACTGAGGACAAGATTTGTTTTGGCGGCACTTTTGTGGAAACCCTCGCCGTTCAGGTGATCAGAAGATCGCACCGCCCGTGATGAATCCGCTCATGTCGTTCGTGAAGGTCTGGGGATCGTCGACCTTGCCGCCCACGTGCGACAGCGCGCCCGCAGGCTTCTGGATAAGCTTGCTGTTCGCCGGTGACTTCTTGTCGATCTCCTTGATGACGATCGCACACGCCTGCGAAAAATCGGGCGTATCCAGCGTCAGCGCCGAGAGGTCCATGGCGCCTTGTCCATCACCACCGGAGCCATGGCAGTTTCCATTCGTGCAGGTGAGCGACGCGGAGCTTCCGTTGCCGGTCAGCAACGGTGCAACCTGCGCGCCGAAGGCATCCGAGTCCTTGCACGTAGCGGACGCAGCCGCTTCGATGAGCGTGCCCTTCTCCAGCTTGTACGTGGAGAGGCGAACCTTGTCGGCGTTGTTCCAGTCGCCCCACGCGGTGAAGATGACGAGGCCCGGCGCAAGCGCGGTCTCGGCCCCACCGGGGACGGTTTGATCGGAGTTCGAGAAGCTGTCGTTCGGGTCCTGCTGATCCAGCGCACCCGTTCGGACGCGGTAAAATAGCGGGTGTTTGATGTGCACCGCGGTCCCGGCAGGCGCAACGAGCCGCACGTTGGTGAGCCCCAGCGCGGTACCCACCAGCGCGGCTTTGAATTTCAGATGGACTCCACTGACACCCATCTCGAGCTTCGAAAGATCGATATCGTTGTCGGCGTTCAGCTTGATCGAGAACGCGTCGGTGGATGGCAGCTGCATCTGTGAGAGCTCCAGTGACTCCTCGTAGAGCCACGCCTCCACCTTCTTCTCGAACGCCGCGTCCGTCGCAAGGCTCGGACCTTCGTGCTGGCCCTTGGTGAGGATGGAGCTCGTGAAGACCTCCGAGACGACGATGCCCCCGTACTTCTTGATGGAGACGTAGGAGTCGGGACCCGCCAGGAAAATAGGCGCAGTGACGAGCTGCTTCGCGTTCACGTGACAGCCGCCGCCAGCGCCGCCGCATGCCTGGATCATCTGAGGCTCGAGCGCGCGATAGAGCGCCTCACCTTGCCCGGGACCGCTGGTGGCATCGAGCGGGGCCGTTCCGCCTGCGTCCGTGCCCTGTTGTCCATAGCCCGGGGTCGGGATGCCCGACGTCGCGCGGTCGGTGCAAGCGACGACCACGCCGACCACGGCGATGAATGAGAAGAGCTCGACAACGGATCGCAGGCGCATAGGCAGATCTTAGCACGCCCTCGCGATCCCTCATCCTTGCCCGGCCGGCCCTTCTTTTACTGTGTGCACGCGAGTTGCTACCATTGCAGGCGTGCGTGCGGCTCCGCATCCTGCGGTCGGCGAGATCGTCGGTCGCTACAAGCTAGAGAAGATGATCGGCGCAGGCGGCATGGGCGTCGTGATGGCGGCGCGTCATCTGGACTTCGATCGGCGAGTCGCGATCAAGTTCATGTTGCGGGAGGTGGCGCTGAATCCCGCCAACGCCGAGAGGTTCGCGCGCGAGGCCAAGGCAGCCGTCCAGCTGAAGAGCGACCACGTGGGTCACGTTCTGGAGGTCGGCCAGAGCGACGGCGCTCCATTCATCGTCATGGAGTTCCTGGACGGGCGCGACCTGGACGATGTCGTTACCGAGACGGGCCGCGGGGGAACGACGCCTGCTCCCGCGGGTACACTTCCTCGAGGTCGAGGTGCCAGGGACAGTCACATCGGCGCCAGGTGCGAAGGTCATCGTGGACGGCGTGGAGGTCCCTGTCGGGACCACGCGCGAGCTATTCTTCTCCGCCAGCGGCCTGCACGAGGTGACCGTCACGGCCGCGTTGCACACGAAGTGGACGCGCAGCGCGATCCCCGACCATGAGCACGTCGTCGTGGAGCTCGGGCCCGCACCGACCTCCGGCGCGGCGGGTCCAACCGACGGAAAAGAGCCCTCACAAGGCTGGTCCACGTGGCGATACGTCGCAGTCGGAAGCGCGGGCGTGGGAGTGGCAACGCTGGCCGCGAGTGGCGTGTTCTTCCTCACTAGCTCGAGCCACTTCGACGATCTGAAGAAGCAGCGCGACGTAGCGTGTGCCTCTTCCGACGCAGCTGCGTGCTCCGCCGCCACCGCACACACCCGTCAATTCCGCTCCGATGTCGCGACGCCCGCCACGGTGCTCGACATCGTGGGTGCGGTGCTCGTTGCTGGTGGTGCCACGCTGTGGTTCGTGGCGCCGCAGCACGCCGAACGCAGCGCGACCCTCGCGCCGTGGATGACACGTGACGCCGCGGGCGTCGCATTGTCTGGAGCCTTTCGATGAAGGCACGCACGCTGAGGCTCTTCGCGGTGCTCGTCACGTTCGCGTGCCTGGTCGCGGCATGCGAGATGTTCCTGCCGCTCGACGAATCAAGCGCCACCACCGACAAGAACGACGGCGCGCAGACGGACGGCGCCATCAGCGACGGCGCACTCCAGACGGACGGCAGCGTCGGGCCCGACGGACAATCCGGCAACGATGCCGGCCAGGTGAGCGAGGATGCCTCGTTCGACGCGAACAGCTCTCTGTACGACGGGAATGGCAGCACCTCGTACTGCGAAGTGGGCACCGTCAACGACGTCTTTTGCGTCGACTTCGACGAGAGTGACGACGCAGGCGCGCAGTGGAAGACAACCAGCGGCGTCATCACCCTCGCCACGGACGCTTCGGCGTCGCCACCCGGCGCGGGCCGGGCATTCGCGCCCATGGCCAGCGCCACGGCCTCGATCTTCACATCACCGGTATTCAGTAAGTCCGGCGCAAAGAAGGTGACGCTGGCATTCGCGCTTCGCACCGACGTGGACTTGTTTCCGATGCCGGACCACTGGGTGTTCGTGACCCTCCATGTCGGCATCGAGACCTTCACGCTCGAGTGGAAGGCAAACGACCTAGGCTACTACCACCCGAGCTTCATCAACGGTGGCTACAACCTGTCCCCTGCGGGCTCCTGGCATGAGGGCGCGATCATCGTGACCCCGACCAATGCGACGGTCGCGTTCGACCACGCTCAGGGCTTCGCCGACGGCGTCACCAACAAAGCCATCACCGTGGACAACGCCAATGTGAGCGTAACGCTCGGCGTGACGGGGGTTTCAACCAACACGCACGACGGCGAAGTAAGCATCGACAACGTGCGCCTCACGATCGAGTGACGTTCGCGGTCACTGGCCGTTTCCTACCTGCGCGATCATCATCCGCGCGACATCGCATGATCTCTCGACGCCCAGCATCGACACGCATGGTCGACGCGTCCTTGGCCTTCCAGGAAATCCAGCAAGTGCGATAGTGACCTTCGCCCTCTTCGGAGTGCTACTACTACGAGCGATGCAACGCGACGCCTCGCCTCTTCCGTTCGCTCTGCCAGCGAAGCTAGGCAAGGCAAGACCCCGAGCGAAGGACCGCCTCGAGATCGCAAGAGTGCGTCTTGTGCGCGAAGGCACTCACCTCTCTTGAAACCGGGAACCGGCACGTGGGAAATCGGCGCCGACATCGACGTCATCCGAAGGAACGATCTATGAAAACTGCTTCGAGGCTCGCGGGAGTTCTTCTGCTCGTGGCATGCGCTCAGCCGCGGCCACAAGGAATGGCCGCCGAACCTGCTGAACCCGCCCAACCCACCCAACAACCTGCAGCGACCGCCAAGATCGCCCCCGCGACGGCGATCGGAGTCGAGGAGGCGACGATCGCCGATCTCCAGGCGGGAATGACGGCGGGCCGTTTTACCTCGAAGGACCTGGTGGAGGCGTATCTGCGGCGCATCCACGATCTCGACAAGAACGGCCCGACGCTTCTTGCGGTGCTCGAGATCAATCCAGACGCGATCGCGATCGCGACGGCACTCGACGACGAGCGCAGAACGAAAGGTGCGCGTGGCTCGCTCCATGGCATCCCGGTTCTGATCAAGGACAACATCGACACTGCGGACCACATGATGACAACAGCTGGCTCCCTCGCGCTGATGGGCGTGCGGCATCCGAACGATTCGGCGGTCGCGGAGCACCTTCGCGATGCCGGCGCTGTGATCCTGGGGAAGACCAACATGACCGAGTGGGCCGACGCACGCTCGACGCATTCATCAAGCGGATGGAGCGGGCGCGGCGGCCAGACCCGCAATGCCTACGCACTCGACCGCAGTCCGTCGGGATCGAGCTCCGGAACGGGTGTCGCGATCTCGACGAGCCTTGCGACGATTGGCGTCGGTACCGAGACCGACGGTTCGGTCGTATCGCCATCGAGCGTCTCCTCGCTGGTGGGAATCAAGCCGACCGTCGGCCTGGTCAGCCGCGCGGGAATCATTCCGATCTCCCACAGGCAGGACACGGCCGGTCCGATGGCGCGCACGGTCGCGGATGCGGCGACGCTGCTCGGCGTGCTTACGGGAGTGGACGCCCGCGATCCCGCGACGAAGGCCAGCGCCGGAAAAGCTGCGACCGACTATTCGAAGTACCTTGATCCGAACGGGCTCAAAGGTGCGCGCATCGGTGTCTTGCGCAAAGGGATGATGGGATTTTCTCCAGCAGCCGATCTCCTCGTCGACGCCGCTGTCGCCGTCATGCAGGCCCAGGGCGCTTTCGTCGTTGATCCCGTCCTTGTGACGACGCCTGATCTCGATGCCGAGGCTGATGTCCTTCTCTACGAACGCAAGACGGACCTGAACCTCTACCTCGGCGGGCTCGGCGCGGACTCCCCGGTCCACTCGCTCGCGGACGTCATCGCGTTCAACGAAGCGAATGGGCCGCGCGAGATGACCTACTTCGGCCAAGAGGTTTTCTTGCGGGCGCAGAAGAAGGGGCCGCTCACCGACGAGGCGTATCGAAAGGCGCTGCAGAAGATGCAAGCGGCGGCGCGCGCCAAAGGAATCGACGCGGCGATGGACAAGGACAAGCTCGACGCGCTCGTCGGCACGACCGAAAGTCCCGCTTGGCCGATCGATCTGATCGACGGCGATCACTACCTGGGAAACCCTGCGACCCTGCCGGCCGTCGCCGGGTATCCGCACATCACCGTTCCCGCAGGCTTCGTGTTCGGGCTTCCCGTCGGCGTCTCGTTCATCGGCAGGGCCTGGTCGGAAGGAACGCTCATCCGGCTCGCGTACGCGTACGAGCAAGCGTCGAAGATGCGTCGGCCACCGACGTTCGCTCCGACGGCGGACCTCACCCCACCGCACTAGAGAGCGCGCGCTCCAGAACCTCCTCCAGCCCGTGCAAGACAAGCTCCGCACCTTCCTCGTCGGGGAGCTGGGCGAATCCGGGAATCGATGATCCTTCGAAGCGGCAAGGTCATGTGCTGGGCAACGGCGAAGTAGGACAGCTCGGCATTGGGCCTACGGATGTGAAGGCCATTCCGACGGAGGTCGTGGGCTTGCCCGCTCGTTGACGGTATACTCGCGGCTTGAGCCCCGATCCGAAGACGATCTCGGCAGCGCACGCCGTGACCACGGATGGCGCCGAGCCCTCGGACGACGCGACTGGCCTCGTCATCGCGTGGTGCGAGGGAGAGCCGTCTCGTATAGGTGAAATCGCGCTGTTTCCGACGCGAGGCGTGCGCACGCTCGGGCGCGGCGACGGAGACGGAGAGCCACGTGCGCGCTTCTACCGCCAGCGCCCTGGCCGCCTCTTGCCCACGGAGCCGCTGCTCGGGCTTGCGCTCTCCCGCAATCAGCTCGAGATCACCCCGAACGGCAAGGACCTCTCCATCGTGCGCACCGGGCGTTGTGCGCTGAAGGTGAACGGCGTGCAGGTGGAGAAGGCGACCGTCACTCCGGGCGACACGGTGTCCCTTCGCGGGCAACTGCTGCTCCTCTGTGTGCGGAGGCCCACGTCGCTCGCGAAGACGGTCTACTTCCGCGAGACGGTCTTCGGCGCCTTCGGTGAGCCGGACGGAATGGGCATCCTGGGCGAATCCGCGTGCGTGTGGCCCTTGCGCGAACGCATCGCCTTTGCCGCGAACAGCGCCAAGCACGTGCTGCTCACCGGCGAGAGCGGCACGGGCAAGGAGCTCGCTGCGCGCGCGCTGCATGCTCTGTCACCACGCGCATCCGGACCATTCGTATCGCGCAACGCGGCCACGCTGCCCGCCGGCCTGATCGACGCCGAGCTCTTCGGCAGCGCACGGAACTACCCGAACGCGGGCATGCCCGAACGACCTGGGCTCATCGGACAAGCGGACGGCGGTACGCTTTTCCTGGACGAGCTCGCGGAGCTCACGCCCGAGCACCAGACGCACCTGTTGCGGGTGCTGGACGCAGACGGCGAGTACCAGAGGCTCGGAGAGGCCACGACGCGACGCTCCCGGTTCGTGCTGGTCGGCGCGACGAATCGCGAGAAGAGCGCGCTGAAGCACGACCTGGCGGCGCGGCTCACGTTCACGCTCGCGTTGCCTGGGCTAGAGGAGCGCCGCGAAGACATCCCGCTCCTCATCCGGCACCTGCTGCTCCTTGCGGCTCGCGACAGTCCGCTCATCGGCGAGCGCTTCATCGCGCAGGCGAACGAATGCCGGGAGCCTCGTGTGTCGATCGAGCTCGTGGAGAACCTGCTTCTTCGTCACTACGAGACGCACGTTCGCGAGCTGGATGCGCTGCTGTGGCGCGCGATCGCGGACAGCCCCGGCGACACGGTGCTTCTCTCGGAGGAGCTGCGCGCAGGCGGACGCGCCCGGACGGGTGAGCCAGACGCAAAGGAGATCCGCGCCGCGCTCGCCGCCGCGTCCGGTAGCGTGCAGCGCGCATCGCAGGCCCTTGGGATGAAGAGTCGCTTCGCGCTTTACCGGCTGATGAAGAAGCACGGCGTCGATGGCGGCACGGACCGCGACGAACAAGAGTAATATCGGGGCCGATGGGCGAAGTGCCACCGCTCGAGATCGACCGCTACAGCATCCTGGAGAAGCTCGGCGAAGGCGGCATGGGCATCGTCTACAGGGCCACGGACCAGCGGCTGATGCGGACCATCGCGCTCAAGGTGCTCTCGGACGCGTCCGTGCAAGATCCCGCGCGCCGTCGCCGCTTCCTGCGTGAGGCGCGCCTTGCGGCTTCGATGACACATCCAAACATCGCGAGCGTCTACGACGTCGGCGAGACGGACGCGGGAGAGGTCTTCATTGCCATGGAGCTGGTGCCCGGCGACAGCTTGCGCAAGCGGTTGCTCCGCGCGGCGGAGACCCCGGCGGCCACGGTGCGCATCGCGAAGGAGCTGTGCGCGGCGCTGTCGCACGCCCATGCGCGCGGGATAATCCACCGCGATCTGAAGCCAGACAACGTCATGGTGAGCGACGACCTGCACGTGAAGGTGCTCGACTTCGGCCTTGCGAAGGCGATCGATGACGACGTCGTGGGAGAGCCTTCGCAGTCCGTCGTGACGGCGGATGGACATGTCCTTGGTACGCCCGGCTACATGTCACCAGAGCAGGCCGCCGGTCGCCCCACTGATCTTCGCACCGACGTCTTCGCGCTCGGCGTCGTCCTCTTCGAGATGCTGACGGGGCGGCGTCCGTTCGCGGGGTCGACAGCGGTGGAGGTGATCATCGCTGCCGCGCGCGACGAGCCGGAGCGACCGTCGCGCATTTCTGACGTACACCCGGCGCTGGAGCGCATCGTGCTCCGGTGCATGGAGAAGCTTCCCGACGCACGCTTCGCCAGCGCCGAGGAGGTGCTCTCCGCGCTGTCCGCACTGCCCGCGGATGCTCTCACCACAGCCAGCGCGGCCCCGCACGTGCTCCAGACGGACGGAGCGAACACCGCGCCGTCGCTGCTCGCAAGCACCTCACCGCCACGTGTGACCGTGCCGACGCGCCGCACGTCGCGAGCCGCGCTCGGTGCTGCCGTTGCGCTCGTGCTGGCGGGCGCGTTCGGAACGTTCCTGGCCACGCGTCGACAGACCGCGCCCGTCGCATCGCCGCTCGCGTCGGCATCGGCGTCATTCCAGATGCTGGCGCCGCGGCCGTTCGCCGATCCAGAGCTGCGCGGGGAGTACATGGCGGGGATGCAGGCCCTCCGCGACGACGATTGGGGTGTGGCGCAGCTCCACTTCCAGCGCATCGTCGCGAAGGATCCGCTCCTGGCGCTTGGCCATCTTCGCCTGGCCATGGCGGCGGAGGGCACGCTGGATGATGGACTCCGTCGCGACCATTTCGCGCAAGCGGTGACCTTGCGCGCTCAGCTCAGTGACAGAGACGCGGCCCTCATGGACGCGCTCGAGCCCATCTTGCAGCGTCACAACGAGGACCGCGCAGAGGCCGCGATCCGGCTTCACGCGCTCGCGGTTCGCTTCCCAGAGGACGCAGAGATCGAGGTGTGGCTTGCCATGATCGAACGCACACTTCCGCCTTCCGACAGCGCGATCGCGCTTGATCCTTCGAACGGGCAGGCATGGCAAACCCATGGCGACGTACTTGCTCTAGTGGGTCGCGCGGATGAGGCGCGGGCGTCGTACGAACGATGCGGAAGCGTCTCTGCTGGCTCTGCCGAGTGCTTTCTTGGCCTGGTGTGGCTGGAGTCGAACGAAGGCCGTTGCGAAGCGGCAGTCAGTGATGCGCGTCGTGCCGTGGACCGCGATCCGCACCTGGCGGGAACTCTCGCGACGGTGATGTATGGCGCTGGCCGGCCGGTCGAGGCGGTGCGTGAGATCCTGGAGCAGTCTGCTGCCACCTTCGCCGTGGCGCCCCGGCCCTCGATCCAGCACCTCCTGGACCAGACGCGCATCCTGATCGCCCAGGGCGACCTCGAACACGCGCGCACGGCGGGCGAAGCGTACCTGGCCGCGACAGAGGCGGACCCGCACACGGCGTTTCGCGATCACCTCGTCGCGGCCACGATGCTCGTCGGCATCGCACAGGAGGTCGGCGACGACGAGCTCGCGAAGGCACGAGCATGGGCCTTCACCAGCCGCAGCGAGACCTGGACCAAGTCCGCAGGAATGGACGCGGGCGTCGACGGCTCCCTCATGCTCGTGCGGCGCTCGGTTGGACGGCCCAGCTTCGCGATGGCGGATCTGGATGCGCGACGTGCGACGTGGGTCGAAGCGCAGCGCCGCTCGCTTGCGTACGCCGGACACATCTGGACGTATGCGTATGCCGCGACGGCCGAGACGGAGGATGAGGCAAAGGCCGCGCTCGCCCTCCTGCCCTCGTTCGGGTCGCTCTCTTCGTTCGTGTACTATGCAGGTATTCCGGACGCCGAGATCGGGCACGCGTATCTGCTGGCAGGGTCGCTGGACCTTGCGCTGGCACGGCTCACGCGCGCAGCCGCGAGCTGCGGTGCCTTCCGCCATCCCTTCGTGCACACGCGCGCCCTCCTCGAGCTAGGGCTGACGCACGAGCGTCGCGGGAGCGTCGCGCTGGCCTGCGAGGTGTATCGGCGCGTGCAGAAGCGATGGCGTGGTGCGAAGCCGCGCTCCACCAGCGCCGAGACGGCGGTGGCCCGGATGAAGGCGCTTCGCTGCGGGCCCTGACCTTGTGCGGCGCACGGGCGGACTCGTGCGCGCACAAGCAAAGAAGGCACGGAACAGCCTGTTTTTCGTGGGCGGGCGCTGGCCCACACCTTGAAGGTTCCCCCGCACACGATGGCGCTCCGCCGTCGACTTGGGAGGCATTCACATGGGTATGCGGCTTGGTCTTGGGTTCTTCGGCATGGGCATGATGGTCGGCTGCGCGCTCGTCGGCGCGAGCGCGTGCACGGTGACGACCACCGCGACGGGTACCGACGGTGGCCCCACGGCGGATGGCGGCGGCACCGGTACTGACGACGGCGGAGGCACGAGCGGCGACGGTGGGGGCGAAGGTGGTTCGTCCGCCACCGCCCTTCCATTCACGCCCTCGAACATCGACCTCACGGGCATCGACCTGACCAAGGTGGGCGCGTTCATCGTGGACAACAACGAGTGCAGCATCAACACCGACGACAACCTGGCGTCCTGCGGTGACGGCGCCGGCGTGCTGGGCTTCAAGATCGCGACGCAGAGCGATGGCACCAAGGTCGCCGTCTACGTCGCGCGCTCCATGGTCATCCAGGCGAAGATGAACCTCACCGTGACGGGCAAGCTCCCGTTCGTGTTCGTTGCGCTCGATACGATCGACATCATCGGCACGCTGAACGCGAACGCGCGCGCGGAGGTAGTGGTGGCAGGCGGGCAGACCCAGCCGACGGGTAGCAGCAAGGGCGCGGGCCCCGGCGGTGGCGGCGCCGGCACGATGATCTCGGCGCCTGGAGGCGGCTCGTTCTGCGGTACGGGCGGCGCTGGCGCACCGGAGAGTGGCAGCCCCTCCGCAGGAGGCCAGACCTACGGAACGCCTGCGCTCGCACCGCTCGTCGGTGGGTCGTCGGGCGGATCGGGCGGCGCGACGGGCGGTGGCGGCGGCGCCATCCAGCTCGTCGCAGGCTCATCGATCGTGGTCGAATCGAGCGGCGTCATCTTCGTCGGCGGTGGCGGCGGCGGCTTCGGTGGCATCTCCACACAGGAGCCAGGCGGCGGCGGAAGCGGCGGCGCGATCCTGCTCGAGTCGACCGCGGTCAGCATCCAGGGAACGCTTGCGGCCAACGGCGGCGGTGGTGGGGCAGGGACTTCCTCTGATGTCGGCGCGGCGCCTCCGCTCGACCCTGGCGGTGTCAACGCGACGCCCAACGCAACGCCCGCGGGCGGAGGCAAGACGGGCCTTGGACCTTCCGCAGGCGGCAACGGAAGCGGCGGCGCAACGGCGAATGGCTCCGACGGCTCCTTCACCGCAGGCAATGCAGCAGGCGCAGGCGGCGGCGGCGCAGGGCGCATTCGCATCAACAGCAAGACGGGCGTAGCAACGCTCGCAGGAACGATCTCGCCAGCGGCAACGACCCCCTGCACGACGCAAGGCACGACGCATTGATCTCACGGTGAGGCTACAAGTCACCCTGGAGGGACCACGCACCGGCCGAACGCGTCCGAACGTTCGACCGCGCATTCCAGTGAAGCGCTGCACTTCGGCGAGTCGTTCAGCCCCGCGCACAGTCCGCCCTCGGGGCTCGGCGGGTCGACGGGAAGCCGCAGGATGGCGCCTTTCGCGTCCGGTGCGCAGCACGTCGCCTCGAAGCAGACACCGCGATCGTTCGCGCGTGATCCGGCGGAGCATCCGTCGGCGCAGAAGCCTCCAACAGCGGCGCAGGGTTTTGCGCGTGCCACGTTGCCCGCATGCGTACGCAGGCACGGCCGCGTGAAGGCGAGCGTCTCGCGTCGTGCGTTGCGATCGCTCGTGGCGGTGCCTTCCAGCTCCAGAGCGACGACCCAGGTCTTGCGCGCGACCAGCGTGCCCTTCATGGAAAGCGTGGACGTGTGGTCCGAGCCCATCGCTCGCGCGGTCTCGCTCTCGTCGAACGCGATCTCGAATGTGTCGAGCGCATCGCCCCACGCGAGCTGCGTCGTGCCATTGAACCTCGCATGCACCCGCGAGGTCTCGAGCGCGGTCATGCCACGCGCAGCGGCGAACGCGCGAACCGCCTTTGCAAGCACGGGATCGAGCGCACCTCTGGCTGCGTGCCTGGAGAGGGCAAGCGCGATCGCATCCGGCGCCCCGTCCGCCAGCGAGGGTGCGCCGCTCGCGCTCGGAGTCGTCTTGCGCCGCCCAAAACCAAGGACAAGGTGCCCTCCGCCAATCCGCGTCGTCTCGATCGAGATCGCCGCATCCCCCGAAGGCCACGACCTTCTTCCGTACGATCTCGAGGTCCGACTCTTCCTCTGCGTCCTGCGAGCTTGCCGAGAGAGTCGTCGAGCGGACGCTCTGCTCCACCCACGCGCTCCCCACACGTGGAAAGCTGGCCCCACAGTCATCACGAACGTCCGCCACGACCGCGCCAGCATCACGCAACACTGACGACGCGAACGACGCATCCATCACCGCCGGCGTGGACCCATCGACGATCGCGGGCGACGAGTCCGACCGCGCACCCGTTGTCGGTGCAGGAGGCGAAGCAGCGCAAGAGGCCAGCAAGAGCGCTCCCAGGATCGCGCGAGCAGAAGACCGCATGCCCCGGGACTTCATGTGGTTCGCACCAGCGCCGAGTCCACGATCCCGATGTCGTTAGTCTCTCTCTCAGCCATATCCGAACTCGGTGCCGTGATGTCGCAGGAACCGACCCACGAGCAGCGCCTGCGCCAGCAGCAACAAGTTGCTAATCACGCCCACGAGGAACGAACCCACCAGCGGGACGTGGCCAAGGGTGAGACCCGCAACGGTAACGACGACGCCATACGCGACGCTCGCTGAGCACTCCGTCCCAAGCCTCAACAGCTCCGATTGCAGCGCCCTCCATTCAGGCACATGAAATCCCAGCGCCATGTTCGAAGAATAGCGCACCCTTCGCGGTGTCGCCCCAGCTCGAATCACGACGATCGACGCGATCTACGAGAGGCGGTGAATCGTTGCCAAACAGAGAGGCGCGTCCGCTGCGGCACGCGCCGGGCCACGTCAGTCTCATCCATGGGTAGCTTCGAGCCGAGAAGCGGAGGCCATGCTACGTTCCATCATGAGCGCGGAAGCGAGACTGGTCCTCGGCGGAGTCCAGCGGGTGAGCCTCTTCAACGTGGGCCGGCTGCGCTCCCAGAAGCGCGCGCTCTGGAAGGCTGCGACGAGGTCGCTTACAACGCAGCTCGCAGCTTCACGGCTGCAAACAAGCTCGACCGCGCAGGCGATGCGGTGCGCTTCATGACGAGGCCTTGGAACGGCGCCAAGGCAAGCGAACTCACCACGAAGCTCGCGGCCCACCTCGCGCGGCGCCAGCCGTGACGCGGAACCAGGAGGACATGGCCTTCGTGCTGGAGGCGGTGCCGGGGGTAAGGGCCGTGTTTGCGGTGCCGCCTCGCGCGGGCGAGCGCGATGCTCTGGAGCTTCTCGTGCACGTCGAGCCAGGCGACACTCGCTCGATCGCAGCGATTCACTACGCGCTCCTCAAGATCCTCAGACACGAAGATTGCGCGCGCATATCCATCGTGGCCGAGACATCGAAGCCTCCACGAGGTGCGGAAGAGGTTGCACTCTCCTCGTCTCAGCGACTTGCTGCAATGCAGCGCGTTTCGGCGCGCGCCAGAGTCTTGGCCGAGGAACGTGCGCAGGTGGCCGCGCTCGAGGCGGACATGGCGCGGACTGCCCCTGCTCCGGCGGCGAAGTGGTACCGGGTGCTGCTGTACTCGAACGATTCGCGGCTCATCGAAGCAGCGCGGGCTGCCTATCCGGTCGGCACCGTGCAGGTGGTCGACCGTTTCTGGCCTGCGATCGAAGCCGCCAAGAACGGGATTCATGAAGTCGTGCTCTGCCACGCCGACGGCGCGTTCGGCATGTGGGGCTTTCTGGAGTGTCTGTCGCGTCACCGTCCGAGGCTCTCACAAGATGTCATCATCGTCGCAGACGAGTCCGAGCGGGAGCTCGTCGCTTTCAATCTGTACGAGTGGAAGCGGCGGAATCGGTGCCTCTGGAAGCCAGTCACGGTCGAATCGTTGCGCCTCGTTGCGGATGCACCCATGGGTCACGAGGTCGTGAACGTGGCGCAGGGCGCAGCGGCTCCGCAGCAGAATTCCGCGCCTCCGGCGACGGAACGTGAAGCCACGCCTGCGGCACGAGCGGCCACGTCGAAAGGACCAAAGGCCATCGTCCTCCTCGTCGACGATGAACCCGACACCGAATCACTTCCCGCGTTGATGTCCACATCCGTGCATGTGATCCGCGTCTCGAACGAGTGGGACGCGCTCGACAAGCTTGCACTCTCGGAGATCGACCTGCTCGTGTGCAATGCGTCGATGAAAGTCGCGGGCGACAGGCCGCTCTATCGTTTGCTGTGGAATTCTCGGCCCGAGCTGAAGAAGGTCTGCGCGCTCATCGTCTCTCCGCATCGCGTGCCCGCGTCCGCACGAGACGGTCGCACGGGTGGCGCGGTAACTCGGCCCATCACACCGGACATCGTGAAAGAGCTGCTAGCCGCTCGCGCGCTGAGTGGATGACTACATCCCGACGCCGCTCGCGGGCGATGCGGTGTCCGTGAGCACGGAGCGGACCAGCATGAGCGGGCTGCTCGCCGCCCCCCCGGCGTGTCGACGTCGAAGCACGCCGCAGCGTCCATCGCAGGGCAGACGCGCGCGACGGGCGTGACGGAGCCGTCGTGCGCGTCGCTCCTCGCGCATGCGTTCCCCCCCCGTGGCGATCCCTGGGTTATGCTCGGCGGCGTGGGGAACATGCCATTCCGGGACGATCTCGCTGCCGCGCATGCGCGGATCGCCGAGCTCGAGGCGCAGCAGAAGCAGTCCGGCGCCGCGACCAATCCCGTCGTTGCCGCGCTCGTCACCCGGCGAACCAGGATCGCCGCCGCTCTGCCCACGCGGATCATCATCATGCGCATCGGCGCCTTCGTCGCCGCGTTGACCGCTTGGCTTCCGACGATCGCCTTCACGCTGGACAAGCCAAGCCACCTTGCGATCCTTGCGCCTGCCGCAGGGCTGATCACGTTGATCGCCGTCGGCGTGCTCGGCATCCTCGGTCCGTGGCTGGTGCGCCGGACGTTCACCTCCGCGATCGCCAAGCTCGACGCCGAGATCGAGGTGGCGCGACGCGGCGACCGCGAGCAAAGAGAGGCCAGAGAGCACCTGGCCACGCTCGAACGAGAGGTCGACATCCTCCGCGCCCAGCAGCACGTGCGCGTCGACGCCACGGACAATGAGGACGAAGAGGACGAACGCGTCTCTCCGCGCGACGTCGCGCGGCGCGAGCGATCGTGACGCCCTTGGGACCGTGGATGGGCCGTCGGTGCCGATGGCGACGCGCACACTTCCAGCAGGAGCCGCGGCTCCCTCAAGGGCACACGTGCAGCGGCCCGCGAGTGTATGTAAACTACAAGGATGCCTCTTCGGCCGCTGCGGCGACAACTGCCCAGTGCTCAAGTAGGCCTGGCGCCTACTTGGGGGCGCCTGTCTCGATCCACTTCTTGACCATCGCCACGTCGGTCGCGCTGAGCGGTGCGTTCGGAGGCATGTTCACGGAGGCCACGCCGGGGCTCGCCTCGCCGACCTTTCCATTCGAGATCTTCTGGAAGAGATAGCTGTTCGCGGTGTCGTTGGGCGTCACGTACTTCATCTGCTTCGCGCCTGGCTCCTGCCATGCGTCGAGCTGCGTGAGACGATCGTATAGCGCGCGATCGGGGCAGTTCGTGGGCATTCCAGCGACGGCGCCGCCGTAGCCCACCGAGCCCAGGGGCGCGTTTTCGAGCGAGAGCCAGCCGCGACACGCCTTGGCGCTCGTCGCGAAGTATTGTTCTCGCACGTGGCAGCTCGATGTGGTGGCGCCGCACGATCTCTCGAACAGCGGAACCATGTGCTCTGCGAACGAGACCGCTCCGCCATCCCAGCTGACGACCGGCGCGTCCGTTCCAGCGTCGACAGGGCCAGACCCCGTGGGCGCTGTCGCCGTAGCCTCGTTCGTGTACGCAGACCTCGCGCCGCCCGCGGCGACCGCGCGCACGCGGTAGCTGTAGCTGGAGCCGGCAGTGACCGCCGTGTCGTGGAGGAGCACGGTGTCGAAGACCACCGCCGCGAGCAACGTGTACGAGCCGCTGCCGTCCTTGCGCTCGACCTCGAACTGACTCTCGTCGCTCGAGTTGTCCTTCCATGTCACGTGAATACCGGCGCCGAGCGGCGCGGCCGTCAGCTGCGTAGGCGCGAGCGGTGCGCCGGGGTCCCCGCCACCTCCACCGCCGCTCTTCGTTCCATCCGAGCTCGTGCACGCCCCGGTGAGCGCGAGCGGTGACGCGACGAGGGCGAGCAGGAGCAAGCAGCGAATCGACCTCATGAGGAACCTCCCACGAACTATTTCATCACCATCAAGTCGCCCATCATCCCGCGCTCGGCGTGCTCCAGGATGTGACAGTGGAACATCCACATCCCGAGCGGATCGTAGCGCACGGCGAGCCGCGCGGAGGTGCCCCGGACGATGTTGATCGTATCCTTCCATCCGCGGCTCGTGTCGGGCTTTCCGTCTGCGCCGAGAACCTGGAAGTACATCCCATGTAGGTGGAATGGGTGGTCCATCTCCTTCGTGCTGACGACCTCCCAGATCTCCAGGTCTCCCTGCTTCACCATCACGGGCGGGTTGCTCGGCCACATCTGGTCGTTGATGGAGAACGTGGGACCGTCGGCGGCGCCGTTCTCGTTCTCCTGGAGCGTGAAGCGCTTCACCACGGTAGACGCGGTGATGGGCAGTGGGTCGATGGACCGCAGCACCGTCGGCAGTGGCCGAAGCGCGCGCCCGGCGTGAGGACCCACGACGATGTCAGCGAGCACCCGCGGGCCCTGATCCGGCAGCTCGTGACCGCGGTTGTAGTAGATCGTTTCGAGCGACGCGTGAGCGCCCTCCGCGTCGTCGAACGACACGATGACCTCGTAGCGTTCCCCGGGCGCGATGAGCAGCGTGTCAGCGGTGTACGAGCGCGGCAGGAGCCCACCGTCACTCCCCACGACCACGAACGGGTGATCTGCCACGCGGAGGTTGAAATACCGGCCGTTCGCGGAGTTCACGAAGCGCCACCGCTGGCGACCGCCGCTGTCGATGACGATCGTTCCTCCATGCTGTCCGTTGAGGAGCAGCACGTTGCCCTGCTTGCCGACCATCATGTCGAGCTTGTCGCCGTCGAACGCAAGCGGCCCTTCTGCGGTGACCTTCACGTCGTCGACGATGAAGGTCCGGTCGGCGGTCACGTCGAGATCTTCATCGCCGCTCACGACCAGCGCGGCGTAGAGGCCTCGCTCGATCTGCTCGTAGCCACGCACGTGCGGATGGAACCAGAACGTGCCCGAGTCCATGACCTTGAAGCGATAGTCGAATGTGCCGCCGGGTGGGACCGGTGCCTGCGATGACGTCGAGCCATCCGATGCGACGGGAAGACGGAGGCCATGCCAGTGGACGGTGGTCGCGTCGGGCAGCTCGTTCTTGAAGTGGACGATGACGTCGTCGCCACGCTTCGCGACGAGCCGCGGACCTGGCACGCTGCCAACGCTGCCGTCGATGGCGCCGTCGCGATACGCCCACACGTCCGTTGAGTTGTTTGCGAGATAGTGCGCCACGGAGAGCGACGCTACGAGCTGCACCTCGACGACGTTCGGATCGGGGTTCGTGTCCGTGAGCACCGCCATGCCGAGCGAGTCGACAGGCACGGATGCATGGCTCGTGGATGAACCACAGCCGACGGCGAGCGACGTCAGCGCGATCGCAGCGAACATCGGTCTCGTGAGTCGACCGAGAAGGCGCCCAGTCCCCATCCATGCAGTTTAGCCGCGCTCGCTGCGGGATGATAGCCACGTGCGCGTGAAGCGACTGACCTCCACGTCACACGAGAACCGCGAGCAGAGCCTCCCAGGAAGGCGCGAATCAGGCGACGCTTTGACCCCACACCTCGAACATGACCGCTCGGTGATCGGACATCTTCGTGTTGTGCGACTTGGCTTCCTTCACCCGCAGACCCTCGGAGTAGATCGCGCGGTCCAGTCGCAGCGCGGGTAGCGCCGCGGGAAACGACGGGCCTGGCTCACCGGCGACTAGGCCGTGCGGGCGCGCCCATGCATCGAAGACGCGGGCGCGCGGCTCGTTGGTGTCACCCACCAGGAAGATGGGCTCACCCGAGGCCTCCGCGACGGAGACCGCGTGTGCGAGCTGATGGCGACGCGCGAACGGCGAGAGCACGGCGAGGTGCATGCTTCCCACGCGCACGGCGCCGTGAGCGTCGACCACGCTCGCCCATGCGACTGCCTTGCCCACGCCCGCCCGCGGGAATGGACATCCGCCCTGGCGCGACAGCGGACGGCGCGATGCGATCGCCACATCGCTGCCGCGCGCCGGCACGCGATGCACGTACGGGAACTCGCGCAGCGAGAGCGGTGCCTCGGATGCGAGCTCTTGCACGCACACGACGTCCACCTCCGTGCTCGTGAGGAATTTCTCGAAGACCGCCATCGACTTCGCGATCTCGAGCTCGCGGCGCGCCGGAGGCAGCCACGACAGAAGACCGTGCGCGAGGTTCTGGGAGAGGATCCTCATGTTGCAGGCCCAACGCGCACGCCTACCGGATACTTCCCGCGAAGAGTACGCTCTGCGTCATGGGCACTTCGTTGAACCACGGATTGCGCGGCGCTCTGCTCCTCGCGCTCGCTGCACCGACCTGGTCCCACATCGCCCACGCAGACGATTCCACTCGGGTGCAGACGCAGCCCCAGACGCTGGACGCACAAACGTACGCCGTCCGACTTGCCGATCTGGAGAAGCGCGTCGAGGAGCTGAAGGCGCAGGTCCGTCGCCCGCGCCGGCACACGCCCATGATCGTCACGCCTGTCACGGTCTATCCGCTCACGTCGTCTGCCTATGTGCTCCAGCACGTCACCGTGCGGATCGGAGCAGACACGGTCTTCGATGCAGACACGGACGGACCGATCCGATTCGAGTGGATGGAGCGAAGCGCGCGCGAGCAGACGGTCACCATCGTGGCAACATTTCGCGGGTCCGATCCCGTGTTCACGTACGTGAGTGGGTACGTGTTGTCCGTGGAGTCGGAACGAGCAGCATCGCCTGGCGCGCCATTGGCGATCACGTTGCACGAGCAAGGCGACGCCACGACGCCATTCGCAAAGCGCCTCACGGCGTCGTGGTCGCGCTGAGGGATGGAGCGCTCGGTCTTCAGCGACAACTTCGCGCGCGCGACGGCGAGGGCGCGCGACTTCGCACGACAGTTCATCGAGGAACCGCTGCCAGACGCACTGCGGTTTCGCGTGCATCTGAACCAGTCGTACGACGGCACCGCGACAGCTGCGTTCAAGCTGTTTCCGGAAGACTCGTCGACGACGGTCGACGCCATCGATGCAGACCGCGTTATCGACGTCCTCTGGCGCGACGGCTGGGTACCGCAGTGGATCGATGTGGCCGTCATTGCAGAGACTGGTAGCGCGACCGTGCTCGACGTCAGCGCTTGTGGACGCTTCATCGACGACGAACAGCGCCTCTATTACACGTGGACGGACGTCCCGCCCTTCGGCGTGAAGGGACCATCGCTGCCCGTTGACTACCATGAGGGCGATCGCTTCAGCCTCTACGAGCGCGCGATCTGCTGGTCGTCCGATGACCTCGTTCGCGTGGGACGGAGGGCGACAAAGGTGAAATTCCTCGAGCTGGAGGGTCGCGCGTTCGATGACGCGGCCCTCGCCGCGCTACCGACGTTTCCGCACCTCCAGGTGCTCGAGTTGCGGGACTGCCGCGTGGAAGGAAGAGGCCTCAGCGCTCTCGAACGGCTCCCGCGTTTGCGCTGTGCTCGCGCACAATTCGATCGACTCGACGCCTTGTCCTTCACCGACCTGCCGCTGCTCGCATCTCTCGCATCTCTTTCGCTTCGATCCCTTCCTGCGATGCTCATCGGCGTGTCTCGGCTTTCGCGGGCGACGCCGAACGTGCGAGACCTCACGCTCGGTAGCGGATCGCAGACGGTAGCTGACGAGCGGATCTTCTTCAGTCAGCTAGACAGCCTCACCCTCGATTTCCCGAAGGTTCCTTCATGGGTCGACATGCCACGGTGGATGCGTTCGCTCTCGCTTCACGCGCACAGTGCGAACGATCACGACGTGCTGCGGGCAGTCTCCGCGTGCCCGGCATCGCTCGACAGCATTGCATTACGCGGCACGCCAGTCTCCGACGCAATCTTCGAGGTGCTGGCGCGCTTTCCACAGCTGAAGTACGTCGACGCAGTCGACACGCGCGTAACAGAGACCGCGCTCGAGGAGTTCGCGAAGCAGCGGCCAGGCCTCAAGTTCTTTCCCCGCGTGAAATCGGCGCCTGGAGCCTGAAGCGGCAGGAATCCCGCAGCGACGGGCGGCTCGATGACTACCGCTGGCTCACGTCGGCCACGCGCCGCTCTCCATCGCTGCCTGAGTCGACAATTCACGCTGCAGGATGCACACTTAGGGCATGACGCTCGCCGAGCTACTGGAACAACAGGCCATGGCGCTGCCTGAAGCCGAGCGCAAGAAGCTTGCGGCCAAGCTCCTCGCGAGCACGGCGTCTTCGACCGTCCCGCCCCGTCGTCATGCGGGGGCGGCCAAGGGCCGTGTTCACTTCGCGCCCGACTTCGATACGCCGCTGGACGATTTCGCTGAGTACACGTGACGCAGCCGTTCTTCGCGCCGCCGCTCCTGCTCGACACGCACGCCCCCCTCTGGTTTGTCGCCGGAGACGAACGGCTGTCGACAGCGGCTGGGCGCGCCATCGAGGATGCGATCGAGGTCTATGTGAGCGTGGCCTCGGCGTGGGAGGTAGCGATCAAGGTCAATCTCGGGAAGCTAACCCTCGACGGTGCCAGTCCCGAAGCATTCTTCGATGAGCAGATGTCCGAGAACCGCTTCGGGTACTTCCCCGTCGCTCCGCGCCACGCGTTTCAAGCGGCATCGTTGCCCATGCATCACCGCGATCCGTTCGACCGCATGATCATCGCCCAAGCGTTGTCGGCGGACATGATTCTCGTCACGAAGGAGAACTTCGCGCCATACGGCGTGCGAACGTTGTGGTGAACGTGGAGGTCGCGGCCGCAGTGGTGTGGAGGACCGCCTGGAAACCGAACTCGATCGTGTTGCCTCGGGACAACTTCTTCCTGACGTTCAGTTCCGGCGCCGTAACTGGACCCCTCACGCGAGAAAAACCAGGCTATTTCGCGTTTTCCGCCGGCAGGACTGAACGCTACTTGATGCCGCCGTTCGTCGGTGTTCCTGCATACACGATCGTCTTGCATCCGAGCACCACGTCGACGCGCCCTCCCAGCGTGTCCTTCGAGCGACCCGAGCGCGGGAGGCTGCTGCGAGTAGTGATCGTGAGCGTCAATTTCGCGCGCGCGTGTGCGCGGCAATCTGCGCGGGCGCTCCGCTTGCGCCGTTGTCGGGAGGCGCGGAGCGATCGCGTAGCGCCATGGCGATGAGGCGGGCCGCGTTCTTCACGCGTATCGCCGCCTCCACCTGTCCGATTCCGAGCTCGGTCACGACGAGCAGCACATGGGCGTCGCCCAGCGCGATGGCGAACGCGTTCGAATGCTCGTCCACCGCGAATGCGAAGACCTCTGGTTCGAGCGTCTCGCGTTCGCGTTTAACGCGCTTCACGATCGGTACGAGCGCATACGCCGCGTCGTCGTGAGCGGAGCTGAAGAGGAGGTCACCGCCACGCGACACGATCGCGGCAGAGCCGAGCGCACCGACGTACTCGTCGATCACCCGCTGGATCTTCTCGTAGATCGGCCCGTCCACCACCATCAGGGTAGCAGAGCTGTCTGCTACGGGAAGTTTAGGCGCGCACCTTCGTCTCGAGGAGGACGTTCGCCACACGTCCCCGAGCGCCATGGATACTGCGAGCTGACCATGTCGCAGATCCCCGAGGTCCGGATTTCCACGGCCTGCCCATCGATGTGGCGCGTCCCGTTCCCCACGAGCGTCAACCAGGTCGTGTGTTGCGCGCGCCCGCTGCACCACGGGCCGGCTCCCTCGGGTGCGCTCACGGACTACTGCTCGCTACGATTCCCGGGATAAGCTCTCTTGCGTGAAGACTCTGGGCCTCATCGGTGGAACCACGTGGCATTCGACAATCGAGTACTACCGCGCGATCAATCAAGGCGTGCACGCGCGACTCGGCGGCGCGGCGTCAGCACGCCTCATCCTCTACTCCGTCAACTTCCAGGAGCTCAGGCCGACGGATGACGAAAGCCTCGCGCATGTCGTCGCGGAGCTCACCCGCATCGCACGCAGCCTGGAGGTCGCGGGCGCTGAATGCATTGCGCTCTGCGCGAACACGCCGCACATCGCGGCAGACCAGGTGCAAGGCGCCATAAGCATTCCGCTCCTGCACATCGCCGAGCCCATCGGCGATGCGATCGAGGCATCGGGTCAGAACACAGTGGGACTGCTTGGAACGCGCCCGACCATGGAGCGCCCGTTCCTCAAGGCCAAGCTCGAAGCGCGCGGCATCACCACGGTCATCCCAGACGAAGAATCACGGGCGTTCATCCATTCATCGATCCTCGAAGAGCTTGGCCAGGGCATCTTCGACGCGCGCACGAAGGCTCGCTACATCGCGATCATGGAGCAGCTCGGAAAGCACGGCGCACAAGGCATCATCCTCGGCTGCACAGAGATCCCGCTTCTCGTCTCGCCATCGGAGTCCCCACTTCCCGTGTACGACACCCTGGCGCTACACGCCGCCGCGATAGTCGAGTTCGCGCTCAGCGAATAGGTTGTTGCGGCTCTTGCGAGCCCAGGAACCGCATGACCGGCACGTTCACCGCACGTCACATGAGAACCGCGAGCACGGCGCGTAGCTCCTCTGGCAAGCTGTCGACCGCGCTGCGCTGGGCCTCCACGACGTCCGCCGCGTTGTTGCTGCGATCGCCGCCGAGCTTCACGTTGAGGAGCACGATGCCCATGCACGCGGCGAACTCACGCTCGTGCCCCGGCCGCAGATCGTTCTTGGCGAGCTCGATCACCTCGTACGGGTGCCACACACCTTGCGCATCGAAATCCACCACGCCGCCGTTCGCGATCACTACGTCCAGCGCCGCGCGGTGCCGCAGTTTGTCCGCGCCGTAGTCGCGGCTCGCGATGAAGTCGCGCTCCTCTGGGCTGAGGGACGAGAGCAGGTCCGCGAGCGTCATGCGTTCGAGCATACCCGCCCTTCCATGGGCGCTCCTCTTCAAACCTTCCCGCCCTTCGGTTGGTCGGTTTGCACAAGCGCCTCACCCTTCGGGTTCGTCGACATGTTCATCCGACTACATCACCGATGAGCGCGCGCAGGCGGGGTGACTTGGCCAGGGCCTTGCGGAGGCGCGCGATGTCCATGCGACGTAGCGTGACGGGGCCGCGACGCGCCATGCCTCCCGTGGAGTACGCGAACCGCACGAGCGGCTCACCTCCTTCCGCCTCTAACAGCTGTACGAGCGTGGTGAACGAGCGCCCCTCCGCGCCCTGCTTGATCCGGATCTCTTCGACGATGGTTGCGTCACCCCAGGCTGTGATGGTCATGCAGCACCTCGAGCACGACCCGGGCCAGCGCCGCGACCGTGCAGTTTCGCGCGTTTCTCCGGGTCGGGACTGACCAGGACAGTCCACGACTGACCACGGCCGGCCGTGCATGCTAACCAGCACGCGCATGAGGAGTCGCTCATGTGCGTTCACGCTGCGGGTCGACTGTCCGTCGTGTGGGCTGCCCGTTCCGCTCAATGCGCCGACGGAGCACGCGCACTGTCATGCGTGCATGAAGGACTTCGACGTGCCGCACGGCGTGTTCGTGCTTCTTCTGTCGAGGTTCTGCGATACGCCGGACGCAGCGACACCCTTCGTGGGGGGCGCTCAGGCGCTCATCGAAGCGATGCAGGCACACGCAACCCGCGCGACCAGAGCGCCCGCATGCGCAGCGTGTGACCATGCGCTCGCGGCCCCCGTTACGGAGGCGTCGAGCACCCTCACGTGCGCCTCGTGCAAGGCAGTGGCGATCGGTCTCCCCGCGCCTGCATGGTTGACCGCGAAGGTGCCCACGGCGCGCTATGTGATCGTGACGGACAGGACGGCGATCGCCGCGGATGCGAATGCGAAGGCCGACATCGGCACGACCGAGGCCGATCACCCGATCGCACTGGGTTGCACGAAATGCGGCGCGCCACTGCACATCACCCGAGACAGCGAGCGCACCGTCGCGTGCGAGTTCTGCAAGACGGACGTGTACCTGCCAGACGATCTGTGGCGCCGGCTGCATCCCGTGAAGACCATGTCTCCTTGGTTCGTGCGCTTCGAGGACGAGGCGCTCGCGACAAGCGAGGTGGCGGTCGACGCGGAGCCGAAGCTAGGCACTCCGGTTCCCGAGATCGCGAAGCCTGCCAGGCCGCGACGCGGGTGGCTGGGCATCCTCATGATCATCGGTGGGGTCATCGGCGTCGTCATTCTTGCCCGCAAGCTCATGGACAAGGCGCCGCCCCCAGCGGCGATCACTGGCGCGGAGCTCGCGACGGTCGCGCACGCGTCGCTCAAGGCATCGCCGCAAGAGCTCGCAGCGGTGTTCTCGGCGCCCCACACGGACAACTTCCTCGCGCGCGGCAACGTGAAGGAGAACGGCTGGTTTCGCCTGGGCCACCCATGCAATGGGACCGTGTGCATCGACACGCGCTCGGAGATGTGGGGCCGCATCGAGGTGTGGTGGGACGCAAAGCACCTGGACCACCCGAGCGGCTTCACCATCGCGATGCAGCCGGGCCGCTGGGTAGAGGCGAATGATCCGCTTCGCAAGGTCATCGGAGACAAGCTGCCGAACGGCCTGGATGGGTGGGGTCACTGGTACAAGTGGACCGATCGCGACATCTTGATCGATCGCAATGCGGGCGTGAAGGTCTGGGTGACGGCCGACGACGATACGAATCCCGAATGGCGCACGCAGCTCGACGCCGCGTGGAAGCTGCTTCTGGGCGTGCTCTTCAAGGTCGATGTGGCGCCAACACCGGACGAGCTCCACGCACTGACTGCGGAAGCGCCGGCGATCTCAAAGCATAGATGACAGTCAGAGCACGGACGGCGATCGCACCGTGGTGCAGATCGGCTTCGTTCTCGCACGGGGGCGTCTCATTGCTTCACGAATTTCGCGGAGAACAGGGAGACGTCGTCGTAGGTCGTCAGCGAGGAGCACGTTGCGGTCTGCGACTTCGCGGGAGGATTGTTGTCCGTCTTCGTCTCGCAGAGAACGATGCCGGCGCCACCGTCGGGATTCCTCTTCGTGGTGCGCCTGACCGTCGCTCCGTTGTCGTCCACCGTGTAGCTGAAGTCGCCCGCGATCAGGACCGCATACTTGACGACGGTGCCGTTGGGGACTGGCGAGCCCGGGTAGATGCGCGCCTCTGTCAGGTAGTACAGGCCGTCGCCGAGCGTGCCGCCGGTGCCCGTGGGAAGCGTCCCCGGGTCGGCGATGACCGTGACAGGCTGGGCGTTGCTCACCAGGTCGTGGCACTGCGAGCCCGCGTCGTTCGGGATGGTGCCCTTGTACGCTGCGCACGTGGAGCTGTCGCTCTCGCCTGCGTCCTGCTCGGGGGCGGACGTGTCGGCCGTCGTCCCGCCGTCGTCGGATGACGAGGTGCTGGTGTCCGCCGCCGTTCCGCCGTCACCCGCCCCGTTGCCAGGGTTGTTCGTGGAGCTGCTGCTGCATGCGACGATGAATGCCGCAGCGGCCGATGCCGCTCCAAGCAGGACGATGGTAAGTCTTCTCATTCTCACAAATGGAGGACGTAGCGAGCTCATCCACAAGGCTCCTTCAGCCACGGCTACGTGGTCGCGACGGTCACGCATCCGTACTGGGCGCAGATCACGGTCTACGCCGACGGCTCCAGCGTCGCGGGCACCCACGTGCACGACTCCACGGCCCTTCAGGCAGAGAGCGCGGTGTGGCTCGACGACGTGCGCTACGTGCTCGATCGCACCCTCGCGCTCGACACCGCGGATCCGCTCGGCGAGCTTTCGGGGCATCTCGATACAGCCAAGGTCGGCATATACGGCTTCTCGTTCGGCGGCGTCACGGCGCTGAACCTGCTGAGCGTGGAGCCGCGCGTGAAGGCGGCGATCGCACTCGATGGCGTGCTCCAGCTGAGCCCCGCGTTCGGCGCAAAGCTCTCGTCACCATTCCTGCTCTTCCAGTCGAACCCGGATCCGCCGCCCTCCGAGTTCCAGAACGCAACGGGCACCGCATACCTGCTTGGCCTGATGAACAGCACGGAGGGCTCCTTCGTCGACTTCGACAGCGTGCTCACGCAAGAAGGCATGCCGGACCCGATGAACTTCGGCTCGATCGCCGCAGCGCGCGCGCTGGCCGTCACGAATGCCTACGACATCGCATTCTTCGACAAGCACCTGGGCGGGGCGACCGTGCCGCTACTCGACGGGAAGTCGGCCATGTATCCGGAGGTCACGTTCGCGAAGAAGCCATGACCGGTGGCATCCGTGGCGAGGACGCCGCGTCGTCGTTCGATGGCGCGGATCTCGTTCGCGCAGACAGCGTAGAACCACGGCAGCACGTGCGCGCCACGCGCGAACTCCGACGCGCGCGAAAAGACCTTGATGAGCGACTCCTGCGCCGCGTCCAGCGCCAGCGCGTCATCATGGAGGCGGCGACGCGCGACGGACACCGCGCGCGGATGCAGCGCGACGTAGAGCGGATCGAACGCGGAGCGATCTCCGGCGGCAAGCCGGTCCATCGCACGATCCAGCTCGTCCTCGTTCACGGGGTCAGTTGGTGGCGGTCTTGCCGTGGTTGCAGCACGGAGATCCGGGGTGGCAGCAGGGCGCACCCGGCGCGCAGCAGTCCTCCGTCGCTGCGGCGTACGCCTTACGCCCAGCGACGAACGGATCGCGTCTCTTGTGAGCGACGTGAACTTCGCGCTCTCCGCGAGCCCCTGGCCCCACATGATGCTGTCTCCGAACGCGACGATCTTGAAGGGCGAGAGCTGGAGCCGCAGCTCCTCGGTTGGCGCGCTCTGGAACGTGGGCTTGCTGGGCGCGGCCGCGAACAGGGCGCGAAGCGAGTAGACGTGCGCGCCGGGGACAGCAGCGGGCGCGTCGAAGGAGGTGGCCGTACCTGCGACGGTGGCGAGCGGGGTGCCGTCGCGGAGGACCTGGATGGACGACGCCCACTTCGGCGCGGACCATGTCGCGCGGACGGTTCGCCGCTGCGCGTCCGTGATGGTGACGCCGAAGTCGCGAGGAGAGTCCACGGTCGGCGTGACGGCGCCCTTCTTGCGCGATGTCTCGAGCACCGTGAGTGACGGCGTGTCCGACAGCGCGCCCCTCGGCACGGCCTTCACGGGGCCCTGGCTCTGTGAGATCGCCTCGATGTAGTACGTGGCGAGCTGCCCCGGCGTGAGCGTGTCGTCCACGAACGACAGCGGCGCCGTGGATTGGACCAAGGTGAGGAACGCGTCGTTGCGGTACACGCGGTAGCTGCCTGCGCCCTGTCTTCCTTGCCACGTCAGCCTCGCGCTCGTCGGATTGACGGGCTCTGCCTTGGGGTCCGCAAACGTCCATACCTCGGGCGCGGTGCTCGGTGCCGCCGCAAGACCTGCGCGTCCCTGGATGCCACCGGGCGCGATGGGCGTGAAGCCTCCTGGCGGCAACTGCTTGCCAGGCGGAAGCGTGGGCGCGGGCGACGGCCCTGGCGGCAACGGCTGCGCGAGCACGGGCCTCGCCAGCAGCAGCGCAAGTGCCGATGCGGAAGCAGAGAGCAGGAAGCGAGGCGCAAGAAATCGCATGAAGGTGTCTCCGTGGGTGAGCTGCCGTACAACGCTGCAAGCGCCATGTCAGCGCCGCCGCGTGTCGTTCGTACGGGGAAGCGGCGATTTCAAGCCCGTCGTCTCCCACGAACGTCGCGACGCTTCGTCGACACAGTTCGTCGAATCTCGACACCGTCGTCGTTTCTCCGAAGAACGTAGCGGCATGGAGGATGCTTCGTCGGAGTAGTTCGTCTTACCGCCATCCTCCTTTTGCACTATCTGGAGCCCTCCATGAGAAGATCCCTCACCACCAAGATCGTGATAGTCGGCGTGCTGGCAGTGGCCGGCCTCGCGATCCTGCCGCCGGCCACCGTCGCACAGGCGCAGCCACCGACGAAGGATCCAGGCAGCGCGCCGCCGCCGACGAAGCTCGGGCCGGTCATTCAGCCCCAGACACGGCCGCCTCCTCCTCCGCCGCCCCCACCGTCCACGAGCTCCTCGCTCCTCTTCGGCACGGGCGTCAGCGACATCACCGGCCCGGCAGCGGAGGTGGTGATGATGGGGTACGCGAACAGCGACCAGAATACCGCGGGCATCAGCCAGCGCCTGTATGCGCGCGCGTACATGTTCGCGAACCCCGGCGGCAAGCGCGTCGTGTTCGTCAGCGCAGAGCTCGGTCAGCTCTTCGGCTCCATCAAGCAAGGCGTCATGCGAAAGCTGGCGGCGCGCTATGGCGCCCTCTACGACGACCGCAACGTGCAGCTGTCCGCCACGCACACGCACTCGGGGCCTGGCGGCTACGCGCACCATGCCATCTTCAATTTCACGTCGTACGGGTTCATCCAGCAGAACTACGACGTGATCGTGGACGGCATCACCAACGCCATTGTGCAGGCGCACGACAGCCTTGCGCCAGGCACCGTCAGCATCGGCGGCGGCTGGGTGCAGGAGGCGAGCGTGAATCGCTCGAAGCAGGCCTTCCTCAACAACAAGGACGTCACGCCCAGCGTGTCGCCGATCGAGCCGGCCATGTCCTTGCTCCGTCTGGATCGGCCCGCCGGACCTGCGGGTGTCATCTCCTGGTTCGCGGTGCACAACACCTCGCTCACGCGCACGAACCGGTTCATCAGCTCCGACCACAAGGGCTACGCCGCCTACATGTTCGAGAAGTCGAGAGGGACCATCCAGCCGTTCCAGGAGTCGCGGAAGTTCGTGGCCGCGTTCCCCAACGGCACGGAGGGCGATCAGTCACCGAACATCCTGCGCGGCTTCCGCGGGCCGGCGGACCCTGACGAGTTCCAGTCGATGCGCATCATCGGCGAGCGCGAGTTCAACGCGGCGAACGGCGTCTTCAACGGAACCCTGACCCAGGTGCGCGGCGACGTGGACTTCCGCCACACCTTCGTGAAGATGCCCGGCCTGCTGGTGGCGACGAATCATGTCAACGGCGCGCAGGGCAAGACGCTTTGCAACGCGGCGTACGGCTTCTCGTTCGCGGCGGGCGCAGAGGACGGTCCGAGCGGCGCGCCAGGCTTCGTCGAGGGCATGACGTTCGGCTCGCGAGACGCAGCGGGATGGAACAACTTGAGCACCTTCTTCAAGGGCAACCTGATGCCGCAGCCGCTCCGCGCGGGCTTCAGGGTCACGGCGACCACCTTCGACGACGAGTGTCAGAAGCCGAAGCCTGTCCTCATTCCGACCGGCGCGCTGGGATGGACGCCGGACACGTTGCCGTTCCAGCTATTGCGTGTCGGCAATGTCGTGATCGCCGGCATTCCGGGTGAGATGACGCTGCAGGCCGGGCGAAGGCTGAAGGCGCAGCTCACCTCCAGCTTCCAGGGGCGCGGCATCACGGAGGTGATCCTCACGGGCCTGGCGAACGACTACAGCGGCTACATCGCCACGCCAGAGGAGTTCGACAGCCAGCAGTACGAGGGCGCCTCCACGCTCTACGGGCGGTTGACGCTGGAGGCCTACCTGCAGATCTTCGGGCGACTGGCCGGCGAGATGAACAGCGGCGCGCCATCTGTCACCGACGCGCCGCCGCCGGATCTGTCGCATGGCCAGATCACGCTGCAGACGCCGGTGCTCTACGACAACACACCCGTCGGATGGACGTTTGGCCAGGTGGTGACGCAGCCGCCCGCCACCGTGGTTCCCGGTGGCGTCGTGGACGTCACGTTCCGTTCAGGCCACCCGAAGAACAACCTGATGACGGGCGCGAGCTACTACTACATCCAGCGGCAGACCACGGGCGGTGGCTGGGCCGACGCGGTATGGGACTCCATGCCGGAGGGCCGCTTCGGATGGCGCCGCGACAAGGACGTGCTCTGCGCAGCGTGCTCCTTCGTCGACGTGCACTGGGACGTACCGCGTGACGCCATTCCCGGCACGTATCGCATCAAGCACGTCGGTAGCTCGAAGAACCAGGGCTCCGGCGCCATCACCGGCTACGAGGGCATGACACGCACGTTCGAGGTGCGCGCGCCGGGTACCGTCACGCCCTGCGGCGGCGTGGGACAGCGCGGCTGCTGTGTCGTCGAGCGCGAAGGCGGCCTGCTGGGGAAGCCGTGCACCGGAAACGCCAACGAGACTGGCACGTGCTCGACTCCGTCATGCACGTGCGGCGGCAACAACACGAACGGGGCGCGCTCGAGCGGCATCTGCGTGGCGCCGCCGCCTGCGCCGGTGGTGATGCCCTGTGGTGGCCAGGGGCAACGTGGCTGCTGCGTGGTGGAGCGGCTCGGTGGCGTGCTCGGCGTGCCGTGCAGCACCGGCCTGCACGAGGCTCCGGGTTGCACTGCAGACTGCCTCTGCGGTGGCAACAATCCTGGCGGAGATCGCTCCAGCGGCATGTGCGTCGCTCCAACTCCGTGTGGCGGCGTAGGCCAGCGCGGGTGCTGCGCGATCGAGCGACCGGGCGGCCTCTTCGGCGTCGCGTGTCCAGGCCTGCACGATGTGCCGGGCTGCTCCGGACCCAGCTGCGTCTGCGGCGGCGACAACCCCACAGGAGCGCAGAGATCGAGCAACACCTGCGCGCGATGAAGAGGTGGTCCTTGACGCGGGCGCTCGTTCCAAGCCATGAAGCCTCATGACTCCGAAGGGTGCCCGCCGTCTTCTCTTCGTCGATGACGAGCCGAGAACCTCCGGCTCGCGGAGCTGCAGTTCGGCGACGAGCACGAGGTGCTGACGGCGGAGAGCGGCGAGCTGGCGCTGCAGCAGCTGGCGACGAACGACGTGTGGGTGCTCTTCACGGACCAACGGATGCCAGGGATGAGCGGGATCGATCTCCTCGAGACCACGTCACAGCGCTACCCGGAGGTGGTGCGCGTGATCGTCTCCGCGTACAGCGACACCCCTCGCATCCTCGACGCCCTGCGGCGTGGCCATGCTCACGAGTAGATCGTGAAGCCGTGGGAAGCGGTGAAGCTTCGAGAGACCATCGAGCGTTGCCTCGGGCGGGCAGCGGGGCGGCGTCAGGTCTCCCAGCGCGCAGAGCTCTTCGACACGCTCACGCAGCCGGAGGGGCCGCCGCGCGACGAGCCCATGGTCGGCTGGAGCAGCGGACTGCGGCCGGTCGCGGAGCTGGTGCGGCGAGCAGCGAAGGCAGACGCGCCGGTCCTGCTGCTCGGCGAAACAGGCACGGGAAAGGAGCTGATCGCCCACGCGATCCACGCCGCGAGCCCGCGCGCGAACGGACCTCTCGTCTCCGTCAACTGCGGCGCCCTCACGGAGAGCTTGCTGGAGAGCGAGCTCTTCGGCCACGAAGCGGGCGCGTTCACGGGCGCGGTGCGCGCGCGGAAAGGGCGCTTCGAGCTCGCCAGCGGAGGCACGCTCTTCCTCGACGAGATCGGGGAGGTGACGCCGCGCATGCAGGTCGCCCTCCTGCGCGCGATCCAGGAAGGTCGCATCGAACCGCACCGCCATCTTCGATCCCTTCTTCACGACCCGCAGCCCGCAGGAGGGGACGGGCTTGGGCCTCTACGTGTCCCTTCAGATCCTCCACGGGCTGGGCGGTCGCCTCACGCTGCTGCCGCCGGCGTCCTCGGAGCCATCCGGCGCGGCCTTCCTGGTCACCCTTCCGCGTGGGCAGCGGTGAGCGCGCGCCTCTGCTCCTCGACATCTACAACCTGCCCTGAGGCACGGCACGACTCGCGAGCGCAGCCGGACGCGTCCACCGCTCCGGCGCACATGCGATTATCTATTTGCAGCGAGTGAGGTTGAATACACCCGCGGTGATTGTCACGTTGGTGGGAGCCAGCAGCAACCCCTCGAAGGTGCCCACGATGGGCTCGCCCACGGCGCCATACGACGACACGTGGAACTTGCAGTTGCCCGATCCCATCGCGGCACCCGCCGTGGTGGTGCCGATGGCGCGTCCGAGCTGTCCCGAACCTCCTGTGACCGTGATCATACCTGCTCCCTTGGTATCGTTGATAATGATAAATGTATATCAATGATAACATCGATCGGCAACTGCCCTTGGCGTGTCGCGCGACCGACTTCGTGAAAGGCGAGGTATAGAGAGGCATGGCGCGAAGGGCCCCGGAAGAGAAGGGAGCGCGCGGTGACCATCACGCGGTTCGCGATCGGATCGTCGCCGCGGGGGCCTCTCTCCTATCGAAGGGAGGCCGTGAGGCACTGACCACGCGCGCCGTGGCAAAGCTTGCCCATGTCCAAGCGCCCACGATTTACCGGCTCTTCGGCGACAAGGATGGTTTGCTCGAGGCGGTGGCTAAGCACGTCATGCAACGCTACGTCGACGACAAGGAAGCGGGTGTGCTTCGCGATCCGCTGGAGGATCTCCGTCGTGGGTGGGATCTCAACATCGCGTTCAGCCTCGCGCACCCAGCGATCTTCGCGATCATGAGCGCTGATCCGCGGCCAGATCACGTGTCACCCGCAGCCGCAGCCGGTCACGCAGTCCTCACCGCAAAGCTGGAGCGCCTCGGGCAGCGCGGACTGCTCAGCGTCACGGTAGAGCGTGCCGTGAACCTCGTGCGAGCGGCAGGCACGGGCACGACCCTCATGCTCCTCGGCATGCGGGAGGACAAGGTTGATCTCGGCCTCTCCGAAGCGGCGCGTGAAGCCGTGATCGCGGCCATTCTGCGGAGGGCGCCCGCGGTGAAACAATCAAGTACCGCAGGAGCCGCGATCGCCCTCCGCGCGTCCATCGCGAGAGCGAACGTCACGCTCACGCCCGGAGAGCGAACACTCCTGATCGAGCTCCTCGATCGCCTCTCGAAAGTCTGACCTCGACGCTGCGGGTTTTGGCGTTCGGCTGGCCTACCGGCAGCGCGGTGTCTGCCCTGCACCGATGCATGCGGCGCGCAGGAGATCGTCGGTCTCATGCTCGACCGAATTGCGTGTCCGGTAGTATTCCGGCGTGGGTGCGCCGTCTCCCACCGGGCAGACGCAAACGCTCTTCTTGCGGCACAGTCCCAGAAGAAAAAAGCAGCGGTGCCCCGCGCATTCCTCCGTGCGATCACATTCCGCCGCGCTGCCGGGCTGACAGAAGCCATTCGTGGCCGTGCATGCGCCGTGCGTTTTGCAATCCGCGCTGGCGCGGCAGTCCAGGTCGCTCGTCGCGCTGCAGCTCCCCAGGACCTCGGTGCATTGCCCGTTCGCCTTGCAGCCGGGAAGCTGGCCGCAGCCCGTAACGCAGACGCCATCTATCAGCTTGCAGGCGCCGCCCTTCTTGCAAACCTCGCTCGATTCGCAGTCGGCTGCGGTGCTCACCCTGCACGTCCCGGCCTCCCGCGTGCAGCGACCGTTGACCTTGCAATCGGGCGTGAGCGCGCAGTCCTCGAGGGGCGGCGCGGACGCGAGCGGCGCGATGGACGGGGAAGGGAGCGGCGACGCCGAGGGAGCCGCGCCTGCGTCGAGAGCCCGCGTGCGCGGCGAGGGCGCGATCGCCATATCGTCAGGCGGTCGTGAATGCGTCACCCCACAGCCGCTGCTCATGAGGAACGATGCCAGGAGGGCGCAGGCAGCGCCACGCATCGAAGGCGCGGCAAGCGTCGAGCGAGCTCTCGTCATGGTCGCTTGCACGAGGGAGTCTGGCCACCGGCACGGATGCATGCCGCGATGAGCGCGTCACGCCGGAATGCATCAGCGCCGTGCTCCGCTGCCGCGGGCGTCGCACCACCACCGCCAAAATCACATCCGCATGGCCCCTTGTCGCGGCACTGGCCCAGGAAGAAGAAGCACCGCTGCCCTTCGCAGCTCGGGACGTGTTCGCAGTCTGCCGTCTTGCCGGGCTGACAGGCGCCGTCTCGGGCGGCGCACGCTCCCTCTTTCTTGCAGACGTCGCTGGCTGCGCAGTCCGGCGTGCCAGTGGCCACGCACTCTCCGCCGCGTTCCGTGCACGTGCCGAGCTTCTTGCAGCCCGAGTGCTGGCGGCAGCTCTTCACGCACTCGTGGTCGATCGCGCGACAACCACCGCTCTTCTCGCATTGCTCGCTCCGTGCGCAATCCTCCTCGGCGGGGGCCTGCACGGGCGCCTGCCCCGGGGCCTGTCCGACGATCGCCGCAGGAGTCGCGATGGCGGTCGCTGGGGCATCGGCGGACGTGCCAGCGTCGGGGGGACTGCTCGGTGCGTGCGACGTCCCGTCTGCGGGGACCTGTGCCACAGGCGACTGTCCGCATCCCAGAGCGGTTGCTGACACCAGCACCAGCCATCTCAATCCAGTTCGCCGGGTCATCGCGAGCTTCATCACAGCACACCCAGGACCAACCAGGCCAGGCCGCTGCAGCCTGTCCCACGTCTGGTTGTTGAGGACGGCCAGCATCCCTCGATGCGCGACAGCGGCCTTGTCGCAAGCCCATCCGTATGCTTACCGTCGCGCTGTGGAAACGGGGAGCCCCAGGTCGATGTCCGGCGTGTCTGCGGCGACGACCGCGACGCCGACGCTGGCATCGACGTCACGCCAGTACCTGTCCCCAGAGGCGCGCCGCTCGATCTCGGCTGGGGCGGCTCCCTGTACGATCGGCTCACGCAGCTGGACGCCTGGCAGGAGCCGGGCGCCAAGACGATGAAGTACGTGGTGCCGAACGATCCCGCGAACGGCTACCTGTACAACGAGATCGCAAAGGGAACAGTCGGCGAGGCAAGCCCCGGGGTCGCGTCCGTGAACATGCCCCCGAACGCGCCGCTCAGCGCGACCGACATCGCGATGGTCAAAAAGTGGATCGAGTCCGGCGCGCCGAAGTGAGCCGGAATGTAACCCGCCGCCACTATCGTTTTCGTCTCGATCCCACAGGGCGCCCCAACCTCCGTCTCGGCAGCCTTCGTCGCACGCGGCGAGGATGTCGGTGGACGCTGGTCGGCGAAAAGTTCTGACGGACACACGCATCCGCCGCCTATTTCGGCGGCGCTCGCCGCCTATTTGGGCGGCTCTCTCGCGGTAGTGTTCAGGGCGCGAGCGCGCGTGCGTAGCCAGCAGTCAGGTCGACGAAGGCTCCGCCGTCGATTCCCGCGCCGTTTCCAGCGTAGTGGCGCAAGTAGCCACCGCTCGTCGTGCCCACGAAGGCCTCCGCGAAGCCGTCCTTGTTGGTGTCGAGACCAGCGTTGACGACAATGCCGAAGCCTCCGCCCTTGCTCGTGTCCAGGGTCACGGGAACGGTCGTGAGACCCGCCGACTTGCCCAGGAAGAGGAACGCGCGACCTGCAGTGCCGTTGTAGCCGTACTCGCCGATCAGGACGTCGTCGAAGCCGTCGCCGTTGATATCTCCAACGCTCGCAGCCGAGCCAAGGCCCGCTCCGGTACCGTCGTTACCGCTCAGCACCACCGAGTGAGCCCATGTGGTGACCGCAAGCGGTGATCGCCCGAGGTACGCCCATGCG